>CANQTO010000035.1 GCA_947626785.1 uncultured Oscillospiraceae bacterium
CTTTCGTTTATGTCGGTGCTATTGCTATCTTGTTGAAATAATACAACCGTTTCCCATTTTTAAAACAAGCCCTAGATTTTCACCGGATGAAATTCGTCGCGCAGAAGGGCTCGGCCTCCGGCAGGCCGTAGGCGGCCTTGCCCAGGGCGATGCTCTTCATGAGGAAGGCCATGTTCCTAGCCAGGGTGCGCATGGTCTGGAGGCCCTCCGCGTCCTGGGCCGCCTCGCCGGGGGCGGCGCCGTGGATGCTGTTCCAGTACTGGCTGGAGGCAACCGGCATGCCGGAGATGGTGAAATACTTGTTCAGCTCGTCAAAGGTGGCGGACAGGCCGCCCCGGCGGGCCGCCACGACGCTGGCCCCCACCTTCATGGTCTTGTCAAAGCCCGTGCTGTAAAAGAGCCGGTCCAGCAGGGCGACGAGGGTGGCGTTGGCGGAGGCGTAATAGACGGGGCTTGCCACCACCAAACCGTCGCTGTTCTCGAAGGCCGCGGCCACCTCGTTTACGATATCGTCAAAGGCGCAGCGGCCGGTCCGGGCACAGGAGTTGCAGGCGATGCAGCCCCGGATGTTCTGGCCGCCCACCTGGACGGTCTCCACCTGGATCCCCTCCTGGGCGAAGATCTTCTCCATCTCCTTCAGGGCCGTGGCCGTGTTGCCGTTTTTCTTGGGGCTGCCGTTGAGCATCAGTACCTTCATATTTTCTTCTCCTTTATCATAAGTGAACCGGGCCGCCGCAAAAGAAAGTTTTTGCGGCGGCCTGCTTATATTTTTTACTCTTTCTCCGTCAGGAGCTTGAGGATCTGCACGGCGTTGCTGGCAGCGCCCTTGCGGATCTGATCGCCGCAGCACCAGAGGGTCAGGCCCTTGTCGTCGGTCAGGTCCTCCCGGATCCGGCCCACCCAGACCAGGTCCTGGTTGCTGGTGTCCAGAGGCGTGGGGTAGTTGCGGCCCTCGTAGTCCTCGATCAGGCGGCAGCCGGGATAGGCCCGGACGGCCTCCTTGGCCTCCTCCACACTGATCTTCCGCTCCGTGCGCACGGTGACGGAGATGGAGTGGGAGCGCATGACGGGGACCCGGACGCAGGTGCAGGTGACCTTCAGCTCCGGCAGGTGCAGGATGCGGCGGCCCTCGTTCTGCATCTTCATCTCCTCATCGGTGTAGAGGTTCTCCAGCTCGTCGCCGATGTGGGGGATCACGTTCAGGGCGATCTGGGTAGGGAAGGTCTTGGCCTCCGGCTTGCGCCCGGCGGCCAGATCGGCCATCTGCCGCTCCAGCTCCTCCAGGCCCGGCTGGCCGGCCCCGGACACGGCCTGATAGGTGCAGGCCACCATGCTCTGGATGGGCGAGAGCTTCGCCAGGCCCGCCACGGCCATCAGGGTGATGATGGAGGAGCAGTTGGGGTTGGCGATGATGCCCTCGTTGGTAAAGGCGTCGGCCCCGTTGATCTCCGGCACCACCAGGGGCACGTTGCTCTGGAGGCGGAAGGCGGAGCTGTTGTCGATATACACCGCGCCGCTCTTCACGATGGCCGGGGCAAACTTCCTGGACATGGGGTTCTTCACCGCGCCCAGCACGAAGTCCATCCCCTCAAAGCTCTGCTCGGTGGCCTCCCGGATGAGCACCGGCTGGCCCTTGAAGGTGACGGTGCCGCCCGCGCTGCGGGCGCTGGCCAGGGGCAGCAGCTTCCCCACGGGGATCTCATACTCCTCCAGGACCTTCAGCATCTCCCGGCCCACGGCGCCGGTGGCGCCCAGTATGGCAATGTTCCATTCTTTCATGTCGTTTATCCTCCCAATTTCTTATAATATGATCTTATCCGGCAAATCCGTCGTACATCACGCGGATGGCGGTCTCGAACTGTTCGTTTTCCACTCCTACTATTATAGCCAACTCGTCGGAGCCCTGTGCGATGGTACGGATGTTGACGCCCGCGTCGCCCAGCGCCTTGAAGAGCCGGCCGGAGACGCCGGGCTTGGAGGTCATTTTCCGGCCCACCGCCGCCACCAGGGCGATGCCCTCCTGGACGCTCACGTCGTCCGGGGCGCACTCCTTTTTCAGGTCGGCGATGACCTCGTACACCGCCTCCCCCAGGGCCCCGGTGGAGAGCACCAGGGCAAAGGAGTCCAGCCCCAGGGTGATGTGCTCCACGGGGGCCTTGTACCGGTCCAGGATGTCCAGGGCCTGGCTCAGGCTCCGGTTGGCGTTCAGGTTCCGCTTCTGCACCGTCAGGATGCTGAAGTTCCGCCGGCCGGCGATGCCGGTGATGAAGCGCTCGTGGCTGCCCTCGGCCTCGATGCTGTCCACGATCATGGTGCCCGGGTCCTGGGGCCGGTTGGTGTTGCGGATGTTCAGGGCGATGCCCTTCTCCTTCACCGGCTGGATGGAGTCCTCATGGAGGACCGAGGCGCCCATGAAGGCCAGCTCCCTCAGCTCCGCGTAGGTGATCTTGGCGATGGGGGCCGGGTCCTTGACGATCCGTGGGTCCGCCATCAGGATGCCGGACACGTCCGTCCAGTTCTCGTACACGTCCGCGTCCGCCGCCGCGGCGGCCAGAGCGCCGCTGATATCGCTCCCGCCCCGGGACATGACCCGGATCTTCCCCGAGGGCAGCCGCCCGTAAAAGCCGGGGATCAGGATCCTGCCGTTGGCCTTCAGGGCGGCGGAGATGGCCTCATAGGTCCGCTCCTTGTCGATCCGGCCCTCCACGGTGAAGAACACGCTGGAGGCCGCGTCCACAAAGGTATAGCCCAGGTACTCCGCCAGCAGCCGGGAGGTGAAGTACTCCCCCCGGGACACCAGCTCGTCCACCGGCGTGTCCTTGTTCAGCCTAGCCATATAGGCCCGCAGCTCCGCCTCCACGTCGTAGCTCAGACCCAGGGCCTCCTTGATCTCCACAAAGCGCCGGAGGATGGTCTCTAAGATATCGTCACAGCTGACGCCGTAGGTCAGATGGGCGTGGCAGAGGTACAGCAGGTCCGTCAGCTTGTGGTCCTCGCTGCTGCGCTTGCCCGCCGCCGAGGACACCACGATCCGCCGGGCGGGGTCCGCCTCGATGATGGCCTTGACCTTTTTGAACTGCTCCGCTCCCGCCACCGAGGAGCCGCCGAATTTCGCTACCTTCAGCATGGTCTCAGCCTCCTATGGCGGCGAAGAAGAGCTCTCCGCCGGCCGCCCGGATCTCCTTGGCGGCGGCGTGCATGGCCGCCGGGGACAGGGGCTTGGTGACCAGCCGGGCAAGGCCGTCTTCCGCCTCGCAGCTCTCCGAGGGGAGCCGGGCGGCAAAGGCCTCGGGCAGGCGCACATAGTAGAGCCGGCTCAGGGCGGAATTGTCCGCCGCCCCGGCCTTGCAGCCGGGCTGGAGCATGGCCCGGTCCCCCTGGAGCACACAGCTCAGGTCCCGCAAGACCGCAGAGGCCGTGGGCCAGCGGCCCGCCCCCTGGCCCATCAGGACGATGGACCCGGCGCAGGCCCCCTCGTACTTGGCCATGTTGTAGTTT
Organism: uncultured Oscillospiraceae bacterium; assembly: GCA_947626785.1. Classification (GTDB taxonomy): domain Bacteria; phylum Bacillota; class Clostridia; order Oscillospirales; family Oscillospiraceae; genus Limivicinus. Next base: position 3,499 of record CANQTO010000035.1, read on the forward strand.
TCCAGCACGGAGCACTCGGGCGCGCCGGCGCGGAACAGCACCGGCTCCACAAAGGCGTACACGCTCCCGTCCGGGTTCCGGCCCCCCTGGGCCAGCAGACGGCAGGTATAGCCCCGGCTCTTCATATGGGCGGCGTCCGCCGCCGTCATGTTCTCGATCCCCTCGTTCAGAAGGCCCTCGGTGGGCAGGACGTCGTAGGCCACGGCGCAGGCCAGCATGATCTTCCGCAGGGCGTCCAGCCCAGAGACGTCCGCCGTGGGGTCCGCCTCGGCGTAGCCCAGGCGCTGGGCGTCGGCCAGGGCCTGGCCGTAGTCCATGTCCAGCCGCTGCATGGCGTCCAGCATATAGTTGGTGGTGCCGTTGAGGATGCCGCCCAGGGAGCGGATCTCGTCGCTCTTGCGGGCGATAGACAGGTTGTGCAGGAAGGGCACGCCGCCGCCGCAGGCCGCGCTGAAGAGGAAGGCCGCGCCGCTCTCCTCCGCCAGGGCCTTCAGCTCGATGCCCTTGGCGGCCACCAGGGCCTTGTTGGAGGTGACAAAGTGCTTGCCCGCCTTCAGGGCCGCCGCGGCGTACTCAAAAGCGGGGCTCACGCCGCCCATGACCTCCGCTACCGCCCCCACCGTGGGGTCGGAGACGATCTGCTCGATGGACGTGACCTTAAAGGGGGCGTCCGCCTTGCCCGGCCGCACCAGCACGGGCCCGGGCTCCAGGCCCTCCGCCTTTTTCAGCATCTCATAAACGCCGACGCCTACGACGCCGTATCCCAAAACCGCGACTTTCATCCTTCAGCCTCCAAAAAATTTTCTTGTGTCCGTGAGAAAAATACACTTGTATTTTCATCGCAGACAGTGTATCATATGCCCTGGGGAAAAACAAGCCCCAATTCGACGAAATTTACAGGATTGGAGATATTGCCCAATGCCGGAGAATTATCTCATCATCCACAAGAGCATTTTGCCCGCATATTACGAAAAGGTCCTCCAGGCCCGCCGCCTGATGGAGAGCGGCCGGGTGAAGGAGGTGAGCCAGGCCGTCAGGCAGGTGGGCATCTCCCGCAGCACCTATTATAAGTACAAGGACTTCATCTTTGAACCGGCGGACATGTCCGGGGGCCGGAAGGCGGTGCTGTCCATGATGCTGCTGCACGAGCCGGGGGTCCTCAGCGCCCTCCTCTCCCAGATCTCCCAGGCCGGCGCCAGCGTGCTGACCATCGCCCAGAGCCCGCCGGTCCACGGCCAGGCCAGCGTCACCCTGTCCCTGGAGATCGGTGAGATGACCTCGCCCCTGGCGGAGCTGGTGGAGGCCATGAAACGCACTGCGGGGGTAGACAATCTGCGCCTTCTGGCGGTAGAATAGACCATAAATTATCGAGCAACTGGAGGAAGACATGATCTATCAGAGCACCCGCGGCGGCCACACCGCCGCCGACACCGCCGCCGTGCTGGAGGGCCTGGCCCCTGACGGCGGACTGTATATCGACCCGGCCCTGGCCGGCCGGCCCTTTGACTGGCGGAACTGCCTGACGCTGCCGCCCCTGGGGGTGGCCGAGGCGGTGCTGCGGCACCTGCTGCCCGGCTTTGAGGGCATGGGCGAATTGGTCCGCCGGGCCTACGCCGGGAAATTTGAGACAGAGGAACTGACCCCTCTGGTCCAGGTGGGGGACGAGTACGTCCTGGAGCTGTTCCGGGGCCCCACCTCCGCCTTTAAGGACGTGGCCCTGTCCATGCTGCCCCAGCTCATCACCGCCGCCCGGCGGCAGGAGGGCGTCACGGACCGGATCGTCATTTTGACGGCCACCTCCGGGGACACGGGCAAGGCCGCCCTGGAGGGCTTCCACGACGTGGAGGGCACGGGCATCGTCGTCTTCTACCCGGACGGGGGCGTCTCCCCGGTCCAGCGGGCCCAGATGGCCACCCAGGAGGGCGGGAACGTGAAGGTCTGCGCCGTCCGGGGCAATTTTGACGACTGCCAGCGGGGCGTCAAGGAGGCCTTTGCCGCCATCGGCTCCGGGGACGCCCTAAAGGGCAAGGGTGTGCGCCTGTCCTCGGCAAACTCCATCAACATCGGCCGCCTGGCCCCCCAGGTGAGCTACTATTTTCTGGCCTACGGAGAGCTGGTCCGGCGGGGCCGGATCGCAGTGGGCGACCCGGTGGACTTCTGCGTCCCCACCGGGAACTTTGGGGACATTCTGGCGGGTTACTACGCCCGGCTCATGGGCCTGCCCGTGGGGCGGCTGGTCTGCGCCTCCAACGCCAACCGGGTGCTGACGGACTTTCTGGCCACCGGCGTCTATGACCGGCGGCGGGATTTCCTGCGCACCAGCTCCCCCTCCATGGACATCCTGGTGTCCTCCAACTTAGAGCGGCTGCTGTACCTGGCCGCCGGAGGCGACGGGGCTTTAGTGGCCGGCTGCATGGAGCGGCTGAGCCGGGACGGGGTCTACACCCTGCCGCCGGAGCCCATGGCAAAGATCCGGCAGGTCTTCTCCGGCTTCTGCTGCGATGAGGCCGGGACCGAGGCCGCCATCGCCCGGGTCTGGCGGGAGCGGAGCTATCTGTGCGACACCCACACCGCCGTGGCCTTTTCCGCCGCCTGGGACTACGAAAAACAGTCGGGCGGCAGCGCCCCCATGGTGGTGCTCTCCACCGCCTCCCCCTATAAGTTCCCCGCCGCCGTGCTCAAGGCCCTGGGAGGCGACTTGAGCGGGGACGAGTTCCAACAGATGGAGACTTTAGAGCGGCTGACAAACGTGCCCATCCCCAAGGGTCTCCGGGGCCTGAAGGAAAAGCCGGTCCTCCACACAGACGTCATTGACAAAGAGCAGATCCTGCCCTACGTGCTGGGGCTGATCGACCGGAAGGAGGTCTGAGTCATGCGTGTGCGCGTGCCTGCCAGCTCCGCCAATCTGGGCCCGGGCTTTGACTGCTTCGGCCTGGCCTGGCAGCTGTACAACGAGATGGAATTCCTCCCGGCCTCTGAATTGAAGATCAGCGGCTGCCCGGAGAAGTTCCAGAACGAGAACAATCTGGCCTACCGGGCCTATCTGACCACCTTGGAGGCGGCCGGCCTGCCCCCGGAGCCGGTGGAGATCCGCTTTCTGTCGACGTACATCCCCGTCTGCCGGGGCCTGGGCTCCTCCTCCGCCCTCATCGCCGGCGGCGTCCTGGCCGCCAACGAGCTCCACGGCCTGGGTCTGAGTCCGGACAAGCTGCTGCTCATCGCCGCCCAGGCAGAGGGGCACCCGGACAACGTGGCCCCCGCCCTCCGGGGCGGGCTCACCGTCTCCTCCATGGAGAACGGCCGGGTCCTGTCCGCCTCCTTCCCTCTCAGCGACAAGCTGCATTTCGCCGTTTTGGTCCCGGACTTTGAGCTTTCCACGGAGCTGGCCCGAAGCGTGCTGCCCGCCCAGCTTTCGCGCCAGGACGCCATTTTCAACGTGTCCCGGGCGGCGCTGCTGCTCAAGGCCCTGGAGACCGGGGACGCGGCGCTGCTGCCCGTGGCGCTCCAGGACCGGATCCACGAGCCCTACCGGACGCCCCTCATCCCCGGCTATGACCGGGCCAGGGAGCTGGCCTTAAACCTGGGGGCCGCGGGGCTCTGCATCTCCGGCGCAGGCTCCACGCTGCTGTGCTTCGCCTCCGGCGAGGACTTCGCCCCCCGGATGGCGGCGGCCGTGGCGGAGGAGTTCCCCTCCTGGCGAGTCCTGCCGGTGCTGCCGGAGCGGGAGGGCGCTGCCGTCATAGATTAAAAGCCTTGAAAAACCCCCATACTTGTTGTAGAATCGGGTTAGACGAACCGGATAATCAACAAATATGGGGGTGTTTTTATCGACATTCAGCTGAGCGATATCGAGCGGGCGGCCGAACGGCTCAAGCCCATTTTGCACCACACGGAGCTGGACCTGTCCTCCACCTTCTCCGGCATGACCGGCGGGCAGATCTACCTCAAGTGCGAGAACCGGCAGAAGACCGGCTCCTTCAAGATCCGCGGAGCCAGCAACAAGCTGGCTATCCTCACCGAGGGCGGGGAGAAACGGCCGGTGGTGGCCTCCTCGGCGGGCAACCACGCCCAGGGCGTGGCTTATGCTGCCAAGATGTTCGGCGTCCCGGCCACCATCGTCATGCCCAAGGCGGCCTCCATCGCCAAGGTCCAGGCCACCCAGGGCTACGGGGCCAGGGTGGTGCTGGAGGGCTCCTGCTATGACGACGCCTACGCCGCCGCCATGCGCATCTGCCAGGAGGAGGGTGCCGTCTTCCTCCACCCCTACAACGACCCGGAGGTCATCGCCGGCCAGGCCACCCTAGGTCTGGAGATTCTGTCCGACCTGCCCTATGTGGACGTGATCGTGGTCCCCGCCGGGGGCGGCGGGCTGCTGGCGGGGGTGGCCTCCGCCGTGAAGCTCATCAACCCCCGGGTGCAGGTCTGGGGCGTCCAGGCCGAAGGGTCGGATGCCATCGCCCGGAGCTTTCGGCAAAAGGCCCTGGTCCAGACGGACCAGGTCTCCACCATTGCCGACGGCATCGCCGTCAAGGCCCCCGGCGACCTGACCGTGGAGCTCATCAACCGGCACGCCGACGGGGTGGTCACCGTCTCCGACACGGAGATCGCCGACGCTATGCTGCTATTGATGGAGCGCTGCAAGCAGATCGTGGAGCCCTCCGGGGCGGCCAGCGTGGCCGCCGTCCTCAACGGGAAACTGGACGTGAAGGGCAAGCGGGTGGTCTGCCTGCTCTCCGGCGGCAACATCGACGTGAGCTTCGTCCAGTCCATCATCGAGCGGGGTTTGGTGGCCCGGCACCGGCGGGTGAAGTTCATCGTCACCATTCTGGACCGGCCCGGCAGCCTGGTGGCGCTGCTGAACGTGATCGCGGAGGCGGGGGGCAATATCCTCACCGTCCTGCATGACAAGCTGAGCCCCCAGCTCCACCCCAACGAGACGGCAGTGCATATCGCCTGCGAGGTGGGCGGCGCGGAGCACGGTCAGGCCCTGCTGGACAGCATCCGTGCCCACGGCTACGCCTTGGAGGAAGAATAAACACTGGATAAAGTAAGTGCCGTATTTCCGGCACTTACTTTACTTATATGGTCCTTTCCTTCCATATTCTCCCATTTTTAGCCTATAATTTTATGAAATTGGATAAAATCCATACTTTTCTCTTTACACTGGCGTCTTCTATACGGTATACTGTTTCCTGCTTGTTTTTGTATGCTCCGTCTGTCTTGTTGGAGGGACTCCTGTTTGGATATCTTTGATCTTTTGAATTTTCTCTGCGGCCTCGCCTTTTTCCTCTTCGGCATGTTCTACATGGGTGACGGCCTGGAGAGCTGCGCCGGCGGGCGTCTCCAGTCCATTCTGGAGAAGCTGACCGCCAGCCCCGTGAAGGGCTTTCTCATGGGCTTTGTGGTCACGGGGATCATCCAGTCCTCTTCGGCGACCACCGTCATGGTGGTGGGCTTCGTCAACTCCGGCGTCATGACGCTCCACCAGGCGGTGGGCCTGATCATGGGCGCCAACGTGGGCACCACCGTCACCGCCTGGCTCATCTCCCTGACCAGCATCGACGGGGCCGCCTTTCTCTTCCAGCTCTTGAAGCCCGCCAGCTGGATCCCGATCCTGGCCCTGCTGGGCGTGTACTTCATGCGCTTCGAGTCCTCCGGCCGCCGGAAGAACGTGGCGGCTATCCTGCTGGGCTTTGCCGTTTTGATGGTGGGCATGAACACCATGTCCTCCGCCGTGGAGGGCTTGAAGGACGTGCCCCAGTTCTCCCGGGTCTTCACCCTCTTCTCCAACCCGGTGATGGGCATTTTGGTGGGCACCGCCGTGACGGCGGTGATGCAGTCCTCCTCCGCCTCGGTGGGCGTCCTGCAGGCCCTGTCCGTCACCGGCAGCATCACCTTTGAGAGTGCCATCCCTCTGATCATCGGCATGAACATCGGCGCGGTGGTGCCCACGCTGATCTCCTCCATGAACGCCAGCGCGGATGCCCGCCGGGCCTCCGCTATCCATCTGTATATCAACCTCATCGGCGCGGTGCTCTTCATGGCGCCCTATACCGTCCTCCAGCATACCCTGGACCTGCCCTTTTTGGGGGCGGCAGTGAGCCCGGTGTCCATCGCCGTGGTCCACTCGGGCTACAAGCTGGGCTGCGCCCTCATCCTCCTGCCCTTTACCGGGGCTCTGGAGCGGCTGGCCAAGGCCACCGTCAAGGAGAAGCGGGGCGTCCGGGCGGAGCAGCCCCTGCTGGACGAGCGCCTGATGAACACCCCCGCCGTGGCTCTGGCCCAGGCCAAGCGCCTGACGGACCTGACCGCCCTCATGTCCCAGCGGGCCTTCGAGAAGTCCATCGGGCTTCTGGACCGGTGGGACGCCAAGGAGGCGGAGCAGGTGCGGAAGCTGGAGGACACCATCGACAAACACGAGGACGTGCTGGGCACCTATCTGGTGAAGCTCTCCGCCCTGGGCCTCACGGTCCGGGAGAGCCAGGATCTGTCCACCATGCTCCACACCATCAGCGACTTTGAGCGCATCAGCGACCACGCGGTGGACATTCTGATCTCGGTGCAGACGGCCCGGGAGAAGGGCAACGTCTTCTCCGAAGGGGCCCGGCAGGAGCTGCGGCTCATGTCCGCGGCGGTGACCGAGGCGCTGAGCCTGTCCATCGCCGCCTTTTCCACCAACAATCCGGACGCTGCCCGCCAGGTAGAGCCTCTGGTAGAGGTGGTGGACGGCATGGGCGGCGCCCTCCGCGGCCACCATATCGACCGGCTCCGGGCGGGGCGGTGCAGCGTAGAGACCGGCTTCATCTTCACGGACCTGGTCAACGACCTGAGCCGGGTGGCGGACCACTGCTCCAACATCGCCGCCTGCATCGTGGAGATGCAGCACAGCAGCTACGACACCCACAACTATGTCCACACCATGCACCACTCCACCGACGGGGAGTACGCCGCCAACTACGAGCGCTTCTCCCAGAAATACGCCTTGTAAAGAAGAATATCCGCAAAAGTCATCAGCGGCCGGGTCAAAATGACCCGGCCGCTGATGGCTTCTATTGTCCCGCTCTTTTAAATCTGTGTCAGTTTGGCCCGGAAAGAAATTGCCCTGGGCGTGGGCAGGGAGTCGAACTGCACCAGATACGCGCCCTTCCCCGCATCGGCCTCCAGCACAAGGCCCTCCCCCAGATACTCGTGCCGGACCCGTGCGCCCACCGGGAGCAGTTCGCTCTCCAGGTTTTCCGGTAGGGCCTTCTCGGCGGCGGACAGGTACTCCCGGGCCTCGGCGATCAGCCGGTCGTTGGGCTCCTCGGTATAGGTCAGCAGCCCGCCGTCGATATCCAGCACGAAACGGGAGGGATAGCGGGGGGAGCCGTCAAAATTGCGCCCCTCCGCCCCAGACAGGAACAGGCGCTTTTCCGCCCGGGTCATGGCCACAAAGGCCAGCCGCCGCTCCTCCTCCATACCGGCCAGGTCCCGGGTCTTCCGGGAGGGGAAAATGCCGTCGTTCATGCCGCAGAGGAACACCACGGGGAACTCCAGCCCTTTGGCGGCGTGGACGGTCATCAGCTTCACCTTGTCGGAGGCATCCTCCATATCGGCGTTGGTGAGCAGGGCCACATGGGCCAGGAAGTGGGCCGCCGTGGCCTCCTCGCCGCAGCCCGTCTCATAGTCCCGGACGGCCTGCTTCAGCTCCGCCAGGTTGTCCAGCCGCTCCTGGCTGCCCTCTGTGCGCAACATGGTCTCGTAGCCGCTCTCGTAGAGGAGGGCGGAGAGCAGGTCCGACACGGGGCGGGTCTCCCATTCGGCGGAGAAGTCCTCGATCAGGCGCACAAAGGAGGCCGCCTTCGTGCCCCTGAAGATCTCGTTGTCCAGGTTCCGCTTCAGGGCGTTATAGAGCGTACAGTCCTTTTCCCGGGAAAACTCCTCTAAAAAGGCCATCCGCCGGCTGCCCATGTTCCGCTTTGGGACATTGACGATGCGCCGGAAGGACAGGTCGTCCTGGGCGACGGCCATGCGCAGATAGCTCAGCGCGTCTTTGACCTCCGCCCGGCCGAAAAAGGGGACGCCGCTGTAGATGTGATAGGGCAGCTTCGCCTGGAGAAGGGCCTCCTCCACGGAACGGCTCACATAGTGGGCCCGGTAGAGGACAGTCATATCCCGGTAGGCGGTCCCCTGCTCGTGCAGGCGCAGGATCTGGGCCGCGATCCACTCCCCTTCCGCCTGGGCATTTTTGGCGAAGTGGAAGAGGACCGGATCCCCGTCCGGCAGCACCGGCACCAGGTTTTTTTCAACCCTATGCTTGTTTTTGCCGATCAGCGAGTTGGCAGCGGCCAGGATCTGGGGCGTGGAGCGGTAGTTTTTCAGCATCATGAGGGTCCGGACCTGGGGGAACTGTTTCTCCAGCTCCAGCAGGAATTTCACGTTCGCGCCCCGCCAGGTGTAGATGGTCTGGTCCGGGTCCCCCACGATGAAGAGGTTCTGATGGTAGGCGCACAGGGCCTCCATCAGCTCGAATTGCAAAGCGTCGATGTCCTGAAACTCGTCGATCATGATGTATTCCAGACGCTTCTGCCATTTCAGGCGGATGTCCTCGTTTTGCGAGAAGATGTAGAGGGTGAATTTGATCAGGTCGTTGTAGTCCAGGCCGAAGCATTTCTTCTCCTGGTACAGATAGCCGTAAAAGATGATCTCGTCCGTGGCTTTGGCGCTCAGGTACTTCTCGTGGAGGGCCTCCAGGGATAGGCCGATCAGGTCCAGGTAGTATTCCGGTTTCTTGAAGAGCTTCTGGATCTCGATCATGTCCCGGGCGTCGGCAAAGGTCTTGTCCCGCAGGGTCAGGCCCCGCTCCTCGTAGAGGATGCGGAGCATAGAGTCGATGTCGCTGTTGTCCAGGACCAGAAAGCTCTTGGGGTACTGGACCGCGTGGCTGTCCTCCTGGAGGACGGACACGCAGAAGCCGTGGAAGGTATTGATGCGGCCGGTGTCCCGGTCGCCGGTCAGGTTGTGGATGCGCTGGCGCATTTCGTTGGCCGCTTTGTTGGTGAAGGTGACGCAGAGGATGTTCTCGGGGAGGATGCCCAGCTCGTTTACCAGAAAGGCATAGCGGTGGGTCAGCGCCCGGGTCTTGCCGGAGCCGGCCCCGGCGATGACGCGCACCACGCCCTCGGTGGAGCTCACCGCGGCCAGCTGCTCCTCATTCAGTTTCAGTCCCATTCGCCCCTGCCCCCTTTCTCCTACAGTATACCAAGCGCGGGGATAAATCGCAAGCGGTCCGGGCTTTTAATAGTTCCGGCTGATGAACTCGATCTCCTCCACGCCGGCGGAGGCGTTCAGGGAGAGGGCCAGGTAAAAGAAGTAGCCGGAGAGGAGGTTGGCCAGGTCCAGGAGCCGGGGCTCCGCCTCATGCCCCTGGTGAACGTGCCGGTAGAGGAGCCGGACCAGCTCCTTGGCCCGGACCCGCAGGATGTGGGCAAGGCAGGCGCTCTCGCAGCCCTAGGTGAGCACAAAGCGGCGGCAGCGGCCGCCGCAGCTTAAGCGCAGGCGCTCCGAGGCGGCCAACAGCCGCTCGGCCTCCGCCTGGGTCACCTGGAGGGGCGTCCGCAGGGCGGGGTTCATGTGGTAAATGAGCTCGCAGACCCACAAAAGCTCGTCCCGCAGGGCCGGGTCCTCTGTTTTGGCCCGGAGCAGACCCGTGAGGCTGGCGAGGCCGTCGGTCATCAGCTCAAAGTCACAGCGCAGGTCCTCCGGCCCGTCGCTCAAAAAGGGGTAGGCCTCATAGGGGCTTCTGTACAATTCCATCTCATTCTCCCATACTCTCCCACCTTTTGCGGGAGTTACGCATATAGGCGGGCACGTCCATCTCAAAGACCCGGCTGAGCAGGGCCGGGTCCAGCCGGTCCGTGCTGCCCAGATACACGGCCCGGCCCCGGTCCATCAGCAGCACCGTGTCGGCGAAGGACAGGGCCAGGTCCAGATCGTGAAAGACGCCCACGGCCGCCCGGCCGGGCCGGGAGCTCCAGTCCTTCAGCTGCTCCACCAGCTCCACCTGGACCTTCAGGTCCAGATGGTTCGTGGGCTCGTCCAGCAGGATGATCTCCGGGGTCTGGGCAAAGGTCCGGGCCAGGAGCACCCGCTGGAGCTGGCCCCCGGAGAGCTCCGTGATGGGCCGGTCCCGCTCCGCCCAGAGCCCCAGGCTTTTCAGGCAGTCCTCCGCGATCCGCCGGTCTTCGGCGGAGGGAGAGGCGAAAACGCCCCGGCCCAGGTGGGGATAGCGGCCCATGAGCACCGTCTCCCACACGGTAAAGGCGAAGCCGGTCCCGCTCATCTGGGTGAGCATGGCCATTTTCCGGCCCCGCTCCCGGGCGGACAGGCTCCGCAGGTCCCTCCCGTCCAGCTCCAGAAGGCCCGTGGAGGGCAAAAGGCCCGTGACGGCCCGCAGCAGGGTCGTCTTCCCGCAGCCGTTGGGGCCCAGCAGCACCAGACGCTGCCCCTGGGAGAGCGTAAAGGAGATGTCCCGAACCACCGGCTCCCCGCCGTAGCCGCAGGAGAGCTTTTCCACTTTCAGCATCACGGAGCCCTCCTTCCCTTCAGAAAGATCACAATGAAAAAGGGCGCGCCCAGCAGGGCCGTGACGGCCCCCACTGGGATCTCCCGAGGGGAGGCCAGGGTCCGGGAGGCCAGATCGCAGAGGACCATGAAGCTCCCGCCCAGCAGGGCCGCGGCGGGCAGCAGCCGCCGGTGGGCCGCGCCGAAGAGCCGCCGGGCCACGTGGGGCGCCACCAGATCCACAAAGCCGATGATGCCGGAGAAGGCCACCGCCGTACCGGTCAGCACCGCCACCAGGGCGATGAGAAAGCGCCGGGTGCGCCTGGGGTCCAGGCCCATGGCCTGGGCCTGCTCGTCCCCGAAGCTGAGCAGGTCCAGCTCCCGGGCCCGGCTCAGGAAGACGCCCAGGCACAAGAGCAGCACCGGGCAGAGCACGCCCACCCCCTGCCAGCCCTTGGCCGCGAAGCTGCCCATCTGCCACAGGCCGATGCGCTGGGCGTAGTCCGGGTTCATGGCGGCCATCAGGTCCAAAATGGCGGAGAAAAAGAGGGAGAGCACCATCCCCGTCAGCACCACCGTGACGCTGGAGAGCCGGGAGTCGAAGGCCCGGGCCAGGGCCAGGGCCAGCAGCACGGTCCCCAGACCGCCCGCGAAGCCTGCCGCCGGCAGGGCGAAAGCGCCCAGCGCTCCGCCCACGCCCAGCACCATGACGGCGCTGGCCCCCAGCCCCGCCCCGGCGGAGACGCCCAGGCCGAAGGGCGAAGCCAGCGGGTTTTCCAGGGCCGACTGCATCACCGCGCCCCCCGCCGAAAGGGCGGCGCCGGCGAGAAAGGCCAGCGCCACCCGGGGCAGCCGCAGGCCCAGGACGAGGGCACGGGTGCCCTCGTCCCCGCCCCCGGTCAGAGCGGAAAGGATCTTGGCCGGGGAGATGAAGACGCTCCCCAGCCCTATGCCCAGCAGCAGCGAGGCAGCGGCAAACAGCCCCAGGGCCAGGCCTTTTCCCCCGGCCTTACGCACCGTAGAGCTCCGGGTAGATGGCCTGGGCCATCTGCCGCATGGCCTTGACCACGTTGTGGTCCGGCAGCGAGGAGGCCATATTGTCGATAGAATAGACCGCGCCGTTCTTCACCGCGGTGACGGCCTCCCAGCCGGGCCGGGCCAGGATCTCGCCCACAGGGTCGTCGATGTAGTTGACGTTGGTGAGGATCACGTCCGGGTCGGCGGCCACCACGGTCTCCTCCGTGACGCTCAGCCAGCCCTCCTCAGCGCCCAGGATGTTCTCCGCGCCGATGAGGTCCAGCATCTCGTCCAGGAACACCCCGGAGCCGAAGCTGTACAAATAGGGGGCGGCGGAGATCTCAAAATAGACGGACTTCTTCTCGGTGACCGTGGCCCCGATGGCGGCCAGCCGGTCCACCTCCGCCTGCATGGAATCGACCAGCTCCCGGCCCTTCTCCTCCTCGCCGAAGAGGGAGGCCACGAAGGCGATGTCGCTCTCGATGCCGGCGAGGCTGTCGCTGGTGGGCACACAGGCCACGCAGACGCCCAGATCGATGAGGCCCCGGTAGGGGTCCTCCTGGTCATAGAGGGACATGTTCGTCACCAGCAGCAGATCGGGCTTGAGGGCCGTCAGCTGCTCCATGTCCGGGTCAGACAGGTCCAGGACCAGGGCCTCCGCGGGCAGGCCCTCCAGGCCCAGGCTGGAGCTGTCGTAGGCCACGATCTGCTCCCCGTGGCCCAGGGCGGCCACCGTCTCCGCCAGAGACGGGGCCAGCACGGCCACCGTGCCGATCTCCTCCGGGACGCTGATCTCAGCGCCGCTGGGGTCGGTGAGCGTGCGGGGGGCGGAGTCTGACGCGCTCGTGCCCCCGCAGGCGGCAAGGCCCAGGACCAGAACTACAGCCAGGACCAGGCTTAATGCTTTTTGGGTTTTTTTCATAGGCTTTCTTCCTTTCTGCCCGGCAAAAAAACACCCCTCTCCAACACAAAGGGGTGTTTTTGCCGTCAGAAGCCCGCGCCCCGGGGAGTTTTTCCCCGCGGCGGGTACAAAAACAGGCACAAGCCCATTCATCGTAAGCTTGTGCAGGACAGACTCAGCATTCTGGCTGAACGCCCGGCAGGGCGTATCACAGTGGCGGGACCGTGCGGGATTCACACCCGGCTTTCCTGAATAAATGCCTGCCCCTTGTATGGAGCGTATTTACTTTGCCCGGGAAATTCGCCCGAACCGGGCGTGGAAACAGTATAGCAAACCTCGCCGGACCTGTCAATCTGCGCACCTTGGCCTCGCAGAGTTTCGCCGCCGGAGCGGCGAAATCAGTCAAATTCGTTTTTTCCGAGGACATGTGCCTCGGAAAAAACTCTTCTCAGCCCGCAAACGTGCGTGGAACCCGTCTTTGACGGGTTCCATCGTGCGCTACAGCGGGCTGCAGCCCCTTTGGCACAAAAAGGGCTTTAGCCCTTTTTGGCCAGTTGTGTCAGAAGGCGCGGCCTCCTTTTTAGGGGAGAACCGCGCCTTCCTTTTGAGAGAGAGGGGTAGCAAATTAAGATATCAGTAGAACAGACCGCCCAGATTGAACACGCCCAGGGCTGCCATCAGCACGTTGATCGCCACATTCGCCACCGACAGGAGGAAGAGGTTCTTGAACAGCTTGTTCATCTCCTCGTTGGTGGTCTCCTTGGAGGCGGAGTAGGAGGACATGATGATAGCGCCGCCTGTGGACAGGGGGCTGATCGCCGCCGCGAAGGAGGTGGCGGTGATGGCGGAGATGAGTTCTACGTAGTTGACGCCGGCGAACTGCTGGGAGACCTGGTCCGCGATGGGGAACAGGGCGGGCATGACCACACCGGTGGTGGAGCTGACCCAGGACAGGATGCCGGAGGTGGCGGCGATGACGGGCACCGCGGTCTTCTCGCTCATGAAGCCGTTGAGGAAGTCGGAGACCAGGGTGATGCCGCCCAGCTTATCGATGACGCTGACCAGAGAGCCCACGCCGCAGATGAAGATCAAGGTGCCCCAGGGGATGCCCTTGATGGCGGCCTTTTCGTCGGCCGCGCCCAGCAGGATCAGGATGGCGGCCATGATGAAGGCGAAGAGGCCGGTGTCCAGCTTGAAGCCGATGCAGCAGATGACCATGATGGCGATAGCGGCCATGGTGAGCTTCTGGTTCCGGTTGAACTTGGGGATCTCGGACCACTTCAGGGGGTTGTCGGCCTTGACCTTGTAGCTCTTGGAGCCGATGTAGATCACCAGGGTGAAGACAAAGCCGGACAGCAGGGTGGACAGGAACAGGTGCAGGGCAAAGCCGGAGTGGCCCAGAGGCTCGCTCAGCTCCTTGGCCAGCAGGCCGGTGAGGGACAGGGGCGAGGCGCAGCCGGCGTTGGCGCCCAGCTTGGCGAAGAGGGCGGTGACCCAGGGGTTGATCTTCATCTCAAAGGCCAGATACATGGCGAAGGTGGTCATCAGGATGCCGGCGGCGATATGGCCGGGGCCGATGGCGGAGATGAAGGCAGAGAGGACGAACATGAGGATGGGGATCAGCACGGTGTGCTTGCCCACCAGGGCCACGACTTTCTTGGAGAACAGGTCCAGGGTGCCGTTCTGGGAGGCCATGCCGAACAGGAAGGTGACGCCCACCAGGGTGACGAACATGGAGCTGGAAAAGCCGCTGGTGACGGCGGAGGCCTTCAGGCCGCCCACGATCGTCAGGATAAACGCGACGCCCAGGGACAGAAAGCCCAGGTTGACCTTCTTGATGAAGCCGATGGCCACGACAATAGCCAGAACGATCAGGGAGATCACAGGCATATAGGGAGCCAGAAATGCGCTCATTAGATGATTCCTCCTATTTATTTACTCTATCGCGTGGACTTTTGTCAGGATATCGACCATATTGGTCCGCCAGCTGGAGATATACTCCCCGGCTTCCTGGCCGGTGCAGCCCAGGGGATTGATATAGAAGTAGCCCAGCATGGTCTGGTAGCTGGAGTCGGCATAGGCCTTGGAGAAGGTGTCCGCCAGGATCTTGACCACCTCCGGGTCGGTCCCCTCCTTCACGAATACGCCGTAGAAGGGGCCCCAGGGCAGATAGCCGGCAAACTCCGGGTACTCGGCGGTGATGAGGGGTACGTCGCTCATCAGCTCCACCGGCTCGGTGGAGAGCATGCAGAGCCACTTGTACTCGCCGGACTTGTACTCCTGATAGCCCATCTGCACCTTGGAGACGGTGAAGTCGCACTCCCCGTTCAGGACGGCCGCCTTGGCGGAGGCGTCGCTGTCATAGGGGACCTGGGTGAATTCCGCGCCGGTGATCCCGGTGATCATGGCGGCGGCCTCCCAGGGAAGTCCGCCGGTGCCGGTGGTGGCCAAGGTCAGCTCCGTGCCGGCCTTGGCGGCCTCCACGATCTCGGTCAGGGAGCTGTAGGGGGAATCCTTGCCCACCACCACGCCGGTGGTCTCGTCGCCGATCAGCAGGACGCACTCAAAGTCGTCGTAGCTCAGCTCGGAGATGCCCAGCTTGTCGTACAGGGCCGGGTTCTCCGCACCCATCAGCAGGACGGAGCCGTCGGCCGCCTGGTCAAAGACGTACTGGGTGGCCACAGAGCCGGTCTCGCCGGTCTTATTGGTCAGGACGATATTGGTGCCCAGGATATCCTGGGTCAGGATGGACAGGGGCCGCATCAGCGAGTCGGTGCCGCCGCCCGCACCCCACTGGATCACACCGGCCAGCTCCTGGGGAGGATAGCCGATCACGGAGCCGATGCTGCCCTCGGCGGCGGCGGGCTCCTCTTCCTGAGCGGAGCTGCCGCAGCCCGCCAACAGGGCGCAGGCCAGGGCTGCCAGGAGCAGACAGGCCAGGAGCTTCTTCCTATTCATAGCGCCCTCCTTTTACAGCCGGACCACGGCGGTCCCGTCCATGATGAGGTTGGCTGTGCGGAAGCCGAAGGTGTCCTCGATATCCGGGGTCTGGCCCTCGGTGTAGTCCACGCCGCACTCCAGGATGCCGCCCGGATGGCCGATGCGGATGTACTGGGTGTCCGCGCCCTTGGAGAGCACCTGCTGCACCACGCTGCCGGGGATGACCGCGGCGGCGGCGGTGCACATGGCGCCGGTCATGGCGTAGCTGGGGTGGGGCTTCTGCATGGACATCATCCGGGACAGCAGGTCGATCTGGTCCTTCTTGATCTCCTTGCCGTCGGCGGTGACATAGTCCTCCGCCTCGGCCACAAAGGTCATCTTGGGGATGCCGGGGGTCTCCCAGGCGGACTTGGTGTAGTCATCGATGAGGCCCAGCTTCACCGCCGCCAGCCCGCGGACGGCCTCCAGCAGCTCCAGCATGCCGGCGTCCGCGTTCAGATCGTCGGGCAGCTCCTTTC
This sequence comes from uncultured Oscillospiraceae bacterium, assembly GCA_947626785.1. Lineage (GTDB taxonomy): Bacteria > Bacillota > Clostridia > Oscillospirales > Oscillospiraceae > Limivicinus. The sequence continues at coordinate 19,417 of CANQTO010000035.1, forward strand.
CGCTGAGGCCCAGGTCCTTGGCCTTGACGAAGACCAGGGGGTTGGCCGCGTCCACGATGGAGACCTGCACGGGCCCGAAGTCCGGCACCTCGAGGGTGTCCACCGCGTTGCCGGTGGGCAGCAGTCCCTTGCCCAGGGTCCCGGCGGGGCGGACGAATTTCAGCTTGATGGGAGAGGCCGTGCCGGGCACGCCCGCGATGGCGAAGTCTCCCTCGTAGGCCACCTCGCCGCCGGGGGTCTGCACGTCGGCGATGATGATCTTGTTGGTGTTGGTGTTGAAGATGCGCACGGAGGTCATGTCCCCGGTGACGGGCACCAGGCCCTTTTCGATGGCGAAGGGACCCACGCCGGAGGAGATGTTGCCGCAGTTGCCCTTGTAGCTGACAATGGGCTTATCCACGGAGACCTGGGCAAAGGTGTAGTCCACGTCCGCGTCGGGCCGGGCCGAGGGCTGGACGATGGCCACTTTGCTGGTGACGGACTGGGAGCCGCCCAGGCCGTCGATCTGCTTCTTGTCCGGGCTGCCCATGAGCCGCAGGAGCAGGGGCTCCCACTGGTCCTTGTCCTGGGGCAGGTCGGACTGGAGGATATACACGCCCTTGCTGGTGCCGCCGCGCATGACGGTCACGGGGATACGGGTGTTTTTCATTTCTCTGCCGCTCCTTTCAGCTTCCGGTTATAGTTGATGAGGCTGCCGCAGCGGAGGATCTCCTTCTCCTCCTCGGTCAGCGCGCTGATGGACAGGCTCAGAGGCCGGACCGTGTCGCCCAGCACGTAGGCGGGGATGGAGGACATGTCGCCCTCCAGGGCGGCGCGGATGCCGGGGACGAAGATGTAGTCGCCGTCCTCGAAGTCAGGCTCGCCGTTGAGGACGAAGGGGACCATGCCCCAGTTGATGAGGTTGGAGCGGTAGCGCTTGGTGGCGTACTCCTTGACCAGGTTCGCCCCGCCCAGCAGCACCCGCTGGCAGGAGGCGGCCTGCTCACGGGCGGAGCCGTCGCCGGGCTTCACGGCGTAGATGGTGCTGGACAGGTCCACTTCCCCGTCCTGAACGTACTCGCAGCCGGGGATCTGGCGGACTCTCTCCAGGACCGCCGCCACCTCTGCCGGGCACTGGCCCGCCTTGCGGGCCTTCTCGCCGGCCATGACGGCCTTGGCCTTCCCCACATACTCGGGCACCCGGCGGCTGAGGGTGAACTCGGCCAGGCCCATGGGGTTGGAGCGGAAGGAGCCGGTCTCGCCGGAGGGGATCAGCTCGTCGGTGGTGGTGACGGGGTCGGTGATATAGGCGCAGACCTTCAGCAGCATGTGCTCGTTGAGAGCGGGCAGCTCGGGCCAGTCCTTGATGTTGGGGCCGCAGACCAGGGGCTCTTTCGCGTCGCCCTTGCCGAAGCCCTGATAGACCCGGTGCTCGTAGGCGGTGGGGTCGTAGTGGTACTCGGGGCAGGTATATTCATAGCCCAGCTCGTCGGCGGCGGTGATCCGCCCGCCGTTGGCGGCGGTGGCGGCCACGGAACGGGCGTCCATCAGCGCGACGCTGGCGATCTGGCCGTTGCCGGGCTTGGAACCCTCACGGTTGGGGAAGTTGCGGGTGGCGTGCCGCACGGACAGGCCGCCGTGGGCGGGGGTGTCCCCCGCGCCGAAGCAGGGGCCGCAGAAGGCGGTGCGGATGGTGGCGCCGGCGGCAATGAGCTTCTCCAGCGCGCCCTTGCGCAGCAGCTCCAGCATGACGGCCTGGCTGCTGGGGTACACGCCCAGGGCGAACTCCCCGGTGCCGGTGCTCTTGCCGTCCAGCAGGTAGGCGGCCTCCATGATGTTGGAGTAGGTGCCGCCGGCGCAGCCGGCGATGGTGCCCTGGTCGGCGTACAGAGCGCCGTCGTGGACCTTCTCCCACAGGTTCAGGTGCAGCTCGGGGCGCTTGATGAGCTTCTTGGCGTCCTCCTCCACCAGATGGAGGATGTCGTCCATGTTGGCGTTCAGCTCCCGGATCTCGTAGCCGTTGGAGGGGTGGAAGGGCAGGGCGATCATGCTGTGGATAGTGGACAGGTTTATGTACACGCAGCCGTCGTAGTAGGCGGTCCCGGCGGGGTTGAGCTCCTTGTACTCCTCGGGCCGCCCGTGCTCGGTCAGCCAGGCGCGGGTGTCCTCGTCGGTGCGCCAGACGGAGGAGAGGCAGGTGGTCTCGGTGGTCATCACGTCCACGCCGTTGCGGTAGTCGGTGGGTAGGGCGCTGACGCCGGGGCCCACGAATTCCAGCACCTTGTTCTTCACATAGCCGTTTTTGAACACGGCGGTGACCAGGGCGATGGCCACGTCCTGGGGGCCCACGCCGGGCCGGGGCTTGCCGTCCAGATACACGGCAATGACCTCCGGATAGGCCGCGTCCCAGGTCTGCTCCAGGATCTGCTTGACCAGCTCACCGCCGCCCTCGCCCACGGCCATGTTGCCCAGGGCGCCGTAGCGGGTGTGGGAGTCAGAGCCCAGGATCATCTTGCCGCAGCCGGCCATGGCCTCCCGCATGTACTGGTGGATGACGCCCATGTGAGGGGGCAGGTAGATGCCGCCGTACTTTTTGCAGGCGGTGAGACCGAAAACGTGGTCGTCCTCATTGATGGTGCCGCCCACGGCGCAGAGGCTGTTGTGGCAGCAGGTGAGCACGTAGGGCAGGGGGAACTTCTCCAGGCCGGAGGCCCGGGCCGTCTGGATGATGCCCACATAGGTCAGATCGTGGCTGGTGATGGCGTCGAACTTGATCTTCAGGTTCTCCGCGTCGCCGCTGTGGTTGTGGGCCTGGAGGATGCCGTAGGAGATGGTGCCCTTTTTGGCCTGGGCCTTGGCCGCCGCCAGCTCCTCGGGTGCCTCGCCCTCGGGGACGATCTGCGTGCCGCCCAGCAGGTATACGCCGGAGTCGTACAGTTTTACCATGGCAGTGTTTCCTTTCTCTCTCAAATATTCAGGGGTCCCGGGGACCGTTCCGATCCCCTTGTTAAAAATATAATACACTGAAAAGAAAGATAATGGAAATACATGATTTTAATACAAAGTATAGCTTTGGTAAATAAAATACTCCCTGCCTGGCAATCCTGTCAGGCAGGGATTTTAGCTTGCAGATATACTCTTGCAGAGAAAGTGTGAAAAAATCAAAATTGTTTTTGAGGCAGCTTTGCCGCCTCAAAAACACCCTAAGGCGAACAAAGTGAGCCCTCGCGCCGACCAACCGAAGGGCGATAAGCGCGAGTACCTCAAATGCGAGCCCAGCGAAGCGGGTCGCATTTGAATTGTTTTATTCTTGGCTTTCGAAGAGCTCTTTGGCCAGTTCTATGAACTTCTGGGCGTAGACGGGCATATAGCTATTCTTCCGGTAGGCGGCCACGAAGTCCGAGCAGGTCCGGGGCTCCCCGAAGCTGAACATATCCAGGGGCAGGTCCCCGGCGTGGTGCCGCAGGTGGGTCTCGAAGATAAAGGAGATCCCGTAGCCCACGGCTACTAAGTTGATGATGGCGGACATGTTGCTGGTGACCATCACGTCCGCAAACTCCAGGCCGTTGTCCCGCAGATAGTCGTCCACGATCTGGCGGGTCCGCTGCTCCGGCATCAGTTGGAGCAGCCTCTCCCCCTTCAGCAGCCCGGTGTCCAGCCGGGGGTAGCGGCTGGCGGGATTGGGCTGGGCAAAGCGGGAGAGGGGGTGCCCCTTCCGAAGGCAGACCAGCATCTCCTCCCGGGCCAGGGTGTGGTATTCGATCTGGGGGTGCAGGGTGTTGGGCTTGCTGTAAAAGGCGATGTCCACCTGCCCCTCCAGCAGGCGGCTGTCGTTGGCGGAGGAGTGCCCCTCGAAGATGTTCACCTTCACGTGGGGGTACAGCTTCTGAAAGGCCGGCAGGGTGTGGGGCAGCATATAGGCGCAGCGCATGGGCGGGAAGGCCACGTTCAGCACGCCCACGTCCCGCTTGATGATGTCCGCCAGCTCCACGTCCAGATCCGTCTTGAGCTGGAGGATCTGCCGGGCCTTGTCCACATAGCGCTCCCCGGCGTAGGTGAGCACATACTTGTGCCCCAGCTTTCTAAAGAGCTTCAGATCCAGCTCCTTCTCCAGGGAGATGAGAAAGCTGCTCAGAGTGGGCTGGCTCACGTACAGAGACTCCGCCGCCCGGGTGAGGTTCTGGTATTTCGCGATGGCCAGCACATAGGTCAGCTCCCGAAAATCCACAAAAACTGCCTCCTTCGACGTATTATGCTTTATTTTATCATATCCTGCCGCCGATTGGAAGAGAAAATTTATGTTTTTTGATATAACTATTAAAATTTCAAATAGTTTGAAGGTTAAAAACCACCGGGCAGTTTGTTCTGCCCGGCGTCTTCTATCGGTTTTCTCTCAGGGGAAGGACCAGGAGATGAAATCGTTGATGAGCTCCAGATGGGGCGCGCGGTAGGGGATGAAGAGGATATACTGCCCGGCGTCTTCGGCGTAGGGGCTGCCGGCCATATAGCGGCTCCGGCCCATGTCCAGGCCGGTGAAGCAGGCATTTCCCTCCGTGTCCTGGCCCGGGACGAAAGACGCCTCCAGCCGCTCCGCCAGCTCCGGCGAGAGGGCCGTCTCCAGGTCGGCCATGGGGACGTTCCCCAGATAGTGCTCATAGACCTCCCGGGTAGTGACCACAAAGTCCAGCTCCTGGGTGACCATATAGGCGATGATCTTCCCGTTGCTGGCGGCGCCGTACTCGGTGGCGGTCCCGTCCATGGTCACATACAGCGTGTCGTCAAACAGCAGGCTCTGCTTCCTGTTCAGGGACAGGGTCTCGCCGTACTCCTCCGCGATCTTCTCCGCCGGGAAGAGGTTCCAGTCGTCGTTGGTGAAAAAGCCCTCCAGGACGATCTCCCTGTGGCTCTGGGCGACGGCCTCCCCGATATAGCCGCAGAACATCAGGAAGATGAGAAGCAGCAGCATCCAGCGCCAGTAGTAGCTGAAGATGTACTCCAGCTTCTTTTTGAAGCTCAGGCCCTTGAGCTTGGCAGCCTCCCTGTGGGCCCAGGTCCGGATCTTTCCCAGGAGCCGCGCCAGTGATCCGTTCTTCATGCCTCCAGCTGCTCCTTCCCGTCCGGCCCGTCCTCCGGGTCACGGGCATATTTCAGGAACACCCCCGTGATCAGGTAGGAGGAGAAGAAGATATACAGCCCCACCCAGAAGAAGAACAGCCCGCTCACATAGTAGAAGGCCACGGCCACCAGGGCCAGCATCACGAACAAGGTCACCGTCACGTGCAGATTGCCCATGGCCATGATGAAACTGTCGTGCAAAAGCTTCTTGATGGGGAAGTCAAAAATCGCCAGCATGGGGTAGAGATACAGACAGCAGGACAGGAAGATCAACGCCAGGCAGCCACAGGCGCCCAGGATGGCGATCCCTGCGACGCCGCCCTGGATGCGGAAGAAGTTCCAGGCCGCCAGCAGGTCCGCCGCGAAAAAGGCCAGGCCCAGCAGCTGTATGAGCCAGAGCAGCAGGGCCTTTTTGAAATGTTTCCGAAAGGAGCCGAAGAAGCTCCGCCAGACGCCGCCCTCGGTGTTGCTGGCCTGGTGCAGGCAGAACTCATAAAAGGCCGTCGTCGTCCCGCCGAAGGTAAAAAGCGGCAGACTGACCACAGCCCACAGGATGCTCATGCAGGCGGCATCCGTGAGCTTCCCCACAAAGTTCCAGAACTTGTTTTCCGGATTGAAGAGATGGTACATACTGCCCCTTCCTGGAAACTTCTATTCCAAAATATTGGTGGTGATGTAGTCCACGCCCATCTCCACCATTTCCTCTCCGATCTCCTTGGTGTTCACCGTCCAGCAGTTGACCTCCAGCCCGGCCCCGTGGACCTGCTCCACCACCTCCCGGCTCAGGCCGGTGTAGCGCATGTCCAGCCCCAGGTTGTACTTCTTCAGGGTCTCCAGGGTGTCGTCCCCCCAGGTGCGCAGCAGATACTGGGCCGGCTGCTGGGGGTAGCGCTTGCGGAGATTGACCAGGTTCTGCAGATGGAAGGAGATGAAGATCACATGGTCCAGGTAGCCCAGCTTGTCCACCGTGGAGACGATCTTATACACATCGGAGGCCCGGAACCGGTTCTTGAACTCCAGCACCGCGGTCTTCTCGTATCTCTCGCAGATCCCGATATACTCCTCCAGGGTGGGCAGGCACAGATCCGCCCGGCCCCGCTTGCCGTCGATATCCGCCAGCTGGAGCTTGCGCAGCGTGTCAAAACTGCTCTCCTCCACGGTCAGCTTGTCCAGACCCACGCGGGACGTGTCGTCGTCGTGGATAAGAATAAAGCGGCCGTCCGCGGTGCGGTGCACATCGGTCTCGATGCCAAAAAAGGCCTCCCGGTTGCCCGCCGCCACAAAGGCCGCACAGGTGTTTTCCTTCTCCAGCCCACTCAGACCCCGGTGGGCCACCAGTTTTACGTCTTTCTTTGCGAATTTAATAGTGTTCATCTTTGGTCATACCTCGAATCACTCGAAAAATTCGGATTATTTTTTGAAAAACGAAATATTCAACGAGTATCCGATAATATAACACTTTTCGCAGACGCTTTCAAGTCCTCATCTTGAAAAAATTGTAAATTTTCTGTTAAAATTTTACATATTACTTGTTCCAATCTTTGCCAAATGTTATACTTTCCACATAATAGCGTGCGGCAGAGCGCTGTGCCGCGCGTTCCAACAATCTGTCAGAATGTATAAAAGAAATGGAGGATCACGAATGAAGAAGATTCTGGCGATCATGCTTGCCATAAGTATGATATTCACCCTGGCCGCCTGCAGCGGCTCCACCGGCAGCAGCTCTTCCGCTCCCGCGGCAGAGGCCCCGGCTGCGGACGCTCCGGCCGCGGAGGCCCCCGCCGAAGCGGCGGACGCTTCCATGTACGAGGTCACCGAGCCCATCACCATCAAGTGGTGGCACGCCCTCGAAGAGCAGTACTCCCCCCTGGTCAAGGAAGTCGTTGACGATTTCAACGCCTCCCAGGACCTGATCACCGTCGAGGCTGAGTACATCGGCGCCTATGCCGATATCAACGAGGCTCTGGTCTCCGCCAACGCCGTCGGCAAGGACCTGCCCGCCGTGGTCGTGGCCAACACCGACTATGTGGCCCAGTACGGCTCCTCCGGCCTGTACGAGAACCTGGATCCCTACATCGCCGCCACCGGCTACGATGTGAGCGACTTCTCCGCCGGTCTTCTGGTCAGCGCCCAGTACGACGGCAAGCAGGTCTCCCTGCCCTTCCTGCACTCCACCCAGGTCATTTATTACAATAAGACCATGGCGGACGAGAACGGCATCGAGATCCCCGAACAGTGGGACTATGACAGCTTCCGCACCTTCGTGGAAGAGGGCGCCAAGGCCTGCGGCGGCTACGGCACCGTGGTCCCGGGCTGGGACCAGTGGTACTTTGAGACCCTGTTCCTGAACGAGGGCGTGGACATCATCACCGATGACAACACCTGCGATCTGGACAGCGAGGCCGCCATCGGCGTCACCAACTACATCAAGTCCATGTGCGACGACGGGATCGCCTACCTGGCCTACGGCACCGGCGCTTCCGACAACATGCGCCAGAACTTCTACGATCAGAAGGCCTTCTCCGTCCTGCACACCTCTTCCCTGTACAACACCTACGTGACCAAGTGCCCCGACTTTGAGGTCGGCATGCTGTGGTACCCCTCCGCCTCCAACGGCGACCACTACTCTGAGGTCGGCGGCTGCGTGGTGGGCATCCCCTCCAAGAACGATCAGGCCACCAAGAACGCCGCCTGGCAGTTCCTGCAGTACCTCTGCGGCAAGGAGGTCAACATGAAGTGGGCCGAGGGCACCGGCTATCTGCCCACCCGTAACTCCGTGCTGACCACCGAAGAGGGCGTCGCTTTCCTGGAGCAGAAGCCCGCTTTCCAGTGCATCTTTGACAACCTGAACCTGATCAATCCCCGTATCCAGAGCGATGCCTGGTCCGAACTGGCCACCACCTGGAAGGACTACATGAACCGGATGATCAACGACGGCGCGGACGTGGAGTCCGCCAGCGCCGACATGGTCGAGGAGATCAACGAGATTCTGGAAGACCACGCCTGATCCCTGCTCGCAGCGCAGTATCCCCCTCATACACTGCCCCGGAAGGGGCAGTGTATGAGGCAGTTGATTTTTTTATTGTAAGAATGTTGTTTGAAGAAAAGGCGAGAAAGGATCTGAGAAATGGCTGAAACGAATCTTGAGGCCGCCGCCCCCGAGCAGAAGAAGCCCTTCTTCACAGCCAGAAGGAAAGCCAAGATCGTTGACTTTCTGATGGTGGTCCCTGCTCTGATCCTGTTGGCGGTCTTCACCTATTATCCCATCTGCAAGCTGTTCCAGATCAGCCTGACTGACTGGAACCTGCTCAACGACACATGGAACTTCGTGGGCATTAAAAACTGGAACTGGCTGTTCGCCGGCTCCGGCGCCAAGTACATGTGGAACTCCATCAAGGTCACGATCCTGTACACGCTGGGCGAATTGGCCATCACCATGGTGGGCGGCATGCTGTTTGCGCTGCTCTTCAACCGGATGACCCGTATGTTCAGCGCCATGCGGGCGATCATCTTCGTCCCCAAGTACGTGGCCATGTCCTCGGCGGCCATGGTGTTCCTGGTCATCCTGAACGGGAACTACGGCATCTTCAACTACCTGCTGGGCCTGATCGGCATCCAGGGCGTGGACTGGCTGAACACCAAGTCCACCGCGCTGTTCGCGGTGCTGATGTGCACCGGCTGGCGTGTCGTCGGCTACGGCATGATGATCTACCTGTCCGCCATGATGGGCATCTCAAAGGACTATTACGAGGCGGCCTCCCTGGACGGCGCTACCGGCCGGCAGCAGTTCTTCAAGATCACGCTGCCCATGCTGTCCCCCACCACTCTGTTCCTGCTGGTGACTACCTTCCTGAGCGCAATGAAGGTGTTCCAGTCGGTGGACGTGCTGACCTCCGGCGGCCCCTCCCGTTCGACAGAAGTGTTCGTTTACCTGATCTACCGTTACGCGATGGAAGATTTCCGGATGGACCGGGCGGCCACCTGCGCCGTTATGTTCTTCCTCCTGCTGCTCATTATAACGGTATCCACCATGAAGGTATCGAACAATTCCGTCAACTACGACGCATAAGGGGGTGTGAGTATGAGCAAGAAGCCTACTGCCGGCGCCAAGATCGGCGAAAAGAGCCACGCCTGGTATTATATCCAGCCTGTGCTGGCCGTCCTGGTCACCATCGTGATGATCTTCCCCCTGTACTGGATGATCGCCACCTCTCTCAAGTCCGCGGAAGAGGTCCAGCTGATCGTACCCACCCTCTATCCCCACTCCATACACCTTGAGAACTATATCTCCGTTCTCACCCGGGCAAACTTCCTGAAGTACTACTGGAATACCATCGTCATGACGGTCGGTATTCTGGTCCTCCAGGTGGGCACCGGTACTCTGGCGGCCTACGGCTTTTCCTTCGGCGAGTTCAGGGGCCGCGAGGTGCTGTTCTATGTGGTCCTGGGCGCTCTGATGATCCCCCTGCAGGTCACCTTTATCCCCATCTATATCATGTGCGCCAACTGGAACCTGAACGACACCTTCCTGGGCCTGATCCTGCCGGAAGCCGTCTCGGCCTACTACATCTTTATGATGCGCAACACCTTCCTGTCCATCGACCGGAGCTATATCGACGCCGGCCGGATCGACGGGCTGGGCCGCCTCGGCACCATCATCCACGTGCTGGTGCCTATGAGCAAGGCCTCCATCTTCACGGTCACCCTGGTGACCTTCTCCAACGGCTGGAACGCCTACTTCTGGCCCAAGATCATCGCCCGCAACGAGGTGCGCCGGGTGCTGACCGTCGGTCTTGCCCAGCTGAAGCAGACCTTCGCCGGCCAGGCCGTGGCCAACTACCACGAGATCATGGCGGGCGCCGTGCTGGCCATCATGCCTCTGGTCATTCTCTTCATCGTCTTCCAGAAGTACATGATGACGGGCTACTCCAAGGCGGCAATGAAGTAAACACCCCCAAGCCATTAAGGCGCGCCGTCGTCAGACGACGCGCCTTTCTTAAATGAGGACAAAATTATGAAAAAATTATTCTCTATGCTCCTTCTGCTCTGCCTGTGCGCAGGGCTGCTGAGCGCCTGCGGCGGCAGCAGCTCGCCCGCTCCCGCGGAGCCGGCTCCGGCTCCTGCTCCCGACTCCGCTCCGGCAGAGGTGCCCGCCGAGGCGGCGGAGGAGCCGGGCTTCTCCTTCACCCAGACCGGGTCCGTCAAAAAGGAAAAATTCCTGGACGACGAGAAATACGCCGCCTTCCTCTCCGCGGCCGAAAAGGCCTATCTGATCCCCGGCCTGAACGAGGCGGCCATTCCCCAGGGCATGAGCTACAGCCCGGACACCAGCCTCGTATATATCTCCTTCTATTACAAGCTGGACGATATGCCCTCCGTGATCGCGGCTCTGGACGCCGCCAGCGGCGAACTCACCGCCGAGTACCGGCTCTTCAAGCCGGACGGCAGCGTCTTCGCCAGCCACGTGGGCGGCCTGGCCGTGACCGGGGACACCCTGTATGTCTCCGCCACGTTGGACAACGACGGCAGCTACAGCATCGCGGCGCTCCCCCTCTCTGAGCTCCCCACCGAGGGCAGCCACGATATCACCGTCGCCGAGACGGTGCCTATGGCCACCTCCCCCTCCTTCCTGAATTACTCCCAGGGCATCCTCTGGGTGGGGAATTTCTATCTGCCTGGCGAGGGCTACAAACTTCCGCCGGAGATGGGCAGCACCACCGAGACGGCCGACGGCGAGAGCGGCTGCTACATCCTGGGCTTTGACATGAGCCGGGAGGGCGCTCTGGACGCCGGATCCGGGAGCTATCCCATCCCCGACTACGTGCTCATTGCCCCCGACCGCATCCAGGGCATGACTTGCCCGGACAGCGGCAGCGTGCTGCTCAGCCAGTCCTACGGCCGCCAGAACGACTCCGCGATCCTGCGCTACTCCCTGGACCTGAACAGCCCGGACAGCAGCTTTGCGCTGGGCGGGGCCCAGATCCCGGCTTTTCTCCTGGACAGCAGCTGCCAGCTGGACAATATCACCGCTATGCCCATGACCGAGGCCCTGTGTCTGGGAAAGGACGGGGAGATCCTGGTGCTCTTCGAGTCCGGCGCCATGGCCTACGACGGCCGCTACCGCACCGACCACGTGTGGAGGCTGGCCCTCGCCTCCTGACGGACCGCGACACAGCATAAGCACAGAGCCGCTGCCCAGCCTGGGCAGCGGCTCGTCCTGCTCTACTTATTGACAGCTCCTAATAGGGGCCTTGCGTCTGGGCTCAGGACAGAGTATAATAATATCGTCAGTTACTGAGCAATGGGAAAGGAGCACCATGGAAAAGTTTATCCCTTACGAGAAACTCTCGAAAAAGAAGAAGCGGGAGCTTGACGCGAAGAGGCGTGTCACCTGGGCTATTGACCCGGCGGTGCGCAGGCCCGCGGATCCAAAGGCATACAACAGAAGAGCGGCACAGAAATGGAGAGACGACGATCCCTTTCTGTGCTGCTTTCTTTTCCCTGCAGCCCTTTAGGCTGCCAGAGCCGCTCCTCTCATATCTCCCCCCTCCGGGCCATATACATGAAATACGAGAAAATGGGGAGTGGTGTCTGTGCGTACAAATATCGAGGAGCGCGCCTGCGACCTGGCCGCCTACATCATCGACAACAAAGCCACCGTCCGCGCCGCGGCCACACAGTTTGGCATCTCCAAGTCTACCGTACATACAGACGCAACGTAAAGGAACGGTTTATCTGGATCATAAAATGAGGCAGACAGCCCGTTTGATCCGGACGATAGGGCCAAAATGTAAAAAACCGTTGACAGGTCAGCCTGCCACGGTCTATAATATGAATATAAAAGGGCGCTGCGCAAGCGGTTAGCCCTGTAGGGTTATAGTTTCAGAATAGAAACCGTCACCGGGCAGGGTGGCGGTTTCTGCGTTTTACGATAATCGTAACCGTGTAAGGTCCGATATGTAATGTAATCCGCATGGCGTCACCCCCTTTCGGGGATCGTGACTAACCGCCTGCCGTTATATTGCAACGCCCCTGGTGCTATAGCACCACTGACAGAATATCACGCGCTTCAACAAAAAGCAAGGCAATTCTGCGTCTCTATCACGGCGACAGCATTTACTTTTAGATGTTTTAAAATGCTCAGTTACAAAGCATCATGGACTGGTTTTTTGAGCGGTATACATGGCTCCCCTGTGCAAGGGGAGCTGGCCGCGGAGCGGCCTGAGGGGTTGTAACCGGTAGCGAAAGTTTGCAGGTGAATATAGATGAAGATGCTCCGCGTGGTAAATCAAGCCTGTAAGCATCTTCATCCGGGACTCAAGTGGGACTGGGTACAGGTTACAACCCCTCCGCTTCGCTATCGCTCAGCACCCCCCCTTGCACAGGGGAGGCATTGGATCGGCTCGTAAAATATAACGCAGATTGAAAAAGTAAATGCTGTCGCCGTGGCGTCTCTATGGGATGCGGAAAGTTTTCAATTAAAAACCGTTGACTGGCCGGCCTGTCATGGTCTATAATGAGAACGTAAAAGGGCGCTGCGCAAGCGGTTAGCCCGACAAGGTTAGATCAACATGGTTGAACCGTCACCGTGCCAGGTGGTATGCTCGTCCTTTTCACAGTCAGCGTTATCATAAAATGAAGCAAACGGTCCGTCGGCCGGGGGATTCCCCGGCCGACGGGGGTCTATCCCGAATTTTGTGTAAAGTCCGAAACATGGCATAAAATAGAGCGAAGATATATGGTCAGGGAGGGCGGC
>CANQTO010000036.1 GCA_947626785.1 uncultured Oscillospiraceae bacterium
ATTGACTTGTGAGGTGAAAATGGGTAGAATACAGATGCGAGCAGGCCGAACGGCCGCGGGCACGAGGCGAAAGCCTGTGCGTGAGGAAAGTCCGGGCTCCATAGGGCAAGGATAACGGGTAACACCCGCCAGGGGCGACCCTCGGACAAGTGCAACAGAGATATACCGCTGAAAGGAGCGGGGCCTCCGCCCCGTTCCTCCCATCGGAGCCCAGCGTCAGCGGGTCTGATGGGAAGCTGAGGCGCAGCGGCGTGAGCGAGCTTTCGCGACGCCTCGCGGAAGCGAGCGAACGGAGCTTGCGCCGAAGCCAGTAAGGGTGGAAAAGTGAGGTAAGAGCTCACTCGGCGCCCTGGCAACAGGGCGGCGCTGTAAACTCTATCCGGAGCAACACCGTGGGAGGACATACGGCCGGCCCGGCCGTCCTCAGGAGGTGGCTTGAACCCGCCGGCAACGGCGGGTCTAGATAGATGGCCGTTTAAGACAGAACCCGGCTTACAGACCGGCTCGCAATAAAAAAAGAGAAATGCTGCGCGGCATTTCTCTTTTTTTCAAATGCGACCCGCTGCGCTGGGCTCGCATTTGAGAACCTCGCGCTTATCGCAGGGGCTTTGCCCCGTTTGGTCGGCGCGAGAGCCCGCCCCAGGGCGGGCTTCAGGGAGTTTTTGAGGCGGCAAAGCTGCCTCAAAAACGATTTGATTATTTTCGCCGCAGAGCGGCGAAGACAACAAAACTTTGTCTACAGTCCAAAAAAATGGAACTGCCTCACAGCAGTTCCATTCTTTGTCAATCTGTGCTTATTCCTCTACCTCTTCCGCAGAGGCCACCAGCAGGGTCACCTCGTTGTTCTCCACGCTGGCGATGCCCGCGCCCAGCCGGAGCCGGGCGCCGCCCCCCTCTTCAAAGGTGCAGCGCAGCAGCCCCGCCGCCACAGCGCAGAGCATAGGCGCGTGCCCGCTGAGAACGCCGACGGAGCCGAAGGGCGTGGGGATATTCACATAGTTCACGTTGCGCTCGAAGGCCGTGCCCTCCTGGGACACGACGCTGAGCTTGATCGGATCGGCCATGGGCGCCTCTCAGTCCCGGCTCTTTTTGAGCACTTCGTCGATGGTCCCACACATGAGGAAGGCCTGCTCCGGCAGTTTGTCCACCTCGCCGCCCAGGATGGCCTGGAAGCCCTTGATGGTCTCCGCCAGGGGCACGTAGCGGCCCTCCATGCCGGTGAAGTTCTCCGCCACGTGGAAGGGCTGGGACAGAAAGCGCTGGATACGCCGGGCCCGGCCCACCGTGGCCTTGTCCTCGGCGCTGAGCTCGTCCATGCCCAGCACGGCGATGATGTCCTGGAGCTGCCGGTATCTCTCCAGCACCGCCTGGACCGCCCGGGCCGTGTCGTAGTGGGCCTTGCCCACGCTGTCGGCCTGGAGGATGCGGGAGCTGGACTCCAGGGGGTCCACCGCCGGGTAGATGCCCAACTCCGCGATGGAGCGGGAGAGGACGACGGTGGCGTCCAGATGGGCAAAGACCGTGGCCGGGGCCGGGTCCGTCAGGTCGTCCGCCGGCACGTACACCGCCTGGACGGAGGTGATGGAGCCGTTGCGGGTGGAGGTGATGCGCTCCTGGAGGCGGCCCATCTCGGTGGCCAGAGTGGGCTGATAGCCCACGGCGGAGGGCATCCGCCCCAGCAGGGCCGAGACCTCGGAGCCCGCCTGGGTGAAACGGAAGATGTTGTCGATAAACAGCAGCACGTCCTGGCCGCTCTCGTCCCGGAAGTTCTCCGCGATGGTCAGGCCGGACAGGGGCACCCGGAGACGGGCTCCGGGGGGCTCGTTCATCTGGCCGAAGACCAGGGCCGTCTTGTTGATGACGCCGGACTCGGTCATCTCGTTCCAGAGATCGTTGCCCTCGCGGCTGCGCTCACCCACGCCGGTAAAGACGGAGTAGCCGCCGTGCTCATAGGCCACGTTCCGGATCAGCTCCATGATGAGCACCGTCTTGCCCACGCCGGCGCCGCCGAACAGGCCGATCTTGCCGCCCTTGGAATAGGGGGCCATCAGATCCACGACCTTGATGCCGGTCTCCAGCAGTTCCCGGGCGGGGAGGATATCTGTAAACGCCGGCTCGCTCCGGTGGATGGGCAGGCGTTTCGTTGCCTCCACGGGGCCCTTGCCGTCGATGGGCTCCCCCAGGACGTTGAACATGCGGCCCAGGGTGGCCTCGCCCACCGGGACCCGGATGGGCGCGCCGGTGTCCACCACCGCATCGCCGATAGCCAGCCCGTCGGTGGAGGACAGGGCGATGCAGCGCAGCACCCAGTCGCCCAGCTGCTGCTGGACCTCCATGGTCACCTTCCGGTCCGGCAGCTGGGCCTCCAGAGCGGTGTAGATCTCCGGCAGCTCCCCTGCGGGGAACTGCACGTCCACCACCGAACCGATCACTCTTTTGATGATGCCTTTTTCCATATGCGCCTCCAATGGGCTATGTCCGGCTGCCGTTCAGGGCCTCGGCCCCGCCGGCGATCTCGGAAATTTCCGTAGTAATGGCCGCCTGCCGCGCGTGGTTGAGCGACAGGGTCAGCTTGGCGATGAGCTCCTGGGTGTTGTCCGCCGCGGCGGTCATGGAGGCCATCCGGGCGGCGTGCTCGCCGGTCCGGGCCTCCAGCAGCAGCCCGTAGGCCATGCTGCCCACGTACAGCTCCGTCAGCATCCGGATCAGGCTCTGCTTATCCGGCTCAAAGATCCAGTCCGTCAGGCCCGCGCTCCCCTCTGCCGGCTGGGCGGGCAGGAAGCGGGTGTGGCAGGGGGTCTGCTTGAGGAAGGAGTCATAGCGCTGGTAGACGAAGAAGATCTCGTCCGCCTCACCGCTCACATACAGCCGGCGCAGGAAATCCGTCAGCTCCTCCGCCTCGGCGGCCGTGGGCACGTCCCCAAAGGCGGCGAAGCGGCGCAGCACCGGCAGGGCGGGCTCGATCACGTCCTGCCCCCAGCTGCCGCAGACCACCAGGCTCCAGTCCCGGTCCTCCCTTTGCAGACAGTCCTCCAGGTATTTCAGCAGCGCCGTGTTGTACACGCCGCAGAGGCCCCGGTTGCCCTCCAGGAGCACATAACAGGCCCGTTTTTTCTCCGGCCGGTCCTCCAGCAGGGGCTCCCCCGGCGCTTCCATACCGGCCAGGACCTGGCTGAGCAGCCGCCGACTCCCCTCCCGCATGGGCTCCATCCGGTTCCAGGCTGCCTGGACCCGGCGCAGCTTGGAGGCGGAGACCATCTTCATGGATTTGGTGATCTGGAGGATGCCTTCGGCGCTGGCAATGCGCGCCTTCAGCTCCCGTGTATTGGCCATGGCTCCCGCCCCCTTTCCGATCACTTACAAAACAGCGGTTCAGACAAAGCTCTCGCTGAAGGCCGCCAGGATGCCCCGGAGCTTCTCCAGCTCCTCCTTGCTCAGCTTCCGCCCGGAGGCCACGATCTGCCGCAGCTCCGGCCAGTTCTTGGCCACATCGGCGATCAGCTCGCTCTCGTAGCGGGCGATGTCCGTCAGGGCCACCTTGTCGGCGTAGCCCTCGCTGACGGCGTAGATAGCCGCCATCTGGTCCGCTGCGTCCATAGGGGCGTACTGGGGCTGCTTTAAAAGCTCCACCAGCCGGTCGCCCTTGTTGATGGCGGCCTGGGTGGCCTTATCCAGCTCCATACCGAACTGGGAGAAGGCCGCCAGCTCCCGGTACTGGGCCAGCTCCATACGCAGCCGCCCGGCCACCTGCTTGACGGCGGCGGGCTGGGCCGCGCCGCCCACGCGGGACACGGACAGGCCCACGTTCACCGCCGGCCGGACACCGGAGTTGAAGAGCCCCGTCTCCAAAAAGATCTGCCCGTCGGTGATGGAGATGTCGTTGGTGGGGATGTAGGCGGAGATGTCCCCCGCCTGGGTCTCGATGATGGGCAGGGCAGTCATGCTGCCGCCGCCGGCGGCCTCGCTGAGCCGGGCCGCCCGCTCCAGAAGCCGGGAGTGGAGATAGAAAACGTCTCCGGGGTAGGCCTCCCGTCCGGGGGGACGGTGCAGCAGCAGGGAGATCTCCCGGTAGGCCACGGCCTGCTTGGACAGATCGTCATAGACCACCAGCACGTCCCGGCCCTTGTACATGAAGTATTCGCCCATGGCCGCCGCCGCGTAGGGGGCCATGTACAGCATGGGCGCAGGCGAGGAGGCGGTGGCGCAGACCACGGTGGTGTAGTCCATGGCCCCGGTGTCCCGCAGCTTCTGCACCACGCCGGCCACAGTAGAGTCCTTCTGACCGATGGCCACATAGATGCAGATCATGTCCTTGCCCTTTTGGTTGATAATGGCGTCCACGGCGATAGCGGTCTTGCCCGTCTGCCGGTCGCCGATGATGAGCTCACGCTGGCCCCGCCCGATGGGCACCAGGGCGTCGATAGCCTTGATGCCGGTCTGCATAGGCACCGACACGGGCCGGCGCTCGATGACGCCGGGGGCCGGGCTCTCGAGGGGGCGGGTGCTCTCGGCCCTGATGGGGCCCTTCCCGTCCAGGGGACGGCCCAGAGCGTCCACCACCCGGCCCAGCATGGCCTCGCCCACGGGGACCTGGATGATGCGCTCGGTGCGGCGGACCTGGTCGCCCTCGTGGACGCTGTCCGGCTCGCCCAGGAGCACCACGCCGATGTTGTCCTTCTCCAGGTCCATGACCATGCCGATCACGTTTCCCGGGAAGAGCAGCATCTCCCCCGCCATGGCGTCGGCCAGGCCGGAGACCCGGCAGATGCCGTCGGAGGCGCTGGTGACCTTACCGGCCTGGAACACCTCGATGTCCCGGTCGGCCCCGGCCAGCAGGCTCCGCAGTTCTTCAATGAAATCGCCCCCGGCGTCCATCTCGCCGATCTGCACGGCCGCCCGGGCCAGCATCCCGGCGGCGCTGCCGTCAAAGCAGCTGTCGCCGATCTGGAGCTTGGCTCCCGCCAGGACCGCGGGGTCGGCCGTCGCCGTCAGGCGCAGCTCCGCTTCGCCCGGCTCCAGGCCCTGGGCCTGAAGTCCCCGGCGCAGGCTCTCTTCCAAGGTGCTTTTCAGCGCCGGGTCCGGCTCAGAGGCCGTGAAGAGCTCCGCCTCCACGCGCCCGGCCTCCCGGATGCGCCGCAGCTCTCCCTCCGGCAGCCGGAAGCAGGCCTCCAGCTTTGCGGGGAAGGCGGCCTCCATGGCCCGGCGGGCCTGGGCGTAGTCCTCGCCGCCGATGAGCTCCGCGGCGGCCTTTACCAGCTTTTCGGCGGCCTGGCCGCTCAGCTCCCGGCGGGAGCGCTCGGAGAGGTTCCGCCGCACCTGGCCGGCCTCCTTTTCGGCCTCCGCCAGAGCGGCCTCCCGCTCCTTCTGCGCCTGGAGACGGTTCTCCTCGGCGCCGGCCTTGGCCTCGTCCAGCAGGGCCCGGCGCTCTCCGGCGCCGGCGGCCTCGCTTTCGGGGATGCCGCCGCTGAGGCGTTCGGCTTCCGCCGCCGCCTCTTTGGCCTCGTCCAGCTCCCGGGCGATGCCCTCCCGGCGGCTCTTATACTTATTGACGACCAGTTTTCTTCCGACAAGGTACAGCCCTGCCGCCAGGATGGCAAAATTGATCAGTGCGTACCAGATGCTCCATCCGCCCATGGGCCGTCACCCTCCTTCTCTGTTCCTTCTGCTCTCATGGCTCAGCCCTTCTGTCCGCCCGCGTCCAGCAGCCGGTCCGCCAACACGGCGGCAAGTTCCGTCTGGGCGCTGTCCAGGCGCTGCCCGTCCAGCTCCTGCCGGCGGCTCAACTCCTGGCGCAGCTCCTGCCGGGCCTGGGCGCTCTCCTGCCGCAGGCGCTCGGCCTGACCGGCGCTCTGGGCCTCGTCCTCGGCCCGGGCCTGGTCCAGGATCCGGCGGGCCTCCCGGCGGCAGTCGTCCTTCAGGCCGGCAAGCTCGGCCGCCTTGGCCTGGACGGCCTCCTGAGCCTCCCGCTGGGCTCTCAGCCCTGCCTCGATGCGGGCCTTCCGCTCATCGGTGAAGCGGTGTACCGGGTCGAACAGCAGTTTTTTCAGCACGAAATAAAGCACAAAGAAGCTGATGACCGTCCATAGGAAATCCCAAATGTTGATACTCAGCATGGACGTCCTCCTCCGCGCCTCAGATCCGGCCGACCAGCATGAAGGCGATCAGCAGGCCGTAGATGGTCAGGGCCTCCTGCAGAGCCATAGCCAGGATCATAGCCGTCTGGAGCTTCCCGGCCATCTCCGGCTGCCGGGCCATGGCGTCCATGGTCTTGGAGGCCACCATACCCTGTCCGATAGCCGTGCCGAAAACGCACAGACCCATCATCACACCGATTGCAAGGGCGATCATTCCGCTTGTCATGTTCATTTCCTCCGTTTTTTCCGCTGTATTTTTTTACTTCTTATTCTTCGGTTTCCGTCGCCTCTGCCACATAGATGGACAGCAGCAGCGTAAAGACCATGGCCTGGATCATGCAGAACAGCAGGCTCAGCACGTTCATGACCAAGGGCAGCAAAATGGGAAAGATGTTATACAGCTCATGGGTCACCGTCTCCTCGCCGTACAGGTTGCCGAACAGACGCAGGGCCAGAGACAGGGGCCGGATCAGCTGCTCGATGAGCGTCAGGGGCAGCATCAGGGCAAAGGGCTTGAGAAAGCTCTTGAGATAGTGCCCCAGGCCCCGCTCCCGGACGCCCAGGGTGTGGGTGGTGCAGAAGGCGATGACCGCCAGGGCCGCCGTCACCGACAGGCAGGCCGTGGGCACGGCAAAGCCGGCGATCTGCCCCGCTCCGGGCAGGAGCCCCGAGTAGTTGCTGACGATGATGAACACAAAGAAGGTGCCGAAGATGGGGAAATACTTCCTGGCCTTCTCCTTCCCCAGGGTACCGGCGATAAAGTTCTCCATCCCCTCCACGGCCATCTCCGCCGCGCATTGCAGCGGGCCGGGCACGTCCTTCATGTTCCGGGTAGCCAGCCAGCACAGCAGCGCCAGCAGCGCGATGATGATCCAGGAGGTCACCACGACGCTGGAGACCTCCACCGGGCCTATGGTGAACAGCGCGGATGCTTCTTCCATATGCCTCTCCTTTCCGCCGTCCGTTTCCGGCGGCAAATCCAACTGTCAACGGCCTTTATCGACCGCTCGGCTTATATATTCAGCCTATGTACTATACAGCTTTTCCGGCTTTTTGTAAAGACTCTGTCCCGCTTTTCGGCGTTTTGACAAATTTTTAGCAGAAATTACAAAACAGCGCTCAGGGTAACTCCATTCTCTCCGGCATGGGCTGCCCCGCCTCAACTAAAGGCAGATACCAGCTCTCATAGGACCAGGGCAGCAGCTCGGGTTTGGCGGACGCCGCGTCCTCCCAGCTCCGGCCCCAGGGGCGCAGGGCCAGACGGTACTCCAGGGCCCGGTCTTCTCCCGCCACCCGGCCGGTGACAAGGAACAGATCCTCCAGGCCCTCCGCCTCCAGACCGGCGCTCCAGGCGCCGGGGGGCAGCTCCGCGCCCAGGAAGCTGCCGGAGCGGTTCTCCGCCCGGCCGTCCTCACCGATCAGCAGCACCACCCGGCCCAGGGGCGCGGCGGCGGAGCCGCCCTCGTCCCAGAGGGTCAGCAGCACGGCGCCTTCCTCCGTAAGGGCGGTGGAGGCACAGCAGTCCCAGCGGCGGCCACGCAGCTCCGCCCAGGCCCCCTCCGTCTGGGTCACGGTCCAGCAGCCGTACCAGCCGCCCAGGGGCCAGGCGGGCTCCGGCGGCGCGGGCTCCGGCTCCGCGTCCGGCAGGGCGAAGAACAGGGTCAGCCCCTCCTCCGGCAGCTCCAGGCGGAGCCTCCCGCCGGACAGGGTCCCGGTCAGGCGCCGCTCCCCCGCCGTCAGGGTCAGCTTCTCCCCCTCCAAGGTCCAACTCAGGCGGCCCTCCTGCCCCTCCAGGCTCAGGCGGCCGCTGCCGCCGGGCCGGAGCTCCAGGCTCAGCTCCCCCTCGGAGAGTTCCTCCGGCTCCAGGCTCCGGCCCTCCGCCTCGGCCCCGGTGCAGATATAGAGGCCCGCCCCCGGCTCATCCGCCGCAGGCTCCCCGCCGCAGGCGCAGAGCGTCCCCAACAGGGCCAGCACCAAGAGCAGGACTATTTTTTTCAAAAAGCGCCGTTTCATCCCCGGCCCTCCATACTTACAAAACTGATCGTATCATTATAACACAGCTCATGGAAAATGGATAGCAAAAAAACAGGCCGGGACCGGCCTGTTTTTTCAAACTGTAGACAAAGTTATGCGGAACACGTTGTTGAAAGGAACCCTAAAAGGATTCAATCGTTTTTGAGGCAGCTTTGCCGCCTCAAAAACACTCTAAGGCGAGCTAAGCGAGCCCTCGCGCCGACCAAACGGGGCAAAGCCCCTGCGATAAGCGCGAGTTTCTCAAATGCGAGCCCAGCGTAGCGGGTCGCATTTGAATTTACTTTTCGTATCCCCGCAGGAACTGACGGGTCCGCTCCTCCAGGGGAGCCCGCAGCACCCGGGCCGGGGGGCCCTGCTCGGCGATCACGCCGCCGTCGATGAACAGCACCTGGTCCGACACCGCCTCGGCGAAGCTCATCTCATGGGTCACCACCACCATGGTCATCTTCTCCCGGGCCAGCTGGCGGATAACATTGAGCACTTCGCCGGTGAGCTCCGGGTCCAGAGCGGAGGTGGGCTCGTCGAAGAACAGCACGTCCGGCGTCAGGGCCAGGGCCCGGGCGATAGCCACCCGCTGCTGCTGACCGCCGGAGAGCTGGTGGGGGTAGTAGTTCAGCTTATCCCCCAGGCCCACCCGCCGGAGCAGCTCTATGCTGTGCTCCTCGATCTGGTCGAAGATCTCCTTGCGCCGGGCCTTGAAGTCCGGCCGCTCCTTGGCCTGGAGCCGGGGGGCCAGGGACACGTTCCCCAGGGCCGTGTACTGGGGAAAGAGGTTGAAGTTCTGGAACACCAGCCCGAAATGGAGCCGGTTCTGCCGGATCTCCCGCTCTGACAGGCCCCGGCGGTCCGCCGAGTCGAACAGGGTCTCTCCCTTCACCCGGATGCTCCCGGCGCTGGGGATCTCCAGGAAATTCAGGCAGCGCAGCAGGGTGGTCTTACCGCCGCCGGAGGGGCCGATGATGGAGACGGTCTCCCCCTGGTCCATCTCAAAGCTGACGCCCTTGAGCACCTGGAGGCTGTCAAAATTCTTGCGCAGGTCTTTTACTTCCAGTAAAGCCATCGTCCGCCCTCCTCACACCTTGAAATAGTCCAGCTTCTTCTCCACCCAGCCCAGCAGCAGCGTCAGTGCGCCGCTGAAGAGCAGGTAGTACAGGCCGGTGAAGAACAGGGGCCAGATCAGGCCCTGGCTCTTGATGAAGGCCTGGCCGTTCCAGATGATCTCGTACACGGAGATGATCCGGGCCAGGGAGGTGTCCTTCACCAGGGTGATGACCTCGTTGCCTATGGGGGGGATGATGCGCTTGACCACCTGGAGGAGCGTCACCCGGAAGAAGATCTGGGTATTGGTCATGCCCAGCACCTGGCCCGCCTCCCGCTGGCCCTTGGGTACACCTTCGATGCCGCCCCGGTAGATCTCCGAGAAGTAGCAGGCATAGTTGAAGATAAAGGCGATCATGGCGGCGGTAAAGCGGCCGGAGGCGCCGCTGCCCCACCAGTTGTTGCCCAAAATCAGGCCGGGGCCGTAATAGATGATAATGAGCTGGAGCATCAGCGGCGTGCCCCGGATCACCCATATGATGAGCTTTACCGGCCAGCTTATGATCTTGAAACGGTTCATGGAGCCAAACGCGATGATGAGCCCCAGGGGCAGCGCCCCCAGCAGCGTCAGCGCGAATATCTCCAAGGTCTTCCCGAAGCCCTCTGTCAGGGAGAGCAGGACTGTCTGAAACATCGTCTACCTCACAACGCGGTCACGCTTGTAGACAAAGTCCAAAGGACTTTGTCTACAAGCTTCAGCGCCACTTTTTTCAGAAGAGCTTGCCCTTCTGAAAAAACTCGCTACGCTCGGCAAAAGCCCGGTAAACCGGGCATTTTGCTGGCGCGATCCAAACGCGAGGCGGGCCTTGCCCCCTCGCGCACCCCCGCTACTCTCTCGTTTTTCATGCGCAGTATGGGGGGTGTCTACAGTCTCACGGCAGAGGGCTTACAGCCCTCTGCCGGACTTATTTTCTCTGATTCAAGCATTCTCGCTCAGGGAGCGGACACGGAGCCCTCCAGGCCGTAGGTCGCGGCTATGTTCTGTACGGTCCCGTCGGCATAAGCGTCGGCATAAAACTGGGTGAAGGCGTCCAGCAGGTCGCTGCCCTGGCGGAAGCCCACGCCGTACTGCTCGCTGGTCAGGGTCAGGGTCGCGGTCAGCTCGGGATAGCTGGTGCCCTCGCCGGTCATGGCCTGGGCCATCAGAAGGTCGATCACGCAGGCGTCCGAGGTGCCGGCAGAAACGCCCATCAGTGCGTCGGCCTGGGTGGTAACGGCAGTGGTATCAAAGCCGTTGTCGGTGGCGGCAGCCTCACCGGCAGAGCCGGACTCCACCGCGAAGTTCAGGCCAGCCAGACTCTCCACATCGGGATACTGATCGGCCGCGTCGGCCTTCATGACCACCACCTGGGAGTTATCGCAGTAGGGGGCGGAGCAGCTCATGGTGTTGAGCACTTCGGGCGTCAGGGTCATGCCGTTCCAGACGCAGTCGATGGAGCCGGCGTCCAGCTCGAAGACCTTGTTGTCCCAGTCGATCTCGATGAATTCCGCCTCTACGCCGATGCTCTCGGCAAAAGCCTTGGCCAGGTCGGCGTCAAAGCCGATCCACTCGCCGTTCTCGTCCTTGTAGTCCATGGGCTCGAAATCGGTGATGCCCACGACCAGGGTCCCCTTGGCCTGGATGGCGGACAGGTCGCTGTCGCCGGCCTCCTCTTCCGCGGGCTCCTCAGCGGCGGGAGCTTCCTCGGCAGGGGCCTCGGCGGCGGGTTCCTCGGCCGCGGGGGCTTCCGTGGCGGCGGGGGCAGCAGAGCCGCCGCAGGCGGCCAGGGCAAAGAGCATGCTCAGAGCGAGCAGCAGGGCACATATCTTTTTCATTTTCTTTTCCTCCATAAATGTCAGTTCAGGAGCTTTTCTCCTGACGCTTCAGTATAATAACACATTAGTGCGATAAAGCAATAGGTTTTTTCTCTTTTGCTGTGCAAAAAATGCACAGCAAAACGGGCTGCTTTTTTGCGTAGGCTCTTTAATTCCTACAAATCTTATAGTATATTAAATTTATAGGAATTCGTATCCGGCCGCAAAGAAAGAAGGTGCGCTCGTGAATGTGACCAGTAAAGGCCGCTATGCCCTGCGGGTGATGCTGGACCTGGCCCAGCACCCGGAGGAGGGCTTTATCTCCCTGAAGACCGTGGCGGACCGGCAAGGCTTTTCCATGAAGTATCTGGAGATGATCGTGGGCAGCCTGAAAAAGGCGGGCCTGGTGGACAGCACCCGGGGCAAGGAGGGGGGCTACCGGCTCAACCGCTCCCCCGCTGAATACTCCGTGGGGGAGATCCTCCGCTGCATGGAGGACAATCTGGCCCCGGTCTCCTGCATCAAGGCCGGCAGCGTGGACTGCGAGCGGGCCGCCGCCTGCATGACCGTGCCCATGTGGAAGGAGCTGGACGACATCACCAACGCCTACCTGGACGGCGTGACCCTGGCGGACCTGCTCTCCGGAGAAAAGTGGAAGAGCTAACCGCTTCAAATGCGACCCGCTACGCTGGGCTCGCATTTGATACTCGCGCTTATCGCAGGGGCTTTGCCCCGTTTGGTCGGCGCGAGGGCCGCATTTCATGCGGCTTAGGGTGTTTTTGAGGCGGCAAAGCTGCCTCAAAAACGAATTTGGTTTTTCCTTTTTGATTCTTCTTTTGCTGCTTCGTTATGAGTAACGCAATACTTGTCCGCAGTTTGGGCAGAACCAAGAAACCTTCACTTGACAAAATATATATGTGTGCTATAATTCCCATCAGATAAATAGGATATAGCCGCAGAAAGGAAGAAACCCATGTTCGTATATGCTGACAACGCCGCGACCACCAGCGTGAGCAAGACCGCGCTGGACGCCATGCTGCCCTATCTGACCGAGCAGTACGGCAACCCCTCCAGTCTCTACTCCTTTGCCCAGCACGCCACCGAGGCGGTGGCCCAGGCCCGGGCCGACGTGGCCGCCTGCATCGGTGCCCAGCCCCGGGAGATCTATTTCACCTCCGGCGGCAGCGAGGCCGACAACCAGGCCATCTTCTCCGCCGCCCGTCTGGGGGCCAAGAAGGGCAAAAAGCACTTGATCTCCACCAAGTTCGAGCACCACGCCGTGCTGCATACTCTCAGCCGTCTGGAGAAGGAGGGCTTTGAGGTGACGCTGCTGGACGTGCACGAGGACGGCGTCGTCCGTCTGGAGGACGTGGAGGCCGCCATCCGGGAGGACACCTGCCTGGTGACGATCATGTTCGCCAACAACGAGATCGGCACGGTCCAGCCCATCGCGGAGATCGGGGCCCTGTGCCGGGCTAAGGGCGTCCCCTTCCACACCGACGCGGTCCAGGCCGTGGGGCACATGCCCATCGACGTGGAGAAGATGAATATCGACATGCTCTCCATGTCCGGGCACAAGTTCCACGCGCCCAAGGGCGTGGGCGTGCTGTACGTGCGCAAGAACATCCCCATCCTGAACCTGATCGAGGGCGGCGCCCAGGAGCGGGGCAAGCGGGCCGGCACGGAGAACGTGGCCGGGATCGTGGCCCTGGCCGCGGCGCTGAAGGAGTCCGTGGAGAACATGGAGGCCAACACCGCCAAGATCATCCCCATGCGGGATAAGCTCTTCGCCGAGCTGAGCAAGATCCCCCACAGCAAGATCAACGGCAGCCTGGAGCACCATGTGCCCGGCACGGTGAATATGTGCTTTGAGGGCATCGAGGGCGAGTCCCTGCTGCTGATGCTGGACATGAACGGGATCTGCGCCTCCTCGGGCAGCGCCTGCACCTCCGGCTCCCTGGACCCCAGCCATGTGCTGCTGTCCCTGGGCCTGCCCCACGAGGTGGCCCACGGCTCCCTGCGCCTGTCCATCGGCGAGTACAATACCATGGAGCAGATCGACCACATCATCGCCACCGTGCCCAAGGTGGTGGACTATCTGCGCAACATGTCCCCCGTGTGGGATGAGCTGGAAAAAGGCCAGCGCCCGCACCTTATTTGATTTGAAGTTTCAAGAAGGAGGAACAGATCATGGCTCTCTACAGCGAAAAAGTAATGGACCACTTTCAGAATCCCCGGAACGTGGGCAAGCTGGACGACGCCGACGGTATCGGCGAGGTGGGCAACGCCAAGTGCGGCGATATCATGCGGATGTACATCAAGGTGGACGACGGCATCATCACCGACTGCAAGTTCAACACCTTCGGCTGCGGCAGCGCCATCGCCACCAGCTCCATGGCCACCGAGCTCATCAAGGGCAAGCCCCTGGAGGACGCGCTGAAGCTCTCCAACCAGGCGGTGGTAGAGGCTCTGGACGGGCTGCCCGCCTATAAGCTCCACTGCTCCGTTCTGGCCGAGGAGGCCGTCCGGGCTGCCGTCAAGGACTATTACGACAAGCACGGCATCGCCTACGACCCCAAGGACTTCCCCATCCACGACTGCGAAGGCTGTCAAGACTAAAAGATCAAAGCAGGGGCGCTCCGGCGCCCCTGTTTTTTCTTGCTTGCCCTTGCCTTTTTTGCCATAAAATGGTATGCTGTGGGTAAGTACCCGAAACGGAAAACCGCGTAAAGAGGAGGAAAAATAGATGCCAACCAATTTTGACGAGATCATCGACCGCCGCCATACCAACGCCCTGAATACTGACGGCTTCCGGGGCTACATCTTCCATGCCGGCCCGGAGAAGAAGTTTCCCTTTAAGGACGAGGAGTTTGTGCGGATGTGGGTTGCGGACATGGAGTTTGCCACGCCCCCGGAGATCTGCCAGGCCATCAAGGACCGGGTGGACCGGCGCATTTTCGGCTACAGCGCCATGTTCACCGGCGACTATTACAAGGCCTTCTCCGCCTGGTGTAAGGAGCGCTATGACTGGGGCTTTCCCCAGGAGCAGCTGGTCTTTTCGCCCGGCATCATCCCCGCCCTCTACCAGCTGGCGGAGCTGCTGGTGGGCAAGGGGGAGAAGATCATCACCCCCACCCCCGCTTACGGCTATTTCCTGCACACGGCTGAGTACAACGCGGTGGAGCTGCTGTCCTCCCCCCTGAAGAAGGACGGGGACGGGGTCTTCCGGCTGGACCTGGAGGACTTTGAGCGCAAGTGCGCCGATCCCCAGGCAAAACTGGTGATCTGGTGCAACCCCCACAACCCCACCGGCCGGGTCTGGACGGAGGAGGAGCTGAAGGCCGCCGGGGCCATCATCGAGAAGTACCGCCTCTGGGTGATCTCCGACGAGATCCACTGCGACCTGCTGCGCCTGGGCAAGCGGCACATCCCCCTGGCCAAGGTGATGCCGGACTACCCCCGGCTCATCACCTGCATGTCCGCCAGCAAGACCTTCAACATGGCGGGGCTCATGTTCTCCGACGTGATCATCCGGGACGAGGCCACCCGCCGGGCCTTCCAGGACCGGGACAAGACCGTGGGCTTTATCAATCCCCTGTCCGTGGCAGCCCACCAGGCGGCCTATGAAAAGTGCGGTCCCTGGCTGGAGGAGCTGCGGGCCTATCTGGACGAGAACTTCCGCTTTGTCCGGGATTTCCTGGCCGAGTACCTGCCGGAGGCCGTCTTCACCATGCCGGAGGCGACCTACCTGGCCTGGGTCAATATCGCCCCCTGCCTGCCGGGAGTGGAGGATCTGCCGGACTTCTTTGCCAACAAGGCGGGCGTCCTGCTGGAGGGCGGGGACGAGCTCTTCGTGGGCAACGCCAAGGGCTATATCCGCCTGAACCTGGCCATGCCCCGGAGCATCATCCAGACCGGCATGGAGCGCATCCGGGATTCCATCCGGCAGTACCGGGAAAGCTGAGAGAACACAAAGAATTTGCGGGACGGTTCAACACCGTCCCGCAGTTTTATATTCCTATTTATACCGGTTATAAAAGGCCTCGTCGAATTCGATGTTGTCCCAGGAGACGAACTCGATCACGTTGCGCCAGTAGGTGAAGGCCCCTCGGAGGGCGATGTTCCGGTCGGTGGTCCGCCAGCCGTAGGCCACGGAGGTCAGCTCGATGGGATTGGCCTTCATGATGGTGGCGTCCGGGTACATCTCCTGGTATTTCTTGATCTGCTCGTTGTCCACAAAGGAGCTGAGCAGCCACAGGTGCTTGAGCTTGGGCATATGCTCCACAAAGCTGATGTCCGTCAGCGAGTGGCACCAGGACAGGTTGATATCCTCCATGTTCTCCAGCCCGGCCAGAGGCGTGAAATCGGTGATGGACCAGCCCAGGAACATCTCCAGGTAGTAGAGGTTTTTCAGATTGGCCAGCGGGGAGATGTCGGAGAGGTTGGGATTGTCCGCCAGGATGAGCACCTGGAGCTCCGGCAGCTCTCCGATGAGGCTGATGTCCTGGAGATCGTTGTGCCCCAGGTCCAGGGCCCGGAGATGGCGGCAGAAGCGCAGCAGCGGGTACAGCTCCTCAGAGGTATAGGCGTGGTTGCCCTCCATCCCGGTACGCAGGGTGGAGAAGCAGGTGATGTCGCTGCGGACCTCCCACTCCCCGAAGCGGACCATCCAGAGAAAGTCCACATCGGGCCGCAGATCGTAGCACAGCTCCATCTGCTCCACCGTGGGCTCGCAGGCGGTCAGGTCCACCGACTTCAGGGCGGGCAGATAGGGCAGAGCCTCCTCCAGGCCGGTGGGGTCCGTGAGGACCAGTTCCTCCGTGTCCGAGGGCAGAAGCTGCCCGTTCAGCTCATAGACCCAGTCGATCCGGCAGTCCGGCAGAAGCTCCCGGAGCTGGGCCAGGGCCTCGTATTCCCGGCTGGCCGTGGCGTCGATAGAGCGCAGGGTGGGGATCTGGGCCAGGGCCAGGATCTCCTCGGCGCTCTCGTCGGAGAGGGTCAGGGAGGTAGGCATAGGCGTGGGCTCTGGCGTAGGTTCCGGCGTGGGCGCTGGGGTCTCGGCGGCGGGGACCGCTGCGCCGCAGGCGCAGAAAAGACCGGCGGACAGAGCCAGAAGCAGAATAACAGCAAGTTTCTTCACGGGCGGCACACCCTCCTTTCAAAACGGAACTTTTGACCTTAGCTTTTGTATTTCATATTATAGAAGACAGTCCGGGCCCGCGTCAAGGGATTTCCGGGCCGAGACTTGAAAAAAGAGATCGCAGATGGTATAGTTTTCATACATATAATAAGCGAGAAAGGAAGGATTCATATGAACGCGAACTTACGCGCGCAGGTAGAAAAATTTGCGGAGGACAGCCGGGAGGCGATCCTCCGGGATATAGAGCGGCTGGTGGCCATCAACAGCGTGGAGGGCGAGGCCCGGCCCGGCGCCCCCTACGGGGAGGGCCCCGCGGCGGCCCTGAAGCTGGGTCTGGAGATCGCCCGGGAGCTGGGCCTGGAGACGGTGGACTGCCAGGGGCGCATCGGCTATGCCCAGGTGGGCGGGGATTCGGACCGCTATCTGGCCACCATCACCCATCTGGACGTGGTGCCCGCCGGGCCCGGCTGGGAGGGGGACCCCTTCCGGATGCGGCGGAGGGACGGCTGGATCATCGGCCGGGGCGTCATGGACGACAAGGGTCCCAGCGTTCTGTGCCTCTATGCGCTGAAATTTTTGAAGGACAGCGGCATGGCGCTCAAGTACCCGGTCCGGGCCCTGCTGGGGGCCAATGAGGAGACCGGCATGGGCGACGTGGAGTACTATCTGGACAACTACCCCGCGCCCCTCTTCTGCTTCAGCCCCGACGCCAATTTCCCCCTCTGCAACGGGGAGAAGGGCATCTACCACGGCCGGATGCTGGCCAAGGTGCCTCTGGAGAACATCGTGGACATCAAGGGCGGCGTGGCCGCCAACGCGGTGCCCAGCCTGGCGGAGGCCTGGCTGCGGACGGAGAAGACTCCCGTCCCCACCGACTCCGTGGAGGCGGAAGAGCGGGACGGCCTCTGGCACCTGACCGCCCACGGCATCGGAGGCCACGCCTCCCTGCCCGAGGGGACCCAAAACGCCATCGGCCTTCTGGTCAACTTTATCCTGGATCAGGGCCTGGCCGGGGAGGAGGAGAGCCGGTTCCTGCGCCTGGTGGCCCTGCTGAATAAGGACAGCGGCGGCGAGGCCATCGGGGCCGCCGCCACGGTGGACCCGGAGCAGAACCAGGGCCGCTTCGGCCCCATGACCCTGGTGGGGGGCGTCATCGGCGTGGAGGACGGGCGGATGTTCCAGACCCTGGACAGCCGCTACCCCACGGGCACCAGCGGGGAGAAGATCGCCGCCGCCGTCCAGGCCGCGGCGGGAGACGCGGCGGAGGTCACGGTAGACCACGACGCGGTGCCCTTCTATATGGAGCCGGACAGCCCGGAGGTGCAGGCCTGCCTGCGGGCCTACCGGGAGTTTACCGGCGAAGAGGCAGAGCCCTACACCATCGGCGGCGGCACCTACGCCCGGCATTTCCCCAACGCCGTGTCCTTCGGCCCGGAGCACCCGGAGCGGCCCATGCCCGCCTTTGCTGGGCCCATCCACGGGGCCGAGGAGGCCGCCTGCCAGGACTGGTTCATGGAGGCGCTGAAGATCTACATCCTGACCCTGGCGGAGCTGGAGAAATTGGATTTGTAATCTATTTTACATTTTTTTAACCTTTACGGCCCAAGACGCAGTATAATTTATTCGATATAATTTGACTGTAACAAAGGAGCGATGCAAATGAGTAAGCGTGCGCTCATCGTGGAAGACGACGAGAATATTGCCGAGCTGCTGCGCCTGTACCTGGGCAAGGACGGCTTCGAGGTAATGATCTCCGCCGACGGGGGCAAGGCCGAGTCCATGTTCGACCTGTTCTCCCCTGACGTGGTGCTGCTGGACATCATGCTGCCGGTCAAGGACGGCTGGCAGGTCTGCCGGGATATCCGGAAAAAGTCCTCGGTCCCCATCATCATGCTGACCGCCAAGGGCGAGACCAACGACAAGGTCAACGGCCTGGAGATGGGGGCGGACGACTATGTGACGAAGCCCTTCGAGGTCAAGGAACTGCTGGCCCGCATCCACGCGGTCATGCGCCGCACCGACGCGGACGCGCCGGTGGAGAAGAAGCTGAGCTTCGACAAGCTCGTCATCAATCTGGACTCCTATGAGCTGGTGGTGGACGGGAAAAAGGTGGACACTCCGCCCAAGGAGATGGAGCTGCTGTACCACCTGGCCTCCTCCCCCAACCGGGTCTTTACCCGCAACCAGCTGCTGGACGAGGTCTGGGGCTTCGACTATTTTGGGGACTCCCGGACGGTGGACGTCCACGTCAAGCGCCTGCGGGAGAAGCTGGAGGGCGTGTCCGACAAGTGGAGCCTGAAGACCGTGTGGGGCGTGGGCTATAAGTTCGAGGTGCTGGAATAAGAAGAGATGAAAAGCATCTATCTGCGAAACTTCGTGGCCACGGCCATCATGGTTTCCATCTGCTTTCTCATTATCGCCTTCTCCTTCGTGGGCATCGGCCGGACCGTGGTCATCCATGAGCACCGGGACGACATGGTCAAGATCGCCCAGGAGGTGTCCCGGACCGCCTCCGCCATCGCCCAGACCGACTCCCTGAACAGCTGGGTGCTGGCCATGTCCATCAGCGCTATCGCCAACTCCACGGGCAACCACGTGTTCATCACCAACCCGGCCGGGCAGATCATCGCCTGCTCCGACCGGGCGCCCCTCTGTTCCCATATCGGCCAGACCGTGCCCGGCGAGCTCATGGAGGAGCTGGCCCTCAACAGCCACGTCGATCAGCTCAGCGATCTGGGCGGCATGTATGAGGACGCCCGCTTCGTGGTGGCTACGGAGGTGGACTCCGCCGGCAGCGGGGAGCTGCTGGGCTATGTCTTCGTCACCAATGACGTGGACACGGTGCTGTCCACCTGGTCGGCCTTCATGACCATCGCCGCCATCGTGTCCATCATCGTCTTCTGCGCGGCGCTGCTGGTATCCTTGGCCTATTCCAAGTGGATGGCCCGGCCTCTGGACGATATCGCCGCCGCCTCCCGGAAATTTGCCCGGGGGGATTTCTCCGTGCGGGTCCGCCAGACCGACGATCCCACCGACGAGATGGGGGCGCTGATCGACTCCTTTAACAAGATGGCCGACTCTCTTGAGCAGGCGGAGAACCACCGCAGCGAGTTTATCGCCAACATCTCCCATGAGCTGCGCACGCCCATGACCACCATCGCCGGCTTTGCCGACGGGATCCTGGACGGCACTATTCCCCCGGAGGACCAGGAGAAGTACCTGCGCTCCATCCGGGACGAGACCCGCCGCCTGTCCCGCCTGGTGCGGGATATGCTGGGCGTGTCCCAGGCCCGGGCCACCGCCTCCGACCCCAGCCGCCGGACGGTCTTTGACCTGACGGAGCTGCTGCTCCAGACGCTGCTGAGCTTTGAGGGGCGGGCCACCAAAAAGGACCTGGACGTGGACCCCCAGTTTCCGGAGAACCACATCATGGTGCGGGCAGATAAGGACGCCATGACCCAGGTCATCTACAATCTGCTGGATAACGCGGTGAAGTTTGCCAGCCCCGGCAGCTGCCTGGTCCTGCGGCTGTATAAGGACAACGGCAAGGCCTATGTGTCCGTCAAGGACTTCGGCGAGACCATCCCGCCGGACGACCTGCCGTATATCTTCGACCGCTTCCATAAATCCGACCGGTCCCGGAGCCTGGATAAGGACGGCGTGGGCCTGGGGCTGTATCTGGTGAAGGCCATCATCAACAGCCACGACGAGGACATCGCCGTGCGCAGTGAGGACGGCTGGACCGAGTTCGTGTTCACACTGACGCTGGCTGAATAAGTGGGGAAAGAGAGCTATGAACGACAAAAACTGGTATGCCACCGACAATTGGTATGAGCCCAGGGAGCCGGTGGCGGCCGTGGCCGCCATGATCGCGGCGGACGCCACGGGGAGAAAACGCCAAAAGGAGAGGCGGCGCAAGCCCCTGCTCATCGCGCTGGGGATCGTGGCCCTGGTGCTGATCCTCATCGTGGGCAGTTCCCTGCTCTTCCGGGGCTCCGGAGACGACATAGAGGCCGGGGACTGGGAGTACGGCCAGGAGATGCCCCGGGACTGGCGGCAGTTTTTTGAGGACTATTACGAGGACGCTACAACGGCCTCAGCCAAGGTGGATATCCCCCGGGCCGCCACGCCCATCCCCTTTCAGATGCGGCTGGAGCCCCAGGAGGGGGAGGAGCTGAGCCTCCAGGACATCTATGCCGGCTGCGCCCGGTCCATCGTGGCCATCTCCGGCTTTATCGACGGCCGCAGCGGCTACAACTGGGGCACCGGCGTCATTCTCTCGGCCGATGGCCTCATCCTCACCAACACCCATGTGATCGACGGCTGCGACCGGGCCACAGTCACCCTGTATGACGACAGCGAGTACGAGGCCCAGCTGGTGGGGGCCGACGCCGTCAGCGACGTGGCCGTGCTGAAGATCGAGGCGGAGGGCCTGCCCGCCGCCGCCTTCGGCGAGAGCGCCGCCCTGTCCGTGGGGGACCGGGTGGCCGCCATCGGCAACCCCCTGGGGGAGGAATTCCGCAGCACCCTGACCGACGGGATCATCTCCGCCATCGAACGGGGCGTGAGCTACAACGGCCGGAGCATGACCCTTCTGCAGACCAACACCGCCCTCAACGAGGGCAACTCCGGCGGGGCCCTGTTCAACATGTACGGCCAGGTCATCGGCGTGACCAACATGAAGATGATGTCCTCCTACTCCAGCATTGAGGGCATCGGCTTTGCCATCCCCTCCGCCACGGTGCAGGAGGTGGTGGACGCCCTGGTCCGCAACGGCGAGGTCCGGGGCCGCCCCGCCATCGGCATCACCGTGGGGGCTGTCCCGGCGCAGGCCGTGGAGTATTACCAGCTGCCGGAGGGCCTGTATGTCTCCGATGTGTCCGAGGGGAGCGACGCGGAGGCGAAGGGCATCCGGGCGGGGGATATCATCCTGGCAGTGAACGGCGAGCCGGTCACCACCACCGATCAGGTCAACGACCTGAAAGACAGCCTCCAGGTGGGGGATATCCTGCGCTTCACCGTCTGGCGCGACGGGGAGGAGCTGGAGTTCGACGTGGCCCTGATGGACACCAACGACGTGTACAAGTGAAGAGAGCACCCGACAAGCCCCGGCTCAACAGAGCCGGGGCTTCAGGCTGCTCAAAAAGGCTCTGCCTTTTTGAGCAGCTAAACTTTCGTTTATCCTGCTTATTTCTCAACTTCTTATAGGACTTTTCCGTGGTCTGTTCCGGCCCCATTGTCAAGCTTGCACAAAGGGGAAGAAAGTGGTATACTACTTACACTTGTATGCCGCCGGGCTTTCGGCGGCGGAACGATAAAACGATTTTTAGGAGGATCTATGGACGAGAACATTCTCAGAGGCTATGCCCGGCTGATCGCGCGCTCCGGGATCAATGTTGTCCCCGGGCAGGAGGTGACCATCGCCGCCTCCGTGGAGCAGCCGGCTTTTGTGGAGATACTGACGGAGGAGTGCTACCTGGCCGGCGCCGGCGAGGTGCGGGTGGACTGGATGTACCAACCCCTGACCAAGCTGCACTACCGGTACCAGAGCCTGGAGAGCCTGAGCCGCGTGAAGACCTGGCAGGAGGAGAAGTATAAGTACACCGTCGAGGCCCGCCCGGCCAGGATCCATCTGACCTCTGAGGACCCGGACGGCCTGACCGGGATCGACCAGGCCAAATACGCCCAGGCCCAGCAGGCCGTCTACACGGTGCTGCGCCCCTACCGGAAGGCCATGGAGAACAGCGCCCAGTGGTGCGTGGCGGCGGTGCCCGGCGTCCAGTGGGCCCGGAAGGTCTTCCCCGGTCTGCCCGATGAGGAGGCCCAGGAGAAGCTCTGGCATGCCATCCTCCACTGCTCCCGGGCCGACGGGCCGGATCCGGTGGCCGCCTGGGTGGAGCACAGCGCCAACATCCACCGGCGCTGCGCCTGGCTCAACTCTCTGGACCTGCGCCGGCTCATCTATAAGAGCGCGTCCACGGGGACGGACTTCAGCGTGGGTCTGATCCCGGACATGCTCTTCTGCGGCGGCGCGGAGCGGGCGGCCATCCAGGGCGTGGACTACAACCCCAACATCCCCTCGGAGGAGGCCTTCACCACCCCCATGAAGGGGGACGCGGAGGGCATCGTCTACGCCACCCGGCCCCTGTCCTACCGGGGCCTGCTGATTGAGGACTTCTCCGTCCGCTTTGAGAAGGGGCGGGTCGTGGAAGTCCGGGCCGGCCGGAACGAGGAGGCCCTGCGGCTGATGACGCAGATGGACGAGGGGGCCTCCATGCTGGGCGAGTGCGCCCTGGTGCCCTGGCAGAGCCCCATCCGGGAGAGCGGCATCCTGTTTTACAACACGCTCTTCGACGAGAACGCGGCCTGCCATCTGGCCCTGGGCCGGGGCTATTCCAGCTGCATGAAGGATTTTGAGAAGTACAGCCACGAGGACTTTGCCGCCCTGGGCGTCAATGACTCCATGATCCATGAGGACTTTATGATCGGCTCTGAGGACCTGAATATCACGGGCATCACAGCCAGCGGAAAAGAAGTGCCGGTCTTTGTAAACGGAAACTGGGCGGAGGGCTGAACGCCCCCGCGGGCAGGAGGACAGAGATGGAAGAGAAAAGCACGCACAGAGTAAAATACTATGTGGAGCGGCAGGGCTTTTGGACCCAGGCGGCGGTGATTTTCATGCTGCTGTCCGCGGCCTTCCGGCTGATCGGCTGCTGGGGCCTGTGGTCGGACTCCTTCTTTGCCGCCACCCAGATCGCGCTGCCGCTGATCTGCAATCTGCTGTTCATCCTCTGCCTGATGCTGCTGGGCAAGCGTCTGTTCAGCCTGACGGCTGTGCCCGTCCTGCTGGGCGTGGTGTTCTTCATCATCAAGTCCTTCAGCTTTGACAGCTGGATCCACACGGTCCTGTGCATCCTGCTGTACCTGCTGGTGGCAGTGTTGTATACCGCCACGGCCTTCGGTGTCCTGCGGACCAAGTGGCTGCTGGCGCCGCTGTTCGGCCTGCCCTTCCTGTACCACATCTTTGTGGAGGATCTGGCCGCCCTGCGGGGCGGGGAGCTGAGCTTTGCCGCCGGGATGCAGGAGATGTCCGTCCTGTGCGTGATGCTGGCGCTGCTGTGCACCGCCTTTGCCATGAAGAAGAAGGAGCCGGAGAAGCCGGCGGAGCTGCCGAAAATCAAGGACCCGAAGGTCATCCTGCCGGAGAAGAAGGCCGAGGCAGAACCGGCCCCCCAGGAGCCGGAGAAGCCGGCCCAGACGGAGGCCCCGGCCGCGGATCAAGAGAAGGCGGAGAGCGTAAAATGAGTCGAAGGAAGACCCAGGGCTCCCACGCGCCCAAGCGGGAAAAACCCCGGAAAAGCCGGGCAGAAAAGCAGCCGCTGGACTGGGCAGCCCTGCTGCGGGAGTGGAAGGTCCAGGCTGCCCGGCACCCGATACGCTGGAGGATGGGGCTGGCGATCTTCGTGGCGGCGGCGGTCATTATCGCTGTGGCGGTGGTGATGATCGGCGATCTGGACGAGCGGGACTATGCCCGCTGCATGGAGCAGGCCAGAGAGAGCTACCAGGCCGGGGACTATGACAGCGCGCTCAGCTCCCTGCGCCGGGCCGAGAGCATCGCCTACAGCGACGAGTGCCTGATGCTGATGGCCGACTGCTACGAGGCCCAGGGCAATCTGGAGCTGGAGCTGGAGGTGCTGCGCCGGCTGGACACCACCGACGAGTCCATCTCCCAGCGCATCCTGGATGTGGAGCGCCGCCGGGCCGAGAGCCGGAACGCGGAATACCTCTATCTGGCCGGGCGGGAGATCCCGCGGGATATCACCAGCCTGGTGCTGGACGGCCTGGGCATCACGGACGCCGACCTGGAGGCTCTGGCCACGCTGCACCGGCTGAGCAGCCTGTCCCTGGCGGACAACGGCCTGAAGGATATCTCCGCTCTGGCGGAGCTGAGCGGCCTGGTGAGCCTGAATCTGAACGGGAACCGCGTGGAGGATCTGAGCCCCCTGTCCGGGATGCTCAGCCTGCGGGATCTGTACCTGGATAACGACCCGGTCCGGGATCTGAGCCCCCTGTACGCTCTGACCAGGCTGGCAAGCCTGAGCATCA
Source organism: uncultured Oscillospiraceae bacterium (assembly GCA_947626785.1). Classification (GTDB taxonomy): domain Bacteria; phylum Bacillota; class Clostridia; order Oscillospirales; family Oscillospiraceae; genus Limivicinus. The sequence goes on from CANQTO010000036.1 coordinate 24,307, forward strand.
CCGGCCTGGAGGTCAGCGATGAGCAGCGCGCGGCCCTCTCCGCCGCGCTGCCCAGCTGCGCTATCCACAGCGCCATTCCCCAGGAGGACGCCTCGGACATCACCATCGGCGGCGCCAGCTTCCGGTCCAACGTGCAGGAGCTGGATCTGAGCGGGAGGGGGATCGCGGATATCAGCGTGCTCAGCGAGTGCAAGGATCTGCGGACCCTGGACCTCAGCGGAAACGGGCTGACCGATCTGAGCCCTCTGATGAACCTGCCCTCTCTGGAGAGCCTGAACGTGGCGGATAACGAGATCGGCAATTTGCGGCCATTGATCGGCATGGCCTCTCTGCGCAGTGTGAACGCCGCCAACAACCAGCTGACGGATACCGCCGCGGTGAGCGCCATGGGGGATCTGACGGAGCTGGATCTGTCCGGAAATCCCCTGTCCGATCTCTCCGGCCTGGAAAAGCTGCGGAATCTGAGGCGGCTGAACCTGAACGGGACCGGGTTGGGTCCGGAGGATCTGAGCTGCCTGGAGGGCCTGGACGGGCTCATCCAGCTATATATTGAGGACAATCAGGACCTGACGGGAGAGGCGGTGGACGCTCTGCGCGCGGAGCTGCCTATCTGCGCCATCTATCACTCCCAGCTGATCTATACCATACAGATCGGCGGGCTCAGCGTCCCGGACAACAGTCAGGAGCTGAATCTGTCCGGCCGCGGTCTCTCCAATATCAGCGCCCTAGCGGGCCTGTATCAGCTCCAGCGGCTGGACCTGAGCGGCAACAGCCTGGAGAGCATCGCCGTATTCCAGTACGCTCAGTGCCGCGAGACCCTGGAGGCGCTGGATCTGTCCGGAAACGCCGTCGTCGACCTGACGCCGGTGAGCAGCCTGACAGCGCTCCGGGAGCTGGATCTGGCCAATAATCAGATCAGCGACCTGTCCGCCTTGACTGGGCTCAAGAGCCTGGAGAGCGTGGATCTGCGGGGCAACCCTCTGACCGCGGAGCAGATCGGCGAGTTGCGCCTGGCCATGCCGGGCTGCGCCATTTTGGCGGATGAATAAAAAATTGGAAATAGTTGAGAATTTTTTATTGTATATGGATAAAAAAGACTTCCTTTCCCACCGAATGTGTGCTACAATATAGACAAGAGGCCGGACCTGGTCCGGCAGGGCACACAGAAGAAAGGAGCGGAAACTTATGAAGTTCACTTTTACTGAGAAGCGGATGGATTCCTCCGAGGATCTGCGCTCTTACGCGGTGAAGAAGATAGGCAAGCTGGACAAGCTCTTCAAAAACGAGGCGGAGGCCTTCGTCACCTTCAGCATCGAGAGGGGCCGCTTCCTGGCTGAGATCACCATTCACAGCAACGGCCTGTTCTACCGGGCGAGCGAACTGACGAACGACATGTACGCCTCCATCGACTCCGGCGTGGCCGCCATCGAGCGGCAGATCCGCCGGAACAAGACCCGGCTGGAAAAGCGGCTGCGCGAGGGTGCGGTCGTGCCGGCCCCCGCTTTCGCCCCGGCGGAGGACGAGGGGGACGAGGAGTTCAAGATCGTCCGCAGCAAGCGCTTCTCTATCAAGCCGATGTCTCCCGAGGAGGCCATTTTGCAGATGAATTTGCTGGGGCATGAGTTCTTCGTGTTCAGGAACATGGACGAGGACGAGGCATTCTCCGTGGTATATAAGCGCCGGCAGGGCGGCTATGGCCTGATCTGCGACGACGGCGCCGTTGACGTGGACTGAAGCAATCATGAAAAAAGGGCCGAAAGGCCCTTTTTTCATGCCGGACCCTCTGCGCCCTGTGAACGAGAGTTTATCCAAATCATCAGGGGGCTGTAGCAAAAAAAGCATTTTGCTACAGCCCTCTTTTCGTGATTTTCAGTATGTTCCGCTGTACATGTTGTACGGCAGGAAGAGATCGTAGGCGTTGGGACCGTACTCTACGAGCTCCGGGTTGGTGACGCGCAGGGGCTGGATCTGCAGCTGGGTGTTCTCCCCGATCCAGTCCAGGCAGCGCTCCGAATCCATCTGGAGAGCGATGTCCATCGTCGGGTTCAGCTCATAGCTCTCCCCCGTGGGCAGCAGCCCTTTGCCGCTCCAGCGGACTCTCGCCCGCCAAATGGTGGCCTTGTCGTAGTACTCGTCGTCCAGGACGAACCAGACGCGCCCGGCCTTCCCGTCCCGCACATCCGGCAGCAGGCAGTTCTGGACAAAGTCCCAGGCCTCGTCCCCCGTCAGATAGAGCTCCTCCTTCGTATCGGTATAGCTGCTGGTCAAGAGCACATAGCTCAGGCTGTCCCGGCTCAGGGGGACCTCCCGGTCCTCCAGGTCCAGCCGCGCCTCGAAGGCCGCGGGCGTGTTCAGCAGGCTCTGGGCCGTCTGGGCGTCGGAGGCCGGGTCCGCCAGCGCTTCGTCGCTGAAGTCCAGGCCGTAGATGCGCTGGAGGATGCTGCCGTCTTTGAGTTGGTAGGTCAGCCGCAGATCCTTGACTCTCCCGGAGGCCTCGTTTTGGGCCTTGTCCCCGATGATCTGCCGGTGCAGGGAGAGGACCTGCTCCAGCTCTCCGCTCAGGTCCACGCCGCTCACGGTCACCCACTCCACGTCCTCCGCCGCTGGCACTCTTTTCTCGATGCCGAAGAGGTCCAGCTCCAGGCAGGCCGTCAGGGCCAGCATCGCCAGGCTCAGAGCCAGGCAGCCCTTCCAGCGGCTGCGGAACACCCGCAGGGAGCGCTGGATGAGCATTTCGGCGGCGAAGAAGCCTACGGCCGCCCCCAGCGCCGCCAGCGCGCCGATGAGCGCCGCGTTGGATGAGCCCCGCCAGACCTGGACGCCGGGGAACAGGAACTCCACCAGCACCGCAGGCAGGACGACGCCGGTCCCCAGGGCCATGCAGAAGCGGAACAGGGGCTTGAGGACAGGATAGGCCGCCGTGTCCCCGGCCCGCTCCATCTGCCGGCGGCGGAAGAGCAGCAGGGCCAGTCCGGACAGGAGCAGCCCCACCGCGGCGTAGATGGCCATGACGGCCCAGAGCTCCCCGTGGGGCGCGGCCGCGCCCTGGTAGTCGTAGCGCTCCAGGCTCACAGCAAGCTCAAAGAGCGGGGAGAGCCAGGTCAGGGCGCCCTCGGTCCCCGTAAAGCCGTAGAGGAAGATCCCCATCAGAAATTCGCCGCAGGCCTCCAGGACCACAGCCGCCAGATTCAAGAGCCCATAGATGACCGGCAGGATGAGGATGTTCCCTGTCAGCATGGCGCAGAAGACGGCGATGCCATAATAGCTCAGGGTCCCCAGCACCGTCAGCCCCAGCCAGGGCAGGACATAGACGGCCTGCCCCGGCGCCCTCGCCAGCGCCAGCGCCGACAGGAGCGCCGCCAGCAGGACAGTCCCCAGCTGGGGCAGCAGCCCCGTCAGATACACGGTGCAGAACAGCTCCTCCCGCCGCAGGGGCAGGGAGGCCATCATGCCGGTACCCCGGGCGTTGTAGAGGAAGCTGAACAGGCACATGGCCGTCAGGGGCGCCATCAGGAAGGGGAGGATATCCGCCGTCAGTGTGGTGAGCTGCTGCAGGGTCCGGCCTTCGTCAAAGTCCACGCCGCCGCCCAGGATCTGCCCCACCGTCAACAGCAGCAGGAGCGCCCCGTAGGCGGCCCAGAGGGGCCAGGTCCGGCGCAGCAGGTTCCGGGCGATGCCCCGGTTAAAGAAGGATGTCTTTGACCGCATGGTCCGCACCTCCCAACTCGTAAATAAAGATCTCCTCCAGCGTCAGCGGCAGCACGTCCATAAACAGGGGCGAGGCCGCCTGAAGCTTTGCCGTCAGCTCCTCGGGCCGGCCCCGGAGGATGATCTGCCGCACCCGGCCCACCTGGGAGCTGTGCAGCAGCTGCAGGTCCTCCGGCAGCTCCGCCCCGTCGGGCAGGGCCAGCTGGATCTTCACGCTGCTCTCCTGGAGCTCAGCAAGGCTCCGCTCCAGGAGCATTTTCCCCTGGTGCAGGATGCCCACATGGTCGCACACGTCCTCCAGCTCCCGCAGGTTGTGGGAGGAGACAAGGACCGTGGTCCCCTGCTCGGCCACATCGGCCATCAGCAGGCTCCAGACCTGCCGGCGCATCACCGGGTCCAGCCCGTCCACCGGCTCGTCCAGGATCAGCACCTCCGGCCGCAGGGACAGGGCCAGCCAGAAGGCCGCCTGCTTCTGCATGCCCTTGCTGAGCCGGCGCATCAGCCGCTTCCGGTCCAGCTCGAAGCAGGGGGCCAGCTTCTCGAAGCGCTCCCGGTCAAAGCCGGGCCAGACGCTGGCGTAGAAGGCGGCCATGTCGGCGATGGTAGCGGAGGGGTAATAGAAGATATCGTCCGGGATATAGGCGATCCGGCGCTTCACCGCCGGGTTTTCATAGACCGGCTCCCCGTCCACCAGGAGCTCCCCCTCGTCCTGCCGGTAGATGCCGGCCAGGTGCCGGATAAAGGCGGATTTGCCCGCCCCGTTGGGGCCCACCAGGCCGTACACCGCCCCCTGGGGTGCGGACAGGTCCAGCCCGTCCAGGGCCCGGAAGCCGTCAAAGCTCTTGACCAGGCCCTTCGCTTCAATTTTCATGTCTGTCTCCTCCTTTCAGGGCGTCCAGCAGCTCCTCCTCGGCCGCGCCCAGCAGGCGCAGCTCCCCGGCCAGTTCCCGGAGCTGCCCCAGCAGTTCTTCCTTCCGGGCCTGAGCCGCCCGGTCCCGCTGGCAGACGAAGCTGCCCCGGCCGGGCACGGAGCAGATATAGCCCTCCGCTTCCAGTTCCCGGTAGGCCCGCTGGATGGTGTTGGGGTTGATGGCCAGCTGCCCGGCCAGCTCCCGCACCGAGGGCAGCCGCTCGTCCGCGGCAAGCGCCCCGCTCAAAATGAGCTGCCGGAAGCCGTCCCGCACCTGCTCATAGATGGGCCGCCCGTCGCGATAGTTGATGCTGATCAATGCGGCACCTCCTCCGTGTCAACTGTATTAGTTGTCTTAGTACAGTTAATATACACCACTCCCCCGCTCCTGTCAAGAGTGCCCGGCAAAATATTTTCCTGCACCCGCTCCGCTTGACAGGCTCCCGCCCGCGTGGTAGAGTATATTCGATCCTGCCGGTGTGGTGGAATGGTAGACACAAGGGACTTAAAATCCCTCGCTGGCAACAGCGTACCGGTTCGAGTCCGGTTACCGGCACCAAACACCTATAATCCGAACCCGTTTCCTGTGGGAGACGGATTCGGATTATTGTTTTTCTTCGATCGGTATGAAGACATCTACTTCCCCAACGGCGTAAAGAAGCGGCCCACATCCAAGCCGAGGTGCCCGAGGAAAAAGAAATAAGAAGAGGGTAAATATTAGCAATCAGTTATTTGAAATTATTAAAGTGTGTTGTGGAGCCCACTCAAGAAATTTCTCATCATTAGCAGAGATTCTCTTAGTTGAGCGTCTGTGTAATGCGCATTTAAAGTGTTTTCCGGATGGTGAATCTGATGACGAATGTACTCACTTAATACTATTTGCGAAGTTGCTTGGGTTCCATCACGACGTAGTTTAACGTATGTCAGGGTATGTTGGCCTTCTTTATAATGATCGAGTTCACGTTGCGAATCAATATAACCGTATAATTCATTGTGATACTCTTCGGATACCGCATCAAATGCTAAATAGTTGATTTCATTTAAGGAAGGATATGGTAACTGATGTGTTTCTACATTTCTTATAACAACGTGCCCATCTTCAGGCATAACAATTCGTACATCATCAAAACTTAATCCTTTTACAATGGTGGCACTATGAGTTGTTATGATAATTTGCGTATTGGGTGATTCAGAAAGCACTTTCAACGCGTTAATAAGCTTTTTCTGGTTTTCAGCATGTTGCGAAGTCTCAGGTTCTTCAATTGCATATATTATATTTGGTGCATTACTTTCCTCTAATCGTCTCTCAGCCTCTGCTCGAAAGAAGTTAAGAAGTACAAGTCGCTTAACGCCACTTCCACGCTTGTTAATTGGTATGTCATTATCACCTGTGATAGAAACTTTTTTAAAGACATCTGCCCATTTGAGCTGATTTCCTGAAGGAATTACAGGATTTAAGCTGTCTGCGATTCTATCATCCATCTCACGAAGCTTTGTAAGTGTTCGCTCAGAAACCTCTCTCAATTTTTGCTCGACGACTTCCGCGACAGAATTTAAGGTGTGTGACAATTCTTCATCACACAAAATTTCTTTTACGGCTTGTTTTAACGGGTCTTGTACCTCATTATCTTCATCGCTGTTTTTTCTATCTGATTGGAATAGAGAATATATTGGTAGGTATGGCTGTAATTTATCCCAAATATTTTTTGCGTCATTCTTACTGACGTCAATATCAACTTCTGCTAATTGCAGATTTCCTGCATAATGATTCCATATAGAAGACCTCATTACAGCATTACGAGTCCGATCTTCACATTCAATATTCTCAGCTTCAAGAATTCTTCGCAATTCGTTGTCTTTTTTCTGAAGCAAATTAGAGCAGCTTGGATTCGTTGGGTGGTATGCATGTATATATACTTTTTCACTACCACTAGGCGAATAGACTTTTTTAATTTCGAGTTGGCCTTCTGTATTTAGCAAATACTCATTTTGTAATGTGGTATTGTTTGTTGCATCTATTACAACATGGATGGGAAGATTATCAAAACATACAGATATAGAGATTTCTGGAGTTCCTTCAGCCATCGCAGCGACATTTATATCGCTTTTTTCAAATTTAGAGATAGCTTTTTGCCCATTAAAGAAAATGTCCAAGGCATCGAGTATGGTTGACTTTCCCACGTCGTTTTTCCCAACAAATGCTGTGAAATTACTAAAATTGATGGAGGTTTGGCCAATGTACCCACGAAAATTTTGAAGTTTAAGTGTCGTTACTCGCATAAAATAATCTCCTTAAAACCTATTTGTTTTCTTGCTATCCCTATTTTAACACAGGCTTTGTAGACAATCAACACATCAAAATAATCAACAGGAAATAACACTTGTCTGTCATTGGTATGATAAAATTGCCGGCGGCATCGTTCAGATGCCGCCGCCTCCTTTTCAGGCCGGGGTTGCCTTCCGGCTCTGTTCCGCATCCCTTTTCTTTTTCCACTCCACAAATTCCTTCTGTCCTTCCTCGCTCTCATAGAAGGCTTGAAGTTCCGGCAGAAGGCAGCGGGCTATTTTTTCGATCTCATGATCCGGGATGCCGGAGTTGTTGATCAGTTTCTTTTTACGGCCCAAGTCTGCCCTCCTGTGTTCTGCCTCAGATTCTTCCTATAAACCATCCTCCTTTTGCTGTAGGAAAACCGAAGAGCTCCTGATGTCAAGAAGACTTTCCCTGCCGGCGGGTCAGAGTTTCGATCAACTCTCTGTCCCTGCGGCTTTAGGAGGACTTCTCAAATCAGCAGCTCCACAGCACAGCTCTGTATTCAGTTTAAGCCGGGGTTTCCTATCGTTCACACTTCAAGTATAGCAGAAAGGGGAACTTTGTCAATGCGTTTTGCCAGTAAATTTTTCTCTTGCCGGATAACAGGGAGACCTGTAAATGTTAGAAAATAGAACGCGAAATCGGGCGTTCATGTCAAATCATATTACCCTCGCAAAAGGGCGCTGAAAAAACCTTGAAATGACGGGCTTTTTCAGCGCCTAAATTCTAACGCCCAAGCCTGAAAAGGAAAGCT
>CANQTO010000037.1 GCA_947626785.1 uncultured Oscillospiraceae bacterium
GTGGGGTCCTTGCCGGAGAAGGCGCCGCCGCCGTGGGGGGCGCTGCCGCCGTAGGTGTCCACGATGATCTTCCGGCCCGTCAGGCCCGAATCCCCCTGGGGCCCGCCGATGACGAAGCGCCCGGTCGGGTTTACATAATATTTGGTCTGCTCATCCAGCAGCTCCGCCGGCACGGTGGGCTTGATGACCAGCTCGATCATATCCCGCCGGATCTGCTCCAGCTCCGCCTCCGGGGCGTGCTGGGTGGAGAGCACCACCGTGTCCACCCGGACGGGGCGGCGCTCCTCGTCGTACTCCACGGTGACCTGGGTCTTGCCGTCGGGCCGCAGATAGTCCACCAGTCCCTCCTTGCGGACCTGGGCCAGGCGCTTTGCCATCTTGTGGGCCAGGGAGATAGGCAGAGGCATCAGCTCCGGGGTCTCGTCGCAGGCGTAGCCGAACATCATGCCCTGGTCCCCCGCGCCGGTCTGCTGCTCGGCGTCCTCGCCCCGGGTCTCGTAGGCGGCGTCGACGCCCATGGCGATGTCCCCGGACTGCTCGTCGATATTGGTGATGATGCCGCAGGTCTCGCAGTCAAAGCCGTACTTGGCCCGGTCGTAGCCGATGTCCCGGATCACCTGCCGGGCGATACGGCCGATGTCCACATAGCAGCTGGTGCTGATCTCGCCCATGATGTGGATGAGGCCCGTGGAGGCCGTGGTCTCGCAGGCAACCCGGCCCAGGGGGTCCTTCTCCAGGATGGCGTCCAGCACCGCGTCGGAGATCTGGTCGCAGATCTTGTCGGGATGTCCCTCGGTGACAGATTCAGATGTAAACAGATAGTGGCTCATGGTTTTCTCTCCTTTCTTGGTTTACATAATTTTGGCAACTGCTTCTCCTCTGTGAATCGACGTATGCTCTCAGGGCCCGCATACAAGATGGGAGTGAGTCCGGCGGTGAGGAATTTTTTTCGTGTGACGAAGACGATTCTTCGCAGGAATACTTTGTGTATTTCAAGAAGGATCGGCAAAGTCATGCGGAAAAAGGACCAGCGCCGGGCCGCGATCCATCTTGGATGCGGGACCAATAAAAAACGCGTCCCGGGCGGGACGCGCAAAAGTCTGCTTTATAGCCTCATCTTTCGTTTCACCGCCGGATTTGGCACCTTACATACCGCAGGTTGCCGGGCTTCACAGGGCCGTTCCCTCCACCACTCTTGATAAGGTGTTCAGTTGTCGAATATCAGTATAGCAGATTTTTCCCGCTTGTCAACTTTTTTCGCATATTCGCGAAGCATCACCCGATTTCTTTTCGGTTTATGCTGTTATGCCTGGACAAGCTCATGCCTCCCCTGTGCACAGGGAGGCATGAGGGCGCGGCATTTTTGAGCAGCTAAACCTTCGTTTTTCTCGCTTTTTTGCCGTCTGGAAAACGCGGTCATCGGTTTCCGGAGGCCCCGTTTTTTATTCGCTGACGATCTTATAATAGGTCCGGGCTGTGGCCAGGTACATCAGCGCGTACACCAGGGCGAAGATGCCGAAGGTGGCCAGGCTGCACCAGGCGGTCAGGGTGTTGTTGTAGACGCCGAACAGGGTCAGCAGCATCTTCACCAGGCCGAAATCAAAGGCCAGGTGCACCCCGGCCACTGCCAGCGGCGCGAAGAACACGATGAGCACCTGGGCGTTGATGCTCTTTCTGATCTCCCGCTTGGTCAGGCCCACCTGCTGCATGATCCGGAAGCGCTCCCGGTCCTCATAGCCCTCGGAGATCTGCTTATAGTACATGATGAGGGCCATGGCCACGATGAAGATGAAGCCCAGGAAAATGCCCAGGAAGAAAAAGCCGCCGTTCAGCGCGTAGAAGTCCTCGGTGTTGACGCCCTCCCGGGCCTCGATCTGGAGCAGGTCCCACTCCAGGGGCCGGCCGCTGCCGTCCGTCAGTTCTCCCTTCCAGGCGAGCAGCTCCATGAACGCGTCCTCCAGGCGCTGCTGGGCGGCGGCGTCTCCGTCCGTATCCAGGCCCAGATACCAGGTGACCGTGCCCTCCTTCCAGTTGGCAGCGCCCGTGGCCGTCAGCCTCATCAGCTCCGTCAGGCTGCCGGCGTCCGGCAGGACAAAATAGACCGTGTTCAGCGCCATGACGCCGTAGTCCGCCAGGTGAAAGTCGCTCTTCAGGGTCCCGGCCGGCCGGTACTCCAACGGCTCCCCGCCGTCAGGGCCCGCGAAGCAGACCTGGCCGGACTTGAATCGGGCCGTGGAGGCCAGCTCTCCCTCGCCCAGGTCCAGCGGCTCCCCGGTGAGGCTGCTGTAGCCTTCAGCGGTCATAAAGACCGCGGTCAGGGGGACGGTCTGCCGGTCCAGAAGCCCGTTTTTCTCTTCTTTGGACAGGGCGCGAAAGCTGTCCCCGTCCCGGTAAAGCTCCATAGCGGTCACCTGATAGGCGGTGCTGCCCGTAATTTCCAAGCCCAGCTTCTCCGCCTCTTCCGTCAGCCGCGCTTTCAGCTGCTCTACGTCAAAATTCTGCTCCAGGCGGCTGCGGGCCCGGACGTTCAGCTGGGCCGGATACCGGTCATGCAGGGCGTCGCCGGTGCCGGCGTAGAGGGAGAGAGTGCCGGAGATCATCACCATCACCATGGTGGACAGGATGCAGATGTTCCCCAGGCCCACCGCGTTCCGGTTCATCCGGTGGATCATGCCGGACACGCTGATGAAATGGGAGGTCTTGTAATAGTAGCCCCGGTCAAAGCGCAGCAGCTTCAGCACTAAGATGCTCAGGGCGGAGAACAGGCAATAGGTGCCCACGATCACCAGCCCCACGGCGACGAAATACAGCGCCAGCGCGTCGATGGGATCCTTGACGGTGACGGCGATGCCGTAGCCCCAGCCCAGGGTGACCAGGGCCAGCAGGGCGATAAGGAAGCGGGTCTTGGGCTGCCGCTCCCCCGTCTGGCCGCCCCGCAGCAGCTCCACCGGCTTCTGGGCGTGGACCCGCCGCAGGTTGACAGCCAAGGTCAGCAGCAGGCACAGGCCGAAAAAGGCCAGGGTAGTCCAGACAGCCTCCGGCACGATACTGAAACGGACCAGCGGGTCCACCCGCATCAGCCGCCGGGCCAGCATGATCACCAGCTTTTGCAGCAGCATCCCCAGCAGGATGCCCGTGCCCGCGCCCAGGACCCAGGTGTAGAGGCTCTCGAAGCTTAGCACCAGGGCGATATGCCCCTTGCCCATGCCCAGCACGTTATACAGCCCCAGCTCCCGGACCCGGCGCTTCATTAAAAAGCTGTTGGTATACAGCAGGAAGATGACGATAAAGCCGCCCAGGATCCCGGTGCCGATGGTCATGAACATGGTCAGGTAGTCGTAGCGGACCGCATCCCCCTCGATGGCCCAGGGGGACTCGGACAGGGCCTGGCAGATATAGAAGGCGGCGGCGGTGCAGACCACCGTGAGCAGATAGGGGAAGTAGAACTTCCCATTTTTCATGATGTTTTGCAGGGCCAGCTGGGGATAGAAGCTCTTACTCATAGCGCTCCCCGCCCTTCTGGAGAACGGTCAGCGCGTCGGAGATCCGCTCGAACATCCCGCTCTCGCTCAGCTCGCCCCGGTAGATCTGGTGGAAGACCTCCCCGTCCTTGATAAACAGCACCCGCTTGGCGTGGCTGGCTGCCTTTACCGAGTGGGTCACCATCAGGATGGTCTGGCCCTCGGCGTTGATGCTCTCAAAGAGCCGGAGCAGCTGGTCGGTGGCCTTGGAGTCCAGCGCCCCGGTGGGTTCGTCCGCCAGGATGAGCCGGGGCTGGGTGATCAGGGCCCGGGCCACGGCGGTCCGCTGTTTCTGACCGCCGGAGATCTCATAGGGGAACTTGTGCAGGATGTCGGAGATGCCCAGCTTCTGGGCCAGGGGCTGGAGCCGGCGGCTCATCTCGTCGTACTTCTTTCCGGAGAGCACCAGGGGCAGGAAGATGTTGTCCTTCACGGAGAAGGTGTCCAGGAGGTTGAAGTCCTGGAACACAAAGCCCAGGTTGTCCCGCCGGAAAGCGGCGGCGTCCCGCTCCCGGACAGCAGTCAGGTCCTTCCCGTCCAGCAGGACGCTGCCGGAGCTGGGCTTGTCCAGGGAGGCCAGGATGTTCAGGAGGGTGGTCTTTCCGGAGCCGGACTCGCCCATGATGGCCACATACTCCCCCTCCTCCACCGAGAAGCTGACGCTGCTCAGGGCCTGGACGCCGCTGCCGCCGAAGCGGCCCGGATATACTTTTTTCAGATCGTTCACTTCAAGCATAGACATGGTTCTGTCTCCTTTCTGAAAAAAGTATAGCTGTTCAAGTGGCCGCCTGCCATAGCTTTGCCTTACACTTTGCCCGCCCAAGCTTACATTTATGTAAGATTGGGGAAAAAGAAGAGTCGATCCTTGTTGACATAACTCGGAATATGGGGTATATTCTCCATAGGCGCTGCTCACAACGGTAGGCGGTTGGCCCCTCTGATTTCGCAGAGGGGACTTCTTCCCCTCTGAAGAGAGGGGGGATGACGACCCATCAAATGCGACCCGCTTCGCTGGGCTCGCATTTGAGTTACTCGCGCTTATCGCCCTTCGGTTGGTCGGCGCGAGGGCCGCATTTCATGCGGCTTAGGGAGTTTTTGAGGCGGCAAAGCTGCCTCAAAAACAAATTTGATTCGTTTTACGCTTCATAATAGGCTCCGCAAGACTTTGTCTACAGGCGGAGCTTTTTCAGTTCTGCTTAGTGGTCATTGGCATCGTGAGCCTGGTTATCCAGGCAAAAAAGAAGTAACCGCCGCTTCTCTCTCATAAGACCGGCGATCACTTCTAACAACTTATGAGGGGCTAACCGTTTACCGGCAGCGCCTTTTTATGTTCAGAGTATACCATATTCCCCTCCCGCTGTCAACAGTCAGCTTTTTTGCTCCCCATCCCTCGCGAAACAGATGACCGCCTCGGTGCCCTGGCCGGGGGCAGAGCGGAGAGCGACCGTGTGTCCCAACCCCTCCAGGGCCCGCCTGCAGAGCCAGAGGCCCACGCCGGTGGCCTTCTTGTCCGTCCGGCCGTTGGCGCCGGTGTAGCCCCGCTCAAAGACCCGGGGCAGGTCCTCCGGCGCGATGCCCACGCCCGTGTCCCGGACGAACAGGCAGTCCCCCTCCGTGCGGATGCGGACGCTCCCCTGGGCGGGGGTGTATTTCAGGGCGTTGGAGAGCAGCTGCTCCAGGGCGAAGCCCAGCCACTTTTCGTCGGTGGTAACGCAAAGCTCCGTCCCCTCGTAGTCCAGGCGGATCTTTCTGCGGATAAACTGCCCGGCGTATTTCTTCACCGTCTGCCGGATCAGCTCATCCAGCTTGCAGGGCCGGAACACGAAGTCCGTCCCCTCCCCCTCCAGACGCAGCACGTTGAGGGCCAGGTCCACGCAGCGCTCCGTCTCAAAGAGCTCCTGCTCCAGCTCCCCGGCGTCCAGGGGCTCCCCCTGCTGGAGGATCAGCCCCATAGCGGCCAGGGGGTTCTTGATCTGGTGGGCCCAGAGGGTGAAATAGTCCGCCGTCTCCCGGCTCTGCCGGTCGGCCTCCGTCATCCGGGCCGCCCGATCCTCCAGCACCGTGCGGACCAGCTCCTGATAGTCCTCCTCCAGAGGGCTCTCCGGCTCCGGCAGACAGTCCGGCGTCCAGAGCACCGCCGCCTGGGCCTCCTTCAGTTGCCTGTGTCTCCTTTGGCAGCGGAGAAAACCGGCCGCCAGCGCTCCGGCGCAGAGCACCGTCCAGAGCAGCAGGCCGTAGAGGGCCGTGCTCCGGTCCAGGCCGCCCAGCCAGACCAGCAGGAAAAACAGTCCGGCCAGCGCCGCCGCCAAGGCCGCCGTCCACAGGCGGGAGCGGAAATACTGTATAAAAAGCTTCATTCGACGATATACCCCTGTCCCTTCCGGGTGCCGATATAGTCCCGCAGCCCCAGGCCCTCCAGCTTTTTTCGGAGCCTGGCCACATTGACGCTCAGGGCGTTCTCGTCCACAAAGCTGTCCGACTCCCAGAGCCGCTTCATCAGCGTCTCCCGGGACACGGTGCGGCCGTTGTTCTCCATCAGCACCTGGAGGATGCGCAGCTCGTTTTTCGTCAGCTCCAGCCGGGCTCCCTGATAGCTCAGGCAGCTCTCGTCCGCCTGGAGCAGGACGCCCCGGTGCTCCAGCACCCGGCCGGAGAGCTTGAAGTCGTAGGTCCGGCGGAGCAGGGCCTGGACCTTGGCGGTGAGCACCGCCAGGTCAAAGGGCTTGGCGATAAAATCGTCGGCCCCCATGTTCATCGCCATGATGATGTTCAGGTTGTCCGAAGCGGAGGAGATAAAGATGATGGGCACCTTGGAGAGCTTCCGGATCTCGCCGCACCAGTAATAGCCGTTATAGAAGGGCAGCGTGATATCCAGCAGCACCAGCTGTGGGTCATAGCGGACGAACTCCCCGGTGACATCCCGGAGATCCTCTGCGATCTTAGTCTGGCAGCCCCAGCTCTCCATATGCCGGGCCACCGCCCCGGCGATCACTCCGTCGTCCTCCACGATCAGCACCTTCATCTCTCTCACCTCCTTATCCATTATCATGATTATACACGAGACGCCCCTTTTTCCGCAAGCCCTTGTAAGCCGGAGAAAACGGTGGTATAATAGCTTTATCCAACCTAATACAGAGAAGAGGTATCGCTATGGAAGAAGTCTACGAATTCTTGAAGCAGGCGGGGACCTATTATCTGGCCACCTGCGAAAACGGGCAGCCCAGGGTCCGCCCCTTCGGCACCATCCACATCTATAAGGACCGGCTCTATATCCAGACCGGCAAGTCCAAGGCGGTCTCCCGCCAGCTCCACGCCAACCCTAAGCTGGAGCTCTGCGCCATGCTGGACGGCCGCTGGCTCCGGGTGGAGGCCACCGCCGTGGAGGATGACGACCGGGAGGCCCGGGTCAGCATGCTGGAGGCCTATCCCTCCCTCCGGGCCATGTATTCCCCGGACGATGGGAACACCGAGGTCTGGTTTCTGCGGAAGGTCACCGCAACCTTCTCCTCCTTCACCGAGGAGCCCAGGGTCACCAAGTTTTAAGAAGTTCTAAGCCAAATTTTCCCCCAAAAATTGTCTTGAGCGCGGTCCGCCGTTTTGGACTGCGCTCAAGTAGTTTTTATGGAAGGCTCTGCTGTACGGCCATTGGCAAAGCGCGGCGGCGTAGGCTTTATCCAAGGCACTGCCAAGGCATCGCCAGCGCGCATGGCCGACTATGTACAGGAGCGGGATGGGGTCTCGCCTCCCGCCCTCCTAAGCCAGTATATTACCACAGCTCTGTAAAAATTTGCTGAAAAAGATTTGAAAGAAATGTAAATTTTATGTTAACCATTACCAATTTTGCTTACTTTTCCACCCTCCGGGGCTTCCAGCGGCCAGAGAGATAGGCGCAGATGAAGAGCAGGAAGAGCAGCATGTTGTGCCCGATCATGCAGCCCCAGGCGGAGACCAGGCCCAGCCCCAGCCGCTGGGTGCAGAGCCAGGTGCCGCCGATGCGCACGCCCCACATGCCCAGGATGTTGAACAGGAAGGGGGCCCTGGTGTTCCCCAGGCCCATCATCAGCCCCTCCGTCACCACGGCCACTCCGTAGAAGGGCTCGGACACGGCCACCATCCGCAAAACGGTGCTCCCCAGGGCGATGACCGACGCGTCCCGGGAGAACAGGCCCACCAGCTCCGGCGCGAAGGCGAAGAGCAGGCCGCCGGAGACCGCCATCAGCCCCATCTCCAGGGGCATCAGGCTCCGGCCCAGGCTGTTGAGCTTCTCTTCGTCCTTGGCCCCCCAGGCGTTGCCGGCCAGGGTGGCCGCCGCGGTCTGCATGCCCCAGCCGGGGATATAGAAGGCGGACTCCACCGTGTTGGCGATGGTGTGGGCGGCGGTGGCGGTCTCCCCCAGGGAGTTTATCATGGAGGCGAAGGCCACATAGCCGAAGGAGGTGGCAAAGCGCTGGAGCATGTTGGGCAGGGCGATGCGGAAGCAGGGCCGCAGAAGCTCCCGGTCCGGCAGCAGGCGCCGCCCCCTGGGGGAGATCTGGGGGTGCCGCCAGAGCCGGTAGCAGATGGCCACGCCGCCGTAGACGTAGGCCACGGCGCTGGCCGCCGCCGCGCCCTCCACGCCCCAGCCCGCCCCCGGCACCGTCAGCGTCAGGCCGAAGAGGACCCGGCTGCGGCTGGGATAGATCAGCAGATAGTTGAGCACGATGTTGATGGCGTTCACCGCCACGCCCACCCGCATAGGGGTCCGGGTGTCCCCCGCCGCCCGCAGGACAGTGCCCAGCAGGATGCTGGCCGAGCGGAAGAGCATGGGGCTGTAGAGGATGAAGAAATAGCGGGCGGCCAGGTCCCGGATCCCCGGGTCCACCCGCATCCACACCGGCACCCGGCCGCTCAGGCCCAGGGTGACGGCGGTGAAGAGGAGCCCCGCCGCCAGGCTGACCATCAGGGCCTGGGCAGAGGCCCTCCGGGCCTTTTCCCCGTCCCCCGCTCCCAGGGCCTGGGCGATGACCGCCAGAAAGCCCACCCCCAAGGCGGAGATGGTGCTGTTGACCAGCCAGTTGACCGTGCCGGTGGAGCCCACGGCGGCGGTGGCCTGGGTCCCCAGGGTGCCCACCATGGCCGTGTCGATATACTGGACCGCCGTCTGCATCAGCTGCTCCAGCATGGTGGGCCAGGCCAGGGCAAAGATCACCGGCAGCATCTTGTATTTTCCGCGCAGTTTCATGCTCTTCGCTCTTTTCTTTGATATCAAAGCTATCGAACGCCTCACAGTTTACTCCATGCCGCCGCCAGTTGCAAGAGTCTTTTTTCTCTTATACAAATCGAGGTGTTTTGTCTAAATTTGACGCGATTTTTTCTGAATTTGTGAACATTTGAAAAAAATTTGGAAAATCAACCAAAAAAGGCTTGAGAACCGTGGGAATTTATGGTAAGTTATGAGAGGGCCGACGATCACGGGCCCAGTTCGTTATGTGGAGGTTCTTATGAGCGATCACACCTATGACGCACTGAAGCTGGACAAGCAGCTTTGCTTTCCTCTCTACGCCTGTTCCAGAGAGATCATCAAGCGCTACAAGCCCTTCCTGGACGCTCTGGATCTGACCTATACGCAATATATCGCCATGATGGTCCTGTGGGAAAGGGGCTCCATGACCGTCAAGGAGCTGGGCGCCCGGCTGTATCTGGACTCCGGGACGCTGACGCCCATGCTCAAGAAGATGGAGGCGAAGGGTCTGGTGAGCCGCACCCGCTCCACCGAGGACGAGCGCAACCTGATCGTCGCCATCACCCCGGCGGGCGAAGCGCTGAAAGACCGGGCCATCTCCATTCCCGGCGCTATGGCGAAATGCTCCGGCTTAACGACCGAGGAGGGCACGGAGCTGTACCATCTGCTCTACAAGATCCTGGAAGCTGTCTCCGACAATTGAATAAGCAAAAGCTTCCGGCTTTGCAGAAAAGCCGGAAGTTTTTTTGTTGCGTTATGCGGTCAAATCGTATATGATATTGTCATAAAAAATCATGGGAGGGAACGTCATGTCTGTATTCGACAAAGCAGAGAAGAACCTGAAGGCCAACGGCTTTGCGGTGAAGGTCTTTTCCACCGGCGCGGAGGCCGCCGCCTATCTGGACAAGGAGCTGGACGGCGTCAGCATCGGCATCGGCGGCTCCGCCACCGTGCGGGACCTGGGCCTGTACGAGCTGCTGGAGAAGCACAACCAGGTTTACTGGCACTGGAAGCAGGAGCCCGACGAGGCCCGCAGCAAGGCTATGACGGCGGATGTCTACCTCTGTTCGGCCAACGCCCTGGCCGAGACCGGAGAGATCGTCAATATGGACGGCAACTGCAACCGGGTGGCCTCCACCCTCTTCGGGCACAAGAAGGTGGTCTTCCTCATCGGCCGCAACAAGCTGGCCCCGGACTATGAGCAGGCCGTCTGGCGCACCCGGAACGTGGCCTCCCCAAAGCGGGCCCAGCAGATGGGGGCCAAAACGCCCTGCGCCGTCAAGGCCGACCGCTGCTATAACTGCAAGAGCCCCGGCCGCGTCTGCCGCGGTCTGGTGACGCTGTTGGGGCCCTCCATGGCCATGGACTATGAGATCCTTCTCATCGACGAGGACCTGGGCCTATAAAAAGACAAACAAAGCCGCTCCGGCCGGGTCAGCTTTGACCCGGCCGGAGCGCTTATATTATACTCAGAGCTTAATATCGATCCTTCGGATGAGGACGGCGGCCAGGACGCCCACCGCCACGCCCGCGATAGTCCCGCTGAGGACCAAAAAGGGCAGGTAGTAGACGATGACATTGGTCTCCAACAGCAGGCAGGCCATGCCGATCTGCCCCACGTTGTGCAGCACGCCCCCCAGAACGCTCACCGCCACATAGGAGAAGGCGGGGATCCTTTTCAGCAGCAGCATCCCCCCCAGGCTCAGCGCCGCCCCGGCCAGGCTGTAGAGGAAGCTGGCCCCGGAACCGAAGAGCAGAGACACCAGCCCCACCCGCAGCAGCGAGATGGCCACCGCCTCCTTCACCCCCAGCTTGTACAGGGCGAAGACCACGATGATGTTGGCCAGGCCCACCTTCACGCCGGGGATGGCCACAAAGGAGGGGATCTGGCTCTCCAGATAGGACAGGACCATCGCCAGGGAGATCAGCAGAGCCATGACGGTCAGTTTTTTTGTTTTCACAGCGCGTCCCTCCTGTTCGCGGGAGCTTACTTCCCGCTCCCCTGCCAGACGACCTTCTCTGCCAGAGCCTGCGCCCGCTCCGGGCCCTCAAAATAGCTCACCAGCTCCAGGCCGAAGGGGACGGAGGCCCCCATGCCCCGGCCGGTGATCACCGTGCCGTCCCGGACCGCCGGCTCACAGCAGAGCTCCGCGCCGGTCAGCTTCTCCTCCAGGCCCGGATAGCAGATGGCCTTTTTGCCCTCCAGTAAGCCCGCCTTGGCCAGCACCGTGGGCGCGGCGCAGATGGCGGCGGTGAGCTTCCCCTCAGCGGCGAAGCAGCCCAGCAGCGCCAGCAGCCGCTCATCGGCGGCCAGCTTTTCCGTTCCCTTCAGGCCGCCGGGCAGGATGACGCCGTCATATTCCTCAAAATCCGTCCCGGTATAACTCCGGTCGGCCCGGACGCCGATCCCGTGGCTGCCTGTCACCAGCTCCGCGTCCTCCAGGGCCACCATGTCGCAGCCGATCCCCGCCCGGCGCAGCAGATCCACCGCCGTCAGGGCCTCCACCTCTTCAAATCCCTCTGCCAGGATCATCGCCGTTTTTTTCATAGGTTCGTCCTCCTTTAAAGCTCGTGGTAATAGGGGCAGATATCCTCATAGTGCCCGTCCTTCATCCGGAAGCCCCTGGGGATGGTGCCCAGCTGGACAAAGCCCAGCCGCTCATAGAGGTGCCGGGCGTGGACGTTCGTGGCCACCACGGCGTTGAACTGCAAAATGCCGAAGCCCAGCTCCTTGGCCCGGCGCAGGCAGTCCAGCACCAGCTTCTCCCCCACGTGCAGGCCCCGGCTCTCCCGGGAGACGGCGTAGCTGGCGTTGCAGATATGCCCGCAGCGGCCCACGTTGTTGGGGTGCAGGATGTAGAGGCCCAGGATGCGGCCCTCTCCGTCCTCGGCCACGCCGCAGGCGGACTGGGCGGCAAAAAAGGCCCGGCCGCTCTCCGCGTCCAGCAGCTCCTCCTGGGGGAAGGCGATCCCGTCCTCCACCACCTGGTTCCATATTTCGATCATCGCCGCCTCGTCGGCAGGCCCATAATTCCGCACAGTCACATCCATAGCCGGTCCTTCCGCGCCGCTCGCCGGCGCGTTATCTCTGTATTTCTCCTATAGTATAGCAGAGTTTTCCCTCCGCTTCAATCCCGAAGCGCGGGGAATTGCGCCTGTATTTATTCTTCCAAATGGTTTGTAACCTCAAATACTCCCATAACTTTGCTGCAATTCCTGCAAAACCATGCGTTCGGAATTTTCGTTTGATTTAAAAGAATATTCGTCTCCCCTATCGTGCGCAAGCCTGTATAAATCAACCGTTTTATACCTTTTCTCCTGAATTGCTCCATGGGCACCCATCCCGGATCCACGCAATTTACAATAAGTCCTCCCTCTGACATGTCAATCCCACAAACAGGGCATTTCATTTCTGCTCTCCTCCAATTTATTCTGTTTCGGACTTGAATTCGCAACCAGGCGAGGGTCAGTCACCCTCGCCTGGTTTGGTCATTATCAGCTTATCTGGGCCGCGGATAGCGCGTGGGCGATCCCCAGCGCTACGCCTCCTGATTCTGTGCAAACTTGTTTGCCCGCGCGCTGTACACGAAGTCTTCTTCTATATCTAAATCGTAGATTTTAAGTAGCTGGCGAATAAAGCAAACACAGTCATAAGCTGAATAGCCTGTGCTTATATAGATCCCTGTTCCTTTTTTCAGCTCATGAGCGCCTTTTACGGCTTTCTCATCGTAAGAAAAGACAGGGCTTTGCCACCCGGAGAACACTTCGTTGTTCTTCGCCATGCGCTCAATAATGGTGCTGTCGAGTTCATACAGCCTGATCGCAACAGACCGGACCATACCGGCAAAACTGTCTATGTTGACGCGCTCACCGAGAAGCTCATAGTAATTGACGAGCTTGTATGTGG
This sequence comes from uncultured Oscillospiraceae bacterium, assembly GCA_947626785.1. Taxonomy (GTDB): domain Bacteria; phylum Bacillota; class Clostridia; order Oscillospirales; family Oscillospiraceae; genus Limivicinus. The sequence continues at coordinate 12,650 of CANQTO010000037.1, forward strand.
CGTTGCGAGGGTCGGTAACCTTGTATTCCTGGTATCTCGGATCGCTGAAATCGATCTTTGTCTCGGGAGGCACTATGGGAAACAGTCTGAGGATCATATCCGAAAGGCGGGCCGCGCGGGTCCTGATCCTTTCTTCGTCCCATTTCTCCTGATCCAGTACATCGTTATATAGGATCGTGATATGAGTCGGAGTTTCCGGGTTTTTGAGCAGCTCCTTCTTTTCCTCGAAGGGCTTGTCCCCAAGCTCACTGTTATACCCCGTCAAGGTAAGATTGCCGAGGGTATGCAAATAGTGGTCGTGAACGTACTCCCAATTATCCCCCAGCATCGTCCGCCAGCTTTGAGACAAGTTCTTATTCTGCGGCATGATATGCTCTATGCTGAGCGCCGTCGTAACGATCTTTTCTTTGCTTTGATTTTCTACTGCAATAAGCAGGTATTTGCAGAGAGCATTTTTCCGATAGAGGTTTCTCTCTTTGAGGGCGAGTACAAAGTCGTCGTCGCTCGGTATGCAGTCTTTTGAGGTCAACTGCGTCAGGAACGAGACAACGGCATCATAATAATGCTCCTTGTTTTCCTCCCGATTGAAAACACGCGCATACAAAGTCTTATAAAGGCCCCGCAGGGAGTTTGAACCGACTTCGCAGATCAATCTGCGGATGCTGTAATTGAGCAGCAGATGAAGGACCCTTGAGAGTTCAGACTCAGTGATTATTTTTGCTTCGTAATCATCAAACACCCGGAACAGGAACAGGTACACGGTCGTTTGATTCAACCTTCTCAGGCCGTCCAAAGCCTTATTGACTTCGGCTCCCAGCTCCGAGCTGCCTTTGAGAAAGACAGAATATTGCTTTGCATAGTGGAGTATCTCGGAGAGCATCGACTCGTTGGTGTATCCGTTATCACGGAATACCGCTTTGAAATTGTCGTATGCTTCCTTTTCCCGGGTAAATCCGTCCAGTTTGAGGTTGAGATAATCCAGGAAGAAAGAGGACATCTGATCTTTAGAGAGCATCTGCTCCGTTTGAAGCCAATAATCCTCGTAGAGCCTATCCTGATCTGCCTCTGTCATCAGGACAAAGTTTCTGATCTTATCAGCCAGGCTGAGCGGCACGCCTGTGGAATTGATCCGCTCAAAGATTTCCTGCTCTTTGCCCTTTTCCTCTTCTTCGAGCTTTATGGTGGCGCAAGTCAGGTGTTCAATGCCGTCGTATATCTTCTCAATACTGAGCGTTTCATCTTCTTGCAGCGCCTTTCGGGCGAGCTTGCAGAACAGGTCATAATTCTGATAGATCCCGCTGGATTTATCCATCTCATTTACACGATCTTCCATGAGCATCATGAGCTGCTGGTTGTCGCTCTTGATCGGTTTGAGCTTCAGCTTACTGGAATCGTCAATGTTGTACTTCTTAAACTTGTCCCGATTGAACATAAGGGACAGGAGCGTCTCCTTCTCGCTCTCCGTTTCCGCAACATCGATGAGGGCCTTCAAAAGGATATAGATCGTGGTAAGGCGCTGTTGTCCGTCAATAATGACATAGTAGTCTATCTTGTTCTCTGTTTTGAGCAGCTCATAAACGACCGAACCTGTAAAGTGGTAACGGTCGAGTTTATGCGCCTGAATAATGTCCTCAAATAGCTTTTCGCACTGTTCGCCAGACCATTCGTAGTTTCTCTGATAGACCGGGATCGAGTACTGTCTCAGATTCTTGTCAATGAAGTCATTGATAAAACTGCCCTTGTCGATTTTCATAAGCTTTCTTGCTTTCTCTCATATGTCTATTTTTTGCCGCACGACCGTCTTCTTTAAATCTCGGCCTGTGCGTTGCCCGATATCAGTCCAAAAGATGGTTATATGGGCTTTTGGATGATTCCGAAAGCCCATATAAATACCGGTTTTTGCTCTTTTCGTCACTCCACCGGCTTCATCGTCGGGAAAAGGATGATATCCCGAATGGAGCTGCATCCGGTGAGGAGCATCACGCAGCGGTCGATGCCGATGCCCAAGCCGCCCGTGGGGGGCATGCCGTACTCCAGGGCGTTGATGAAGTCCTCGTCCATCATGGCGGCCTCCTCGTCCCCCTTGTTGCGCAGCTCCACCTGCTTCTGGAAGCGCTGGCGCTGGTCGATGGGGTCGTTGAGCTCGGAGAAGGCGTTGCCCATCTCGCTGGCGCAGATGAAGAGCTCGAAGCGCTCGGTGAGCCGGGGATCCTTGGGGCTCCGCTTGGCCAGGGGCGACACGTCCACCGGGTGCATGGTGATAAAGGTGGGCTGGATCAGAGTCTCCTCCACCTTCTGGTCAAAGCACTCGTAGAGGGCGTGGCCCCAGGTGGGCTCCACCTTGTCCATATCCACACCCGCCGCCTTGGCGGCGGCCACGGCGGCCTCATCGCCCTCGATGGCCATGAAGTCGATCCCCAGCGTCTCCCTGACGGCCTCGGCCATGGTCATACGCTTGAAGCCCGGGGCCAGGCTGATCTCGTGGCCCTGCCAGGTCACCTCATAGCCGCCCAGGATCTCCATGGCGGCCCGGCTCAGCAGGTCCTCAAACAGGTCCATCATCACATTGAAATCCGCGTAGGCCTCATAGAGCTCCACGGTGGTGAATTCCGGGTTGTGCTTGGTGTCCATGCCCTCGTTGCGGAAGATGCGGCCGATCTCATAGACCCGCTCCATGCCGCCCACGATGAGCCGCTTCAGGTTCAGCTCGGTGGCGATGCGCAGGTACATGTCGATGTCCAGGGTGTTGTGGTGGGTGATGAAGGGCCGGGCGGTGGCGCCGCCGGAGATGGTGTTGAGCACCGGGGTCTCCACCTCGATATAGCCCCGCTCCTCCAGGAAGCGGCGCACGAAGCTGACGAACTTGGAGCGGATCTCAAAGTTGCGGCGGCTGTCGTCGTCGACGATCAGGTCCACGTAGCGCTGCCGGTATTTCAGCTCCGTGTTGGTCATGCCGTGGAACTTCTCCGGCAGGGGGCGCAGGGACTTGGACAGCAGGACCACATCGGAGGCCCGGACGGTGATCTCCCCGGTCTTGGTCTGGAAGACCGTGCCGGTCACGCCCACGATATCCCCGATGTCGTACTTGCGAAAGTCCTTGAACTGCTCCTCGGGCACCTCGTCGGCCCGGACATAGATCTGGATCTGGCCCCGGTCGTCCTTGATGTGGCAGAAGATGGCCTTGCCCATGCCCCGCTTGGACATGATGCGCCCGGCCACGGCGGCCGTCTGGCCTTCCAGGCTCTCAAAGCTCTCCTTGATCTCCGCCGACCAGGCCGTCCGGACAAAGCGGGTCTGGACAAAGGGGTCTTTCCCCTCCTGCCGCAGATTCTCCAGCTTGTCCCGGCGGATCTGCAAAAGCTCCGACAGCTCCTGTTGGGTGTTCTGGGTGTTGCTCTGTTCGCTCATAAACTTGTATCCCTCTCGCGATGTATTTTCTCCCGCCCGCCTCTGGCGGGCAAAATCGTATCAGGTGTTCTCCACCGAAAGGATCTCGAAGCGCAGCTCGCCCACGGGGGCGTTGATGACCACGGTCTCCCCGGCCCGGTGGCCGTGCAGGCCCTGGCCCACGGGGGAATCGTCGGAGATGCGGCCGGCCCGGGGGTTGGCCTCCTGGGAGCCCACGATCTCATAGGTCTCCTCAAAGTCGTCGGCCACGTCCCGCACCCGGACGATGCTGCCCAGGGTGACGGTGTCCTTGGGGGCGTCGGCGTCAATGTTGTCGATGACCTCGGCGTTCTCAATCAGGACCTTGATCTCCGCGATCTTGGAATACAGCTTGCCCTGCTCGGCCTTGGCCTCGTCATACTCGCTGTTCTCGGACAGGTCGCCGAAGCTTCTGGCCTCCTTGATCTGATCCGCCACTTCCTTCTCCCGGACAGTCTCCAGATAGAGAAGCTCCTCTTTCAGGGCGTCCAGACGCTCCTGGCTCATTTTAAATCTGCTCGGATTAGGCATAATGCAGTCCTCCCCATAGTTGCTGAAAATATTGTGGTGCGCCGGGTCCCGCCCGGCGGCGAAATTATTCTATATCAATAGACCATCAATAGGCCTGGTTGCGGCTCAGGTAGCTGAGCGCCTGCATGAGCTGGGTGTCGTTGGAGGTGCTGGCGGTCCCGTCCTCGCCGCCGGTGGTGCCCTCGGTGGTACCGGCCAGGCTCTCGTCGGTCATGTACACCACCATGTCCGGCACGACGCCGCCCTTCTGGGAGATGTCCGTGCCGTTGGCTGTCAGATAGCTGCCGGTGGACAGGCGGATCGCGCTGCCGTCCTCCAGGGGGATGGTGTCCTGGGTGCGGGTGTTGCCGGTGGTGGGCTCGCCCACCAGAGAGGCCCACTTGAACTCCTGGAGCACCGCGGCGCAGAGCTCCGCCTCCCGGAAGGTAGCGGTGTTGACCAGCACGCACATGGGCATCTGGACGCAGACCCCGTCAGACTCATAGACCTGCTCGTCCCCGCTCTTGCTCAGCTCGGAGAACAGGCGGCCCCGGGGCAGCAGATAGTCCAAAAACTGCTGCACCTCCGTGGTGAGCCCGCCGGGATTGTTCCGCAGGTCCACCACCAGCGCCACCGCGCCCTGGCCCAGCAGGTCCTCGACGGCGTCAATGGCGTCCTGGCCGCTGCCGGCCTCGAAGTCCTTGATCTGGATATAGCCGGCCTCGGTCTTCTCCATCCGGTAGGTGACAGAGGAGTTGTTCAGGCCGGTGCAGTCCACCTGGAGGGTGTACTGGCCGCCGCTGATGTCCAGATAGAACTTGCCGTTCATCTTGGAGCGGATATAGGTGCGGGCGTCGTCCTCGCTCAGGCCGGTGATGTCCTGCCGGTCCACGCCGGTGATGACCATGCCGGGCAAAAGCCCGCCCTCGGCCACCGGGCTGCCCGCGTCCACCGAAAGCACCTGAAAGCCGCCTGTGGAGCTGTCCTTGATCCAGGTCATGCCCATGTCGGAATACTCGTCGCTGGCGGAGATCTGGTAGGTCCGGTACTCCTCAGGGGACATGTAGTAGCTCCAGGTATCCCCCAGACCGGAGACCATCGCCGCGGCGGCCGCGTTGCCCATGGCCTGGCGGTTCACCGGGTCGATGAAGTTCTCGTCCACGATGTCCTTGATCTCGATGTAGCGCATGGCCTCCTCGTAGTCTTCCTGGCCGCCCACATTCTTGATGACCATGTACCGGGTACCGGCATAGACGCCGCCGCCGAGCACCACGCACAGCAGCACCACATATTTTAACCGGACTCCCACGTTGAAAATCGCCGAAAAGAAGAAATAAATATTCTCAAACAGTCTGCGGATAATGCCCATAAGGTCCCTCCTTATAATGATTATATGGCAAAACGCTTTTTGGGGCGTTTCGCCTTCATATAGTCATTATAGCATGCCTGAGCCGGGCGGCTTAGTAGCCGCCCGGCGTCCAATCAGAAAGCTTGTTCTGACTGAGATCTCAGTGTAAAATTTCGGATCACTCGCCCGCATCGGGGGCAAAGGTCAGCCCGCCGAAGAACTGCTCCGGGTCGATACGCCCGCCGCCGGACCAGATCTCAAAATGCAGGTGGGGGCCGGTCACCAGGCCGGAAGAACCCACATAGCCGATCACCTGGCCCTGGGAGACGGACTCTCCGTCGGAGATGGCGTAGGAGGACATGTGTCCGTACAGAGTCTGGTAACCGTTGCCGTGGTCGATCATGATGTAATTGCCGTAGCCGCCGGCGTCGTAATAGGTGTGGGCGGTGCCGCCGTCCGCGGCGTGGATGGCGCCGCCGTAGCCCTCGCCGATGTCCAGGCCGTTATGGCTGCGGGTCACGCCGGTGACCGGATGCACGCGCATGCCGAAGCGGCTGGTGATGTAGGTGCTGGAGACGGGCCAGATGAAGCTTCCGCTTCCGACGACTCCGCCGCCTCCACCGCCGCTGTTTCCGCCGCCTCCGCCGTTCGCGGCGGCGGCAGCCGCGGCTGCCGCGGCAGCGGCCTGGCGCTGGGCCTCCAGCTCGGCCACCATCTCTTCAATGCGGGCGTCGGCCTCGTTCTCCGCGGCGGTGATCTCGTCCAGCTCCACCCGGTTGGCCTCGATGTCCGCTTTCAGCTGCTCCATGAGCTGGGTGGCCTCTTTGATCTGAAGCTCCAGCTCGGTCTGCTCCAGGCGCAGATCCGCCTGCTTGCCCTCCAGATCTGCCCGGAAGGCCTCGTATTCGGCCTGGACGGCCTCGGTCTGCTCCCGGGCGGCGATATACCGGTCTTCCAGCTCCCGGTCGCTCTTCAGGATCTCGCCGATATCGTCGATGGTGGTGAGCAGTTCGCCCAGGTCAGAGGTGTTGAGGATCAGGGCCAGAAAGCCCAGATTCCCGTTCTCCTCCATCGCCCGGGCCCGCATGCGCAGCCGCTCCAGCTGTTCATCCTCCAGCTTTTGGGCCGCGTCCACTTCCTTCTGCTTGTCGGCGATCATATCGTTATAGAGCTCGATCTCGTCGCCGATGTTCTGGATCTCCTGGAGGGCGTAGGCATTGCGCTCATCCAGCGCCTGCTTGCGCTCCAGCACGCCCGCGTGCTCCTCCTCCAGCTGATCCACCACTGCCTGCTTCTCTTCCCTCTGGGCGGTAATGGCGTTGCGCTCCGCCCGCAGGGCGTCGATCTCCTCCTGGCTGACGGCCAGAGCCCGGGTAGGGCAAAGGCCGAACAGGAAGCAGAAGGCCAGCAAGCAGCAAAGAGTTCTTTTTATCTGTCTGCCGTTCATATCTCTATCCATTCCGTACTCAGCACTGATAATAGGTCAGGCCGGTAAAATAGGCTGCCGGATCTGTTCTCACTCCGTTGATGAATATCTCAAAGTGGCAGTGGGTGCCGGTGGCGTTGCCGGTGGCGCCCAGGAAGGCGATGGTGTCGCCCTGGGACACCGTGTCCCCCACGCTGACATTGTTGGCGGAATTATGGGCATACAGGGTCTGATAGCCGCCGCCGTGGTCGATGACCACATAATTCCCGTAGGAGCTGTCATACTTGGAGGTGATGACCACGCCGCCGTCGGCAGCGATGATGGGGCCGCCGTCGTTGCCGAAGCCGTCGATGTCCAGGCCCGTGTGATAGTGCCCGGAGCGGGGCTCGTTAAAACGCCCGGTGATTCGGGTGCTGCACGGGACCGGCCAGATAAAGCTGCCGGTGCCCTGGGCGTTGCCGCCGCCCAGGGGGTTATTGTCCACCCAGGTGTCGCCGCCGGAGCTGCCGTCGCCGCCCTCGCCGTACTCGCCGCCGGAGGGCTGCTGTTGCTGTTGCTGCTGCTGGGCGGCCTGCTGGGCCAGATACTGCTGGATGGCTCTCTGGATCTCCGCCGCGGCGGACTCCTCGGCGATCAGCGCCGCCTCATACTCCTCCTCCGCCTGGGCGATGGCGTTCTCCAGCTCCTCCAGCTGGGCATAGGCGTCCTCGATCTCCTTTTCCAGCCGGTCCCGCTCCTCCCGGAGCTCCCCCTGCTGGGTCTCGTACTCGGCCCGCTCGGCCTCGTACTCGGCCTTTACGGTCTCGGTCTCCTGCCGGGCTGCTGTGTACTGCTCCTCCAGCGCCTTGTCGCTGGCCATGATCTCGCCCATGTCGTCTATGGCGGTGAGCATCTGGGAAAAGCTGTCGGCGCTCAGGATGAGGGCCAGGATATTATAGCCCCCGTTCTCCTCCATGGCCCGGACCCGGGCCCGGTAGCGCTGGAGCTGCCCGGCCTCCCGGTCCATGGCGTCCTGGACCTCCTGGGCCTTCTCCTCGATCAGCTGGTCGTAGTAGGCGATCTCGCCGGCCACCAGATCCAGCTCCTCGTTGGCGAGGCGGTTCTTCTCGTCCAGGGCGGTCTTCTGCTCCAGCACATTGGCCTGCTGGTCCTTGAGCCCGTCGATCCGGTCCTGGATCTCCTGGACCTGGTTGGACAGCTCCTTGCGCTGCTGGCGCATGGAATCGATCTCGCCCTCTGAGATAGCGAAGGCGGATACGGGGATCACGCTCATCACCAGAGAGATCAGCATCAGGACGATCAGCAGGATCGCGATCACCGATATGATGCGTTTTCTTTTCATGGGTTTCTCCTTTGTAGGGAAAGTGCGCGCTGTTTTATACCTTCAGATAGTTCCGGATGGCGTTGACGCCGCCGAAGGCGCCCACCAGGATACCGGTGCCCATATAGAGGATGAAAACCACCGGCGCAACTTCCTTAAAGGGCACGAAGGTAAAAAATTCGCCCGCGATGGAGCCCACCAGACGGCCCGTGACCATCTCATAGAAGACCCACTCGGCCAGGAAGGCCAGGCTGCCGCCCATGGAGCCCAGGATCAGGCCCTCTACCACGAAGGGCAGCCGGATAAAGCCGTTGGTGGCGCCCACCATCTTCATGATGGCGATCTCCTCCCGCCGGCCGAAGGTGGCAAGCTTTATGGTGTTGGACATGATGAAGAAGGACACGAACACCAGCATGACGATCAGCACCAGGGAGATGGCGCTGACCACGTTGCGGATGGTGATGCAGGCGTCGGCATATTCCAGATGGACCCTCACGTCGGCCACGCCCTCCACCGCCTTCAGGTCCTCCTTAGTCTGGGCCATCAGGGCGATATCCGTCAGGTGGATCACGTAGCGGTGGCGCAGGGTGGTCTCGTCCAGGCCCTCCCGCATCCAGTCGGTATAGTTCTCCATAAAGTTTTCAAAGGCCTCGGTCCGGGACACGAACTGGACGGAGCTCACATTGGGCACGGCCTCGATGGCGCTCTGGAAGGAGCGGGCCTGCTCCTCGTCGGCATACTTGTCGTCGATGAAGGCGACGACCTCGTTCTGGTCCTCCAGGTCGCCGATGAGCCGGTCGATATTCACCGACAGCAGGGAGACGCTGCCCATGATGATCAGGCAGGCCATGATGATCGTGACGGAGGCGAAGGACATAAAACCGTGGGTGCCGATGCTGCGGAAGCCTTCTCGGATCAGATAACCGCCTCTACTCAACCTCATAGTTAAAATACAACCCCCCGTCCTGATCGTCGGCCACGCGGCCGCTGTCGATGGTGACGACCCGCTTGGACAGAGCGTTCACCAGTTCTTTCTCATGGGTGACCACAAGGATGGTCGTGCCCATCTGGTTGATCTTTTCAAACAGGAGCATCAGCTCCAGGCTGCGCACCGGGTCCAGGTTGCCCGTGGGCTCGTCGGCCACGATCATCCGGGGGCTGTTGACCAGGGCGCGGGCGATGGCCACACGCTGCTGCTCGCCGCCGGAGAGCTCCTTCGGGTAGCGCTTTTCCCGCCCCTCCAGGCCCACCAGCTCCAGCACATAGCGCACGCGCTTGCCGATATCCCGGCTGGAAGCGCCCACCACGCGCATGGCGAAGGCCACGTTGTCATAGACGGTCATATTCTCGATCAGGCGGTAATCCTGGAAGATCACGCCCAGGGTCCGCCGGACCTTGGGGAGCTTGCGCCGCTTGATCTTCACCATGTCGAAATCGTTGACGATGATCGAGCCGGAAGTGGCGTGGACCTCGCCGGTGATGAGCTTCATGATGGTGGTCTTGCCGGAGCCGGAGGGACCCACCAGGAAGACAAACTCCCCCTCGTTGATGGTCAGGTCCACTCCGTCCAGGGCGACGGTACCGCTGCTCTCGTAGACCATGGTGACGTCGTTCATACGAACCATAGCTGTTTATACCTCCAAAATCGCGGATAGTTGAGCCGGCCGCGGGCAGAGCCTTGCGGCCGCTCTGGGTTTTGTACCAAGCTTCAAGCTGAAGCTTAGCATCGATCAATATTTAGATGAGCTGAGAGAATCCAGGTACATTTTGACCATCATGGCCACCTTGAACACGATGGCGTGGTCAAACTCCCGCAGATCCAGCCCGGTGATCTTCTTGATCTTCTCCAGCCGGTACACCAGGGTGTTCCGGTGGACGTAGAGCTTTCTCGAGGTCTCCGAGACGTTCAGGTTGTTCTCGAAGAACTTGTTGATGGTCTCCAGGGTGTCCTCGTCCAGGGTCTCGATGGGGCTCTTCTTGAAGACCTCGTTGAGGAACATCTCGCAGAGGGTGGTGGGCAACTGATAGATGATGCGGCCCAGGCCCAGGTTCTCATAGTTGATGATGCTCTTGTCGCTCTCGAAGACCCGGCCCACGTCGATCGCCACCTGGGCCTCCTTGTAGCGGTCGGCCAGCTCCCGCAGATGGCGGGCGTTGGTGCTGATGCCGATGACGCACTTGACGCCCAGCTCATCGTGGAGAATGGTCTCGATGCTGCGGGCGGTGCGCATGATCTCGTCGTGGCTGTTGAGGCTGGGCAGGGCCTTGACCACCACCACGTCCGTCTCGTTGATGTTGAGCACGAAGTCCTTCTGCCGGTCCGGGAACAGGCGCTGGACCACCTCCACCGCGGCCACGTCCGCGTTCTCCACCTGGCGGACCAGCAGCACCACCCGGGGCTCGTCGGTGACGAAGTGCAGCTCCTTGGCCCGGATGTACACATCCCCGGGCAGGATATTGTCCGAGATGATGTTCTTGATAAAGGCGGCCTTGTTGTGCTTCTCCTCATAGCTGCCCTTGGCCTCGTTGAAGGCCACGGCGGCCACCGCGCAGACCATACGGGCCATCTGGTCGGTCCCGTCCACAAAGGCGGCATAGTCAAAGCGGGCGCTGCCGGAGGACAGCGGCCCATATGTACGGCTCCCCATGGAGACGACCTGCTCTCCCGAGTCAAACTCGTAGATGTGGAAGTCCTCCAGCTTGGAGCCGATCATCGCCAGCTCGCTGCTGGCCACCACGAAGCCCTGCTCGTCCACCACCCCGATCGTTCTGTCGATGGCATCTTTCATTTGAATGATCACGTTCTGGAAGATCCTGCTGGACATAAAAACCCCTCCCTGTGCTCTGCGGCCAGCCGGTCTGTATCCTTTATGGCAAAACAACCATACTCCCGCATGATTCTTTCTACATAATAACTCGGTTTCCTGTGATTTTCAATAGAAAATGCCATGTTTTTTTGTGAAATTTTTAAACGATGCTGTCCTTTCCGCTAAAAAACTGCGATTTTTTTAAGCAGTCTTTTGATTAAATTTACATAATCTTTGAACTGAACACTCTGCACAAATCTTTTTTATCCAGTTCCTTCCATTCCCCCGGTTTCAGCTTTCCATCCAGTTCCAACTCCCCGATCCGCAGGCGGCGCAGCTGCCGGACCGGCAATCCCCGGGAGGCCAGCATCCGCTTGACCTGGTGGTACTTCCCCTCCTGCACGGTCACCAGGCACTCCCCCGGCCCCAGTAATTCCAGCCGGGCCGGCAGGCAGGCGGTCCCGTCCCGCAGGCGCAGGCCCTGCCGGAAAGCGGCGGCGTCTGCCTCTGACGGATCTCCCTCTACCTGGGCATAATACCGCTTTTCCACGCCGGATCTTGGCGAAATCACCCGATGGGCGAAATTTCCGTCGTTTGTCAGCAGTAAAAGGCCGCTGGTGTCCTTATCCAGACGGCCCACGGGAAAGAGGCCCAGCCGCCTCAGCTCCGGCGGCAGCAGGTCCAGCACGGTCTTCTGCCAGGGGTCCCGGGCCGCGGTCAGCACACCGGGGGGCTTGTCCAGCATGAAATACCGGAAGGGGGCGTATCGGAGGAGCTCGCCGTCCAGCTCCACCCGGCTGGTCTCCGGGTCCAGCTTCCGCTCCGGCCGCAGGGCCGGCAGGCCGTCCACCGTGACCCGGCCCCGGCGGATGATCTCCTTCAGCTCCCGGCGGCTGGCGATCCCCAGGTCCGCCAGGAATTTATCCAACCTCAGCTCCGGCACGGCAGTCCCTCCCATTCAAGCTTCCCTATCATACACGATTCCTATAGCGAGTTTGGTAACATATTGTAACTTTTTTGTTAAATCTTTCGAAGGGCTGTCCGTCATATCAACCACTTTTTTTAGAAGGACAAAGTCCTTCTAAAAAAACTCGCTACGCTCGGCAAATGCGCCGTACAAATACGGCTTTTTGCTGGCGCGAGCGTCAGAACATCACCGCAAAGCCATGTGAGCGGCCTAAAGGCCGCCACATCGGCGGGCGGTAATGTTCTTCCTTAATCAAATCAAAGCAGACGCTTTGATTTGAAGAGGAGGTGCAGCGGAATGAGGTAGCTTTCCCGCTTGCGGGGAAGCGAACGATAAGAAGCTTGCACCGACGAGGGGCCTTGCCCCCTCGCGACGCGAAGCTAGTCCCTTTAGGGGCGCACCCCCGCTACTCTCTCGCTTTTCATGGCAATATGGGGTTTGTCTACAGTCCGTCATATTCCGGCCAAGCCCCGCATAGACTGGAACGGGGGTGACGGACATGACCGACAACAAGCTCAAATTTACCCGAAAGACCGCCCTGGGCATCGTGCTTCTCTGCTCCGCCGTACTGTTGCTGCTGGTCCTCTTCCGCTGGCAGGGGGACCGGCCGGACCTCTCCACACCGGAGGGCCGGGAGCAGTTTCTGGCCGGTCTGGGCTGGGAGATCGACCGGAGCAGCGAGGAGCACCGGAGCGTCCTGCTGCCGGACGCCCTGGAGGGCGTCATGGAGGATTACAATACCATGCAGCTGAGCCAGGGCTACGATCTGAGCCGGCACCTGGGAGAGAAGTGCGAGCAGTACACCTATGTGCTGACCAACTACAGCGGCTGTGACGGGACGGTCCTTATCACCCTCTACGTCCAGGGCCGGCAGCTCATCGCCGGCGACATCCATACCACCGCCATCGACGGCTTCATGCACGGCATCAAGCGGGACGCGGCACCGTAAAGTGAATGACAGGCTGGGAAGAGAGCCGGTTTCTCTTCCCGGCCTGGTTTTTTGTTATGGGAATGACTTGTTCTTAAAAAATTCTCTTTTTTCAAAAAGCCTGTCCGTTTTTGCCGCTCTGAAGACACTATATAGGTGAAACCATAAAAACGGAGGCTTCTTTATGAGACGAATACTCGCTCTGCTGCTGAGCCTGGCTCTGGCGCTGTCCCTCTGCGCCTGCGGCAAAAAGGACGACCCCGCTTCGCCGGAGGGCGAAGCTCTGAGTTCCGGCGAAAAGGAGGGTTGGTCCATGCACTATCTCCCCCTCCCCGGAGGGCTGGCCCACGCCAGCGGCATGTGCGCCGGCGGGACATACCTCTATCTGGCCGGCGTGGGCTCCGACGGGCACAACGCCGTGGGCCGGTACGACGGGGAGAGCTTCAGCCCCTATGAGGTCCCGGAGGACCTGGAGGCGCTGTCCGACTGCTTCCCCACGGGGGACGGGGGCCTGGGGGTCCTGGGCGGCCCGTCCGAGTACGACTGGATCTCGGAACACGACATCGGCGAGCCCTGTCCCAAGGCGCTGCTGCTCTATGACGGGGAGGGCAAGCTCCTCTCCCGCCAGGACCTGACCCCCGCCCTGGAGGAGGTCAAGCGCCTGGGCAGAGTCAAGGCCGGGCCGGACGGCGTCACCGTGGAGTTTGACCTCCGCGCCGCCGCCTGGTTTGACGGCTGCCTGTATCTGGCCGGGGATCAGTTCGTCTTCCAGCTGGACGGCGATCTGCAGATCTGCCGGACCTTCTCCGGCTTCTCCACGATGCTCAGCTTTATCTCTTCCCCCCCTGGGTCTGCTGGCTCTGGTCTATTCATACGACGGGCAGGACAGTTTTCTCCAGGTCCGGCGGCTGGTCTCCTCCGGCGGGGAGCCGCAGACCTTTCTCTCCTTCCCCTCCGATTCTTTCGATGGCACCCTTTCCGCCATCGGCTATACACCGGAGGGGGAGCTGCTCCTGGATATCTATGGCGACCGGCTCTGCAAAGCCGCGCCCCCGGACGGCTTTGGCGAGACGCTGTTTGACTACTCCGCGGCGGGCCTCAGCTGCCCGTGTAGCTCTGTCCTCCCCTGGGCCGGGGGTTATCTGCTCTCCGATTACAGCGACGAGCTGGTGTGCCTCCAATACGGCCCTCTGCCCGAGAAGACGCCTCTGACCATGTGGGTCAGCGGCATAGAGTACGGCCCGCTGGACGCCTATCTCCAGCGCTACGATCTCAGCGACAGCCCCTGGTTGGTCCGCAGCGAGATCATCTCCGACGAGCAGCAGGCCGCCGCGGAGCTGGCCGCCGGCCGGGGGCCGGACCTGTACGCCTTTGCCGGGGACAGCTTCCTGGGCTGGAACGGCAGCACCGTCTTCGAAGAGCTGAGCCCCTACATGGCCGCCTCCGGCCGGAGCAAGGCGGCGCTCTACATGGCGGAGCGCTTCGGATAAAGGCGTACAAAAGGAAGGAGGCTTCTCTATGAAGCGAATACTTGCTCTGCTGCTGACCCTGGCCCTGGCCCTCTGCGCCTGCGGGAAAAGGGGGGAGGCTGCCGCAGATCCGGAGGCCGCGCCCCTCACCCAGGAGGAAAAACTGGGCTGGTCCCTGGCCTTCCGGTCCCCGCCGGAGGGGATCGCCACGCTCGGCGATGTCTGCACCGGCGGGACCGACCTTTACCTGACCGGGCTGGGCCCGGACGGGCGGCCCGTCATCGGCCGCTATGACGGAGAGAGCTTCAGCTCCTACCCCATCCCGGAGGATATCGAGGACTTGGGCCCCTGCTTCCCCACGGATGAAGGCGGTCTGGGCGCCCTGGCCGATTGGAAACGCTTGGAGGATCCTTCAAACAATGCCGCTGTCCCCACTGATATCCCCACCAAACTGCTGTTCTACGGCGGGGAGGGGCAGCTTCTCTCCCAACAGGACCTGAGCTCTGTCATGGAGGAGCTGAGCACTCTGGGGCGGTACACCTATCCCGACGGCGCGGTTTTTCATTTTGAGGTCAATACCGCTGCCTGGCTGGACGGGTCCCTCTGCCTGATTGGGGACCGGGGCCTCTTTGTGCTGGACAGCGCGCTCCATATCCAAAACCAATTTCCGGACATGGGGAACATTGAAAGCGTCCTCCCCTCGCCCCAAGGGCTGCTGCTTTTGGTCTACGAATATGTCGGCTCAGAGAATTTCATGGCGCTCCGCCGTCTGAACAGCCCCGGCAGCGCGGAGTTGGAGACCCTGTTCCGGTGCAGCTTTGACCGGTTAGGGGGGCGGCAAATCGACGGCGTGGGCTGCACGCCCCAGGGGGAGCCCCTGCTGGTCACGAATCGGGACATCTGCCCGCTGGCCTCTTCTGACAGTCTGGGCGAGCCCCTGTTCAGCTTCTATGAGGCGGGCCTCAGCAACAAATGGGCAGGGCATCCCCTTCTCCCCTGGTCCGAGGGCTATGTGCTGGCCGATACGGACAGCGAGCTGATCTGCCTGGAATACGGCCCTCTGCCGGACAAGACGCCGCTGACCATGTGGATCAATGGGGGAAGCCTTGGGATCCTGAGCGACTATCTGGAGCGGTACAATATGAGCGACAGCCCCTGGCTGGTGCGTACTTCTTATGTTGAGGAGCAGGAGGCGGCTACGGAAATGGCCGCCGGCCGGGGCCCGGATCTCTTCATCTATGGCAGCGGGGGCTTTTTAGGCTGGTCGGACAGCGCGGTCTTCGAGGAGTTGAGCCCCTATCTGGCCGCCGAAGGCCTAAGCAGAGCGGATTTTCTGCCCTCGCTCATGGAGGCGGTGAACCCGGGGGAGGAGATCTATTCCATCCCCTTGCGCTTCATTCTGGCCCTGTTTGTCCAGAACACCGCCCTCCAGCCGGACCCCGCGGCCCCCTTCTCCGCCTCCTACGCCCTGCCCAAGGTCCAGGCCGAGGAAGCCCGGGTCTTCCCCGAGAGCAGCTACACCGGCTGGCTGGACCTGTTCCCCGCGGGCTTCACCCGGGACAGCCTCTTTGACTGGCTGGCCACCGTCTACATGGGGACCCACCTGGACGCGGCCAACGGCTCCTGCGATTTTGAAAGCATTGATTATGTAAATCTCTTGGAATCCTGCGCCGCCTTTCAGGAGAGCTGCGCCCCGGAGGGCGTCCCCTCGGTGTACCGCTATCTGAACACCGATTCTCTGGGCAGCGCCGGTTATGGCCGGACCTTCTTCGGGGACGACTACCGCTTCGTCAACGCCATGGGCAGCCTCTTCAGCTTGTCCACGGTCCTGGCCGTCTCCTCCGGCAGCGAACACAAGGACGGGGCCTGGGACTTTGTCCGCTACTGCCTGAGCTCTCCTCTGGGGACCTCACAGGCCCAGATCTCCACCCTCAACGCTGCGCGGGAACAGCAGTTAAAGCTTCTGGCCAGCGGCAAGGCGGAATTTGCAAAGGACGCAACGCCTGCGGACGCGGAGCAGTTCCGGGAACTGCTGGAGAACACCCACGCCGTGGCAGGCCAGCACCCGGAGCTGCTGGCGATCCTCCGGGAGGAGGCCCAGCGCTTCTTCGCCGGGCAAGTGACGGCCCAGGAGGCGGCAAGCGCCTCCCAGTCCCGGGCGGCGCTCTATATGGCGGAACGATTTGGATAGACAAGCCGACAGGGCGGTGAAAGCCTCACCGCCCTGCTTCTGTCTCTATCACCCCATTCAGATAGGCCGTCTCGGTGCCCTGGGGGCTCACCAGGAGAAAGCAGCGCAGGCGGCCGTCCTCTTGATACCAGGCGTCCACCCGCCAGCTCTCGCCGGCGAGATCGCAGCGGCGATAGCCGGACCGGCTTGCCTCCTGGGCTGCCTCCGGGCTCTCCGGCTCCGCCGTGAACTGCCGGAGCCCATTGTCCTCCACGACCCAGCGCAGGACAAAGCCCCCGCCCTCCGGGATCAGCTCCACCGGCCCCTGGAGCCCCGGCAGAGGCTGCTCCTGCCGGTCCGAGCCGTCCAGGGCCATGCTGAGCAGGGCCTCCCGGCCTGTGGCGTAGAGCCGTCCGTCCAACCCCACCGGGGCATAGCAGGGCCCCGCCGCCAGCGGCGCCGGCGCCCCGTCCTCCAGCCGGGTGAGAAACAGGTCCTCTTCTTCTCCCCCCTGCCAGAGCAGCGCCCCGTCCCGGACCCAGGGATAAAAGCAGGCCTCCTCCAGGACCGTCTGAGCCTCCCCGCCCTCCGGGGACATCCGGCAGAGCCGCCCTTCCTCGTCGCAGAACCACAGCTCCCCCGCATAGAGCCGCAGGAAATCGCAGCTCCCCGGCCGCAGGATCCGACGCTCTCCCCCGGAAAGGGTCAGGCTTTCGATCTGCCCTCGGTTAACATAATATAGTTCCCCCTCCGCCGCCGTCAGATACTCCGGCAGGCAGTCCTCCGCCAGCACCGTCCGCGCCCCCAGGTCCCCGTCGCCCTCCAGGGCATAGCGGGCCAGCACCGGGCGGAAAGAATCGTCGAGATCCAGCGTATACAGGGCCCCGTTTAGGATCAGCGCCCGGTTCGCGCCCATAAAATTTGCCATGCTCTCCGTCTCTTCGCCGGAAAAGGCCGTCAGGCCCCCGGCATCCGGGAGGATTCGACCGCCAGCTTCCGACCCGTTTGGACTCTTCACGGTCCCGCAGGCGCTGAGCAGCAGGGCCGCCGCCAGCGCCGGCAGGACCCGTTTTTTCGCGGACATAGCTCCCCCCTCCCCGGCTTTTTTCGACAAAAAGGCCGCGTCAAACAGCATACAGGGCAGTATTCCCGGCAAAGAGGCGTTCTATACGCCGCAAGGCGGCTTTTTTTACGCCTAAAAAACTTCCATTTATTGGATTTTCGACACGTTTCGACAAAAATATATTAAAATCTTTTGACTTTTTTGCCGGGAGCTCTTGAAATCTGTCGAAATTTTAGATATTATGTCAACAAGTTCCATTCGTTATTCGACCGTTTTCTGTTGTTGTAAACCTGTCAGCTATGGTAAATTTAACAGGACACAGCGGTGATTTTGCTTGATCTCGTACAGCATGCTCCGTGCATCACATAAATGGGAGGAAAAATTATGGAAACCAAAACACGCATCCTGATCGCCGACGCAAATTCTGATTTTTGTAAGCTCCTGACTGAGCTCATATCCGCGGAGGCGGATATGGAGGTGGCGGCCGCCGCCTCGGACGGGCTGGAGGCTCTGGCGCTGCTGGCGGAGCACAAACCGGACGTGCTTCTGCTGGACCTGGTCCTCCCCAAGCTGGACGGGCTGGAGGTCCTGCGCCGCATGGGGGACGCCGGCGTCCACTGCCACACCATCGTCCTCTCCGGCTTCTTCAACAGTAAGGTGGTGGCCGACTGCTCGGCCTGCGGGGCGGACTATTTCATGCCCAAGCCCTGCGACGTGCCGGCCCTGCTGGGCCGCGTCCGGCAGCTGGTTGGCTCGGCCCGGTCCGCCGCGCCTGTAGGCGGCTTTGACTGCCGCCCCGCGCCTCAGTCCTCGCGGCAGGAACAGAATCTGGAGGCCGTCGTCACCGACATCATCCATGAGATCGGCGTCCCCGCCCACATCAAGGGCTATCAGTATCTGCGGGAGGCCATCATCCTGACCATCCACGACATGGATATGATCAACGCCGTCACCAAAGTGCTCTATCCCGAGGTAGCCAAGAAATTCAACACCACGCCCTCCCGGGTGGAGCGGGCCATCCGCCACGCTATCGAGGTGGCCTGGGACCGGGGCGACATCGAGGTGCTCCAGAAGTTCTTCGGCTACACCGTTTCCAATATCAAGGGCAAGCCCACCAACAGCGAGTTTATCGCCATGATCGCGGACTATCTGTCCCTGCGGCAAAAACAGGCAATGCAATAGTCAAAACCTCCGGCTAAGCCGGAGGCTTGAGTAGGCCCTATAAGGGCCCAATACTGGCAGGCGTCTCAAGACGCACTGAAAATATTTTCTCTCGCATGAGATGCACTGCCGCCCCTAAAGGGGCAAAGACTCTTTCATTTTTCGACTCAAAGTCCCAATACTGCGCCTATTTGTCAATTAGAATCCCTCTCTATTGCAGATTTGTGGTCGGCAAACCTCTTCTGTTCTATTGAGGGATTCTTTTTGTTTCTTCACTCCTCGCTAAAGCTATTTCTTGTCCCCCGGCAGAGCCGGGGGTTGTCTTTGCTTCTTGCAAAACCCTTTCAAAAAAGGCAGAGCCTTTTTTGACAAATTTTGCAGCCCGCTGCAGCGCACGACGAACCCCGTCAAAGACGGGGTTCGCGCACGTTTGCGGGCTGAGAAGAGTTTTTGGCGACGTACACGCCGCCGCCAAAAACGATTTGATTAGCTTCGCGGTGGAACTCTTTACCCTGCTGCATAGTTTCTATACAGTCTCAGTATTTTTCCCGCCGCACTCCGTTTGCGGCGGGAAAAATTTTTTATACTAGGGCTTGTTTTAAAAATAAAAGTTGCACAAGCGGTAAAAATTATGTAAACTATACATATGGGAACGAGAAG
>CANQTO010000038.1 GCA_947626785.1 uncultured Oscillospiraceae bacterium
AGAAAACCACAGCGTAGCCCAGCAGGGCCATCAGGCCCGCCGACGGAACGCTGGGGTGCAGCAGAGCTTCAGACATTGTTCTTTTCCTCCTTAATATTGGCGGCGATCCGGCTGCCCAGCTCCTCCGTGGAGACGCAGACGGCTCCGTCCGGAAGCGCCTCGGCGGTGAAGAGCCTTTCCTGTAGAGCGCCTTCAACCGCCCGCTCTACCGCCTCCGCCAGATCCGGCCTGCCGCAGCTGTAGCGCAGCAGCAGGGCCGCAGTATTCACGATCCCATAGGGGCAGACCTGCCCTTTTCCCGCCAGCTGCTCTCCACGGGGGTGGTGCAGCTGGTTGGGCGTATACACGCCCCGCCCGTCCTGAGCCAGCTCCGCCGAGCCGAACATCCAGGGGGCCCCGGTGATCTGGGCCACCTCGTCGGCCAGGATATCCCCAAAGACGTTGCTGGTCAGCAGCACGTCAAAGCTGTCCGGGGCGGTCAGCAGCTCCATGGCCGCGTGGTCCACAAAATCGTTTTCCAGTCTGACGCCGGGATATTGGGCGTGGAGCTGACTGACCTTCTGCCGCCAGAGGCGGCTGGAGGCCAGAACGTTCGCCTTGTCCACGCTGGTCACCTTCTTCCGGCGCTGCTGGGCGGCGGTAAAGGCAAAGTGGGCGCTATGGGCTACGATCTGCTCGTTGTAATATTCCAGGTCGCTGGCCTCCAGGCCCTGGGCCCCGGCGGCCTCCCGCTTCTGGCCTGCGATCATGCCGCCCATCAGGTCCCGGACCACCAGGATATCGATCC
The DNA here is from genome assembly GCA_947626785.1 of uncultured Oscillospiraceae bacterium. GTDB lineage: Bacteria > Bacillota > Clostridia > Oscillospirales > Oscillospiraceae > Limivicinus. The sequence goes on from CANQTO010000038.1 coordinate 788, forward strand.
CCCGGCGGGTGATGCTGCTCTTCAGCGGCGACAGGGACTCAAAAACCGGCGAGACATAGGCCGGGCGGATATTTGTGCAGACCTGAAAGGCGGAGCGCAGGGAGCTAAGGGCGTAGACCGGGGACTTTTCCCGCTCCGGCCCGGCCGTAGCGCCGATGTTCCCTAAGATCACGGCCCGGCAGCCCAGGGCCTCCACCAGATCTGCCTCCCGCAGAGCCGTGCCGCACTCCTGCACAGCGGGGGTGCAGCTGACAAAGGGGAAGAGCTCAAAGCGGACCGGGTATCTTTGTTCCAGGGCCTGGAACAGCTTGAAAAGCTGAGCCGTCAGTTCCTCCCCGACGGAGTCACCGGAAGTGATCGCGAGCTTGTAAGTTTCCATTGTTTTCTGTCCTTTTAGCGGGAAAGGGAAATCTGGAAATCAGATCTCCCTTTCCGTTATGCTTTTCGGTAGATTTTACTTCATCAGCAGGGGATACAGAAAGCCGATCCAGACCACCATCAGCGCGCCGCCGATACGGGTGGAGATGGAGGCGAAGGCCAGCAGGCTCATCCGGTCGCAGGCGGTGAGCACGGCGATGTCGCCGGAGCCGCCGATGTTGCAGCAGCACAGGCCTGCGGTCACGCCGGACTCATAGCCCCAGAGTCCAAACAGGTGGCCGAAGAGGATAGCGCCCACGTAAGCGCCCACCACGCCGAGCACGATGATCAGCAGGGCAGCGGGGCTGAAGTAGCTGACCATGGCGCCGATGTCCAGGGAGTTGATGCCGATACCGGCCACGATGGCGGGCAGCAGGCCCCGGAGCAGCAGGTTCATGCCCCAGACGGTGTGATAGGAGGTCTTGTCGTCGATCACGCCGGTGCACTTGATGATGATAGCCAGGATGATGGCCCAGGCCAGACCGGCGATGACCTTGGTGCCGGGGAGCTTGCCCAGAATGTTGCCGGCCAGGTAGACCGCCAGGCACATGAAGATGCCGCCCAGGACCGCCACGTAGTCAGAGGACTCGCTGGGGATCTTGATGGAGGACTCAGTCTCCATGGTAGCGCCGGCCTTGCGGAGAATGGCGGGCTCCTCGTCGGGGGAGACCAAGCCGAACTTGGCCAGCACAGGCTTGGAGGCGGCGCCGATCACTATGGCGACCACGTTGGCGATGGAGACGTAGCACAGGTACATACCGGCCTGGCTCATGAAGTCCTGACCGCTCAGGTTGGTATACAGGGTGGGGATGGTGGTGATAGCGCCGCCGGAGCCGCCGGACATGGTGGGGGCGGCGATGTTGAACAGAGCGTCCCAGGGGCCGTAGCCGGTGACAAGGCCGCCCAGAACGCAGAAGCCCAGGGCGAAGACCTGAGAGCCGATGATGGCGGGCAGATAGCGGGCCACGGCGCCCAGGATGATCTTCCGGTCCATATAGAGGATGGAGCCGCAGAGCAGGGTGGCGATATACACGTCCTGCAGGCCGTACTTCATAAGCATGGCGACGCCGTTGACGATGGACTCAGGCAGCAGGCCGAAGTACTTCAGGATGGCGGGGGCGAACATGCTGACCAGCACGGAGCCGCCCAGATAGTTGTTGAGCACGGGGATAGCGCTGCCGATCCAGAAAAACAGGCCGCCGACGGACATGAGGAAGGCCAGCGTGCCGACCATGCCAACGCCGGTCATGGCCCCATCTCCGCTTCCCAGGGTCACGGTGGGCATATAGCCGAAGTAGGTGCAGAAAATGACGACGAGGAAGAAGGGGACAAAATACTTCAGGGGCAGGCCGCAGACTTTGAACTTGATCTTGGCTTTCATCTCGTTTTCTCCTTATTTATCTTTCATACACGGTCAGCCTTTCAGCTGAGCCAAGTATTCTCTTGGATCGGTGATCCGCCCTGTGAGCGCGGACACGGCGATGGTGGCGGGGCTGCCCAGATAGATCTTGCTGCTGGCCGGCCCCATGCGGCCCAGGAAGTTCCGGTTGTTGGTGGAGAGGATCACCTCATCCTCGCTGACCACGCCGCCGCCCCGGCCCTGGCAGAGACTGCAATAGGGCATGGTGACCATGGCGCCGGCCTGGGCCAGCGTCTGGGCATACCCGGCGGCGATGGCCTCTTTATAGATCTTCTTGGTGGCGCAGGTGACGATGAACTTCACATGGGTGGGCACGTGGTGCCCCTCCAGGATCTTGGCCGCGACGGCGACATCCTCCAGGCGGCCGTTGGTGCAGCTGCCCAGGAAGAGCTGGTTGACCTCCGTGCCCTCGTATTCGCTGACTGGGTGGACGTTGTCCACATACTGGGGGACCGACAGGTTGGGCACAAAGTCCTCTGCCTTGTAACGCAGCACCCGCTCGTAGCACTCGTCGGGGCCCACGGTCATCCAGGCCACCGAGGCCGGGTCCACACCGCTGTAGGCGCAGGTCTTTGCATCCGGGGCGAAGAGCCCCACCTTGGCCCCGCACTCCACAGCCATGTTAGAGATGCAGATACGGGAGTCCACGCTCATGGCGTCCACCGCCGTGCCGCAGAACTCCAGGGAGCGGTAGGTGCCGCCGTTGGCGGTCAGGTCGCCCAGAATCCGCAGGATCACGTCCTTGCTCATGACGCCCTCCGGCAAAACGCCGTCGATCTGGATCTTGATGGCGGAGGGGACGCGGACCCACATCTCGCCCCGGCCCAGGGCGGCGGCCATCTCCGTGTAGCCCACGCCGGTGGAGAAGCAGCCCACCGCGCCGTAGGTGGTGGTGTGGCTGTCGGTGACGAAGATCACGCCGCCGGGCTTGGCGATCCCCTGCTCGGGGATCAGCTGGTGGCCCACGCCCTCGCCGATCAGATGGGTGCCAAAGTGGTACTCATCGGCCAGCTTGCAGCCGGAGCGGAAGGACTCCGGGTCGTCGAACAGGACGCAGGGGATCTGATGGTCGTCGATCACGCCGTCGTCCTCCGGGCGGGCCAGCTTCGTATAGCCCATGCCCTTGAGCTTGTTATAGGTGGGGGCGGTGTAGATATCCAGGACGAAGAGCCGGTCAGGCCTGGCCATGACGATGTCGCCGGGGCGCAGGGAGGCGCTGTGGGTGTTGTGCATGAGGATCTTCTCCGCCAGGGTGTGCTCCCCGGTGTATACAGGCTCCGGAGGCAGGCCGGCCCGGGGCTTCAGGGTCCCCTCCCGCAGACGCTGGTTTTCCAACTCACAGGTCTTGACCAGGCCGCCGTTTTCAATGATCTCCAGCAGGTTCTCCGGGATCTGGGGGATCGGATACTGCTGGCCCTGGTGGACGACGCACAGGTTCTCCAGGTCCACCGTCACGGTGTCCCCGTCCTTGACGTGCTTGTACAGCTCGTCGTTTTCCAGCAGGAGCATGCCGTTGTTGATGGCGTTGCGGAAGAAGATGCGGGCGAAGCTGGGGGCGATGACGCAGCGGATGCCGGCGGTCTTCATCACCTCCGGGGCCATCTCACGGGAGGAGCCGCAGCCGAAGTTGGGGCCCGCCACGATGATATCGCCCGGCTGGAGCTTGGCTGCCAGGTCCGGATAGAGGGGCTCGAAGACGTACTTCTTCATCTCCTCCATGGGTAGCCCCAGGTACTGCGTGGGGATAATGATGTCGGTATCGATGTCTCTGCGCATCAGCCAGATGCGGCTGCTGAAAACCTTTTCCATTTTGATCCCCTCCTTATTCCGCCGGACAGATGTGTCCGGTCAGGGCGCTGCTCATAGCCGTAGCCGCGCTGCACAGCCAGGTCTCTACATTTTTGCCGCTGCCCAGGCAGTCCGGGCAGGGGCGGCTACCCGCGCTGAGGACCGTGTCCTTCAGGTCCACCAGCCCCTGGCTGTGGGCGTAGCAGGCGGAGCAGCCCTGGTTCATGACCACGGCGCCCGCGTCCAGCAGCGTATCGATCAGCCCTTCATTGGCCGCCTGCACATAGACCTCCGTGCTGGCGAAGGCCACCGTCACGCGTACTTTGCGCTGGACGCGCTTGCCCTTGCACAGAGCCGCCGCGGCGCGGATGTCCTCGATACGGCCCTGGGAGCAGCCGCCGATAAACACGGCGCTGACCGCCTTTTCCGGCAGCTCTGCCGCGGGGACGGCGGCGGAGAAGTCCTCCGCAGGGGAGACCATGGGGACCACCGCGCTCAGATCAAGCTGAAGGGCGTCTGCCTTTGCCTCCGGCGCCGTCAAAACGGCGGCGCAGCCGCATGCGCTGAGCAGCTGGAAGAAAGCCAGACGCTCCGAGCCGGTCAGGCTGTTCAGACCGCCGCCGCAGACCAGCAGAAGCCTGCCCGCCGCCTGAGAGCCCAGAAGCTTCAGGGCCGAGAGGGCGGCGTCCTTGCCGCAGGCGGGGGAGCGGAGCTCCCCAAGCAGCTCCAGGCAGACGGCCTCAGGAACTGTCAGGCTGATCTCTCCGTTGACCATGGCCTGTGCCATCTCCTCCGGGCTGAGCTTGAGAGCCAGAGCGCCGGCGGCGGCGTAGATGCTGCCGAAGTCCCCGCAGTGGACCACCAGCTGCCCGGGCCGGATCGCTTTGTCCAGCATGAGCTGGTAGGCGATACCGTAGCCGTTGGAAAGCTCGCAGCCCTGTTCCCGGGCGAAGCTCACCAGAGCCTTCTGGTGGGCGGCCACCTTCTCGCTGCCGCAGGGGGTCTCATGGTCGATAAAGACCTTTACTTTGCCGGGGTCTTTCGGTTTTTTCCCGCCCAGGAGGGCCGGGACAGTGTGGGCGGTGCCGTCCGTCAGGACGAACCAGTCCGGCTCCAGAGTGAATTTTGCGCCTGAAGTCGCGCCCAATAGGGTCGCTGTCTTCATCGTTCACACACCTTTCTTATTTTACTCACTCTTCCGCGAGTTTTTTATAGTGGGCGTAGCGGTGGGCGGCAAAGGCCTCCGCCTTGGTGAAGAGCTCTTCCGCCCGCTCGGGGAAGGTGCGGGTCAGGGAGGCAAAGCGGTTTTCACCCATCATATACTCCCGCAGCTTGCCGTCGGGGGCCGCGGAGTCCAGCATGAAGGGGTTCTTCCCCTCTTTTTCGTTGTCCGGGTTGTAGCGGAACAGAGGCCAGAAGCCGCAGTCCACGGCCGCCTTCTCCTCCTCGATGGAGCGGCCCATGCCCTTGACCAGCCCGTGGTTGATGCAGGGGGCGTAGGCGATCACGATGGAGGGGCCCTTGTAGGCGGCGGCTTCTTTGAGGCACTTGATAGTGTGCTCCGGGTTTGCGCCCAGTGACACATAGGCCACATAGATGTACCCGTAGGTGGAGAGGATCAGGCCCAGGTCCTTCTTGGGCGTGCTCTTGCCGGAGGCGGCGAACTGCACCGCGGCGCCGGTGGGCGTGGCCTTGGACGCCTGTCCGCCGGTGTTGGCGTACAGCTCGTTGTCCAGGATCAGCACGTTCAGGTCCATGCCGGAGGCCAGCACGTGGTCCAGGCCGCCGTAGCCGATGTCGTAAGCCCAGCCGTCGCCGCCCACCATCCAGATGGCCTTCTTGGTGAGGGTGTCCTGCCGCTCCCGGAGGAAAGCCACGTCCGCGCTGTCGTCAGAGCTGGCGGCCAGGGCGGAGCGCACCGCGTCGGAGACGGCGGCGGTCTTCTCATCGTCGTCGCCATCCTCCAGCCAGGCCAGCAGGGCGGCCTTCAGGGCGGCGTCGGAGGTGCTCTCCGCCGCGGCCTGGGCGTGCATCTTGGCCTGGGCGCGCAGCTGCCCGTCGGACAGGCCGATGCCCATGGCGAACTCCGCGTTGTTTTCAAACAGGGAGTTGGAGAAGGCGGGACCGAAGCCGCGCCGGTTCACGGTCATGGGGAAGCTGGGAGTGGAGAAGCCGTAGGCCTGGGAGCAGCCGGTGGCGTTGGCCACATACATCCGGTCCCCGAAGAGCTGGGTCAGCAGCTTCACATAGGGCGTCTCTCCGCAGCCGGGGCAGGCGCCGTTGAACTCGTACAGGGGCCGCTCGTACTGGCTGCCCTTGGCGGAGAAGCGGGACATGGGGTTGGGCTTGTCGGAGAGGGTCATGCAGAAGTCGAAGTTCTTCTGCTCCTGGCGCACGCTGTCCAGGGGGACCATGGTCAGGGCCTTCTCCTTGGCCGGGCAGACGTTCACGCAGCTGCCGCAGCCCTGGCAGTCCAGAACGCCCACCTGGATGCGGTAGCGGTAGTTTTCAAAGCCCTTGCCCAGGGCTTTTTTCGTCTCGCAGGGCGCGGCTGCGGCCTCCTCCTCGGTGAACAGGAAGGGCCGGATCGCCCCGTGGGGGCAGACCAGGGAGCAGCGGTTGCAGCCGATGCACTTGGCAGCGTCCCACACCGGGACCTGGTCCGCCACGCCGCGCTTTTCAAAGCGGGCGGTGTCGGTGGGGAAGACGCCGTCCGAGTAGGGCATGAACTGGCTGACCGGGATGTTGTCGCCGGCGGCGCTGTTCATGGGGATCAGCACCTCCCGCACGAAGTGGGGCAGGCTCTCGTCCGTCACGCGCACGTCGTCCGTCAGCTGGGCCCACTCGGCGGGGATCTCGATCTTCACCGCGCTGTTCAGGCCCCGCTCGATAGCGGCCAGGTTCATGTTGACGATCTTCTCGCCCTTCTTGGAGAAGGTCTTGACTGCCGCCTGCTTCATGTATTCCTCGGCCTGCTCGATGGGCAGGACGCCGGACAGCTTGAAGAAGGCCGCCTGGAGCACGGTGCTGGTGCGGTTGCCCAGGCCGATCTCCCCGGCGATACCGGTGGCGTCGATGGTGTAGAAGCGGACGTTCCGCTGGGCCAGCAGGCGCTTGGCCCGATTGGGCAGGTTGGCAAAAAGCTGCTCCCGGTCCCAGTGGGTGTTCAGCAGGAAGATGCCGCCGGGCTTGACCTCATTGACGATGTCGAAGGTCTGGATATAGCTCTGCTTGTGGCAGGCTACAAAGTCTGCCATGGTGACATAGTAGGAGGAGCGGATAGGCTCATGGCCGAAGCGCAGATGGCTGCGGGTCAGGCCGCCGGATTTCTTGGCGTCGTACTGGAAATAGGCCTGCACGTACTGGTCGGTGTTGTCGCCGATGATCTTGCAGGAATTCTTGTTGGCACCCACGGTGCCGTCGGAGCCCAGGCCCCAGAACTTACAGGAGATGATGGACTTGCCGGAGGTGACGATGTTCTCGCCGACCGGCAGGGAGTGGAAGGTCACGTCGTCGTTGATGCCGATGGTGAAGTGGTTCCTCTTCCCGCCCTTCATGTTGTCGAATACGGCCTTGAGCTGGGCGGGGGTGGTATCCTTGGAGGACAGGCCGTAGCGGCCGCCCAGGACGCGGACCAGCCGTCCGGCCTCCAAAAGCGCCGCGCTGACATCCTCATACAGGGGCTCGCCCAGGGAGCCGGGCTCCTTGGTCCGGTCCAGGGTGGTGAGGATCTTGCAGCTCTCCGGCAGGGCGGCGATAAAGTCCTTGAGGGAGAAGGGGCGGTACAGATGGATCTTGACCATGCCGGTCTTCTCGCCCCGGGCGTTGAGGTAGTCCACAACTTCCTCCAGCGCCTCGCAGACGGAGCCCATCGCCACGACCACCCGCTCGGCGTCGGGCGCGCCATAATAATTGAAGAGCCGGTAGTCCCGCCCGGTCAGCTGGGACATCTTCTCCATGTACTCCGCCACCACCGCGGGGAACGCGTCATAGGACGGGTTCACGGTCTCCCGGTACTGGAAGCAGACATCGTCGGTACCGTTGATGTTGCGGATAGTGGGGTGCTCCGGGTTCAGCGCCCGGTCCCGGAACTTTTTCAGAGCGTCCCGGTCCAGCAGCTTCCCAAGGTCCTCATAGTCCAGGACCTCGATCTTCTGGATCTCGTGGGAGGTCCGGAAGCCGTCAAAGAAGTGCTGCACGGGCAGATGGCCCTTGATGGCGGCCAGATGGGCCACAGCCCCCAGGTCCATGCACTCCTGGACGCTGGAGGAGGCCAGCTGGGCCCAGCCGGTCTGCCGGCAGGCCATCACATCCATCTGGTCCCCGAAAATGGAGACGTTGCCGGCGGCCACGCTCCGAGCGGCCACGTGCATGACGGCGGGCAGCTGCAGGCCCGCGATGCGGTACATGGGCGGGATCATCAGCATCAGGCCCTGGGCGGAGGTGTAGGTGCTCGCCAGGGAGCCGCTCTCCAGTGCGCCCTGCATGGCGGCGATGGCGCCGGACTCAGCCTGCATCTCCGTGAGCTTCACGGAGGTGCCGAACAGGTTCTTCTTTCCGTGGGCTGCCCACTCGTCCACCAGGTTCGCCATGGGGCTGGAGGGGGTGATGGGGTAGATCGTCGCGACTTCGGTAAAGGCGTAGCTTGCGTAAGCGGCGGCTTCGTTGCCGTCCATGGATTTCTTGACCATAGTAAAATACCTCCTGACAAATATGCTTTACATCGAAACTTAATCGATTAATTAACTTGCTGCCATTATAATGATTATTTTTTGACTTGTCAACAGGATTTTTCCCGCGCCGGAGCGGACAAAGGCTGCAAAGCGAGAACTTTGCGGCGCTTTTTCTGGGACTATCTATTGTAATAGAGCGATTTTTGAAACCTCTAACGCGATATTGGTGATTTTTTCACAAAGATCGGCCCTCATTTTCGTCAAAAACGGCGAAGATTTGAAAGGACGGATTTTTTCGCTTGACAGGGCATGAAAAAGGATTTATGATAGCGGCAGTTAATTAATCGGTTAAGTTACCGCATTTTAAATTTGACACGCAAAGAGGAGGAAACGGAATGAGCAAGCTCGCTTCGATCCATACGCCGGAGGAGATGGAGCTGTTTTACAGCTACCGGGCCCCGGCAAGGCCGGTGAAATTTTGCAGTGTCGATCTGCGGGACGGGCAGCAGTCCCTGATCGCCACCCGGATGAATACAGAGGATGTGGTCAGGCTCATCACTAAGATGGATAAGGTGGGCTTTGACAGCATCGAGATGTGGGGCGGCGCCACCTTTGACGTGATGCTGCGCTATCTGAAGGAGGACCCCTTCGAGCGGCTGCGCCTGTGCAAGAAGGCAGCGCCCAATACGCCCCTGCGGATGCTCCTGCGGGGGCAGAACGTGGTGGGCTACCGGCAGTATGCCGACGATGTGGTGGAGCACTTCGTGGACTGCGCCGCTGAGGCCGGGATCGACGATTTTCTGATCTTCGACGGCCTGATGGACGCCCGCAACTGCCAGACCGCCATCCGCGCCGCCCTCAAAACAGGGAAGCGGGTGGAGACCAACCTGCTCTATACCACCAGCCCCGTCCACAACGACGCGCTGTATGTGGACGTGGCCCGGCAGTACGTGGACATGGGCGCCCAGGCCATCCACCTGGAGGACATGGCCGGCATGAAGGACCCGGTCTCCGTCTTCCTCACCGTCCGGGCCTTGAAGGAGGCCCTGGATGTGCCGGTCCACTATCACGCCCACTGCACCGGCGGCATGTCCGACCTGGGCTACTGGGAGGCTGTCCGGGCGGGGGCCGACGTGATCGATACGGACTTCTCCGCCCTCTGCAACGGCACCGCCCATCCGCCCCTGGAGAGCTTCGCGGTGGCCCTGGCCCAAACTCCATATGCCGCGGACCTGGACCTGGACCTGGTGGCAGAGATCAACGCCGACCTGACCGAGATCAAGGGGCACTACAGCGAGCATGTCAGCCACTTTACCGGCGTGGACATCTCCGTGCTCCAGCACCAGATCCCCGGCGGGATGCTCTCCAATATGGAGAGCCAGCTGAAGGACATGAACGCCTATGACCGGCTGGACGAGGTCCTCCGGGAGACGGCCCTGGTCCATGAGGAGTTCGGCTATCCCCCCCTGGGCACGCCCTTCAGCCAGATCGTCGGCACCCAGGCCACGATGAACGTCATCAGCGGCGAGCGGTACAAGATCATCCCCAAGGAGAGCAAGGCCTATATGCGCGGCGAGTACGGCCGCTTCCCGGCCCCGGTGGACCCGGCGCTCCAGCGGAAGATCGTGGGCGACGGGGAGATCATCACCTGCCGGCCGGCGGACCGGATTCCCCTGGAGTGGGAAAAGCTTAAGACCGAGGCGGCCGGCTTCGCCGTCAGCGATGAGGAAGTCCTGCTCTACGCCATGTTCCCCCAGGTGGCCAAGGAGTACCTGGAGGAGAAACGGCGCAGAGAAGAGAATACTGTAAAATATACTATGGAAAGGATCGATTGAACATGAAACAGACAGACCCTGTACAGCTTGAAAAGTCCAGAGAAGTCATGGCCGAGCTCAAGGAGATCCGGGGCGGCGACCTGCTGCCCTTCCACCGGCAGATCGCCAACGATCCCCAGCTGCTGAAGGCCTTCGAGAATCTGTTCCTCTCCTGCAACCGGGGGGAGAACCTGATCCCCCAGAAATACCGGGAGCTGATGATCATGATCCTGGGCTGCTCCAGAGGCGTAGAGACCACCATCACCGTCCACGGGAACAAGGCCGTGAAGGCCGGCGCGTCTATCCAGGAGGTGGGCGAGGCCCTGCGCCTGGCCATGATGATCTGCGGCGCCTCCGCCGTGATCCCCGCCGCGAAGCTTTTTGAAGAGCTGGAGGAGGCGTAAGTGGCTGTCATGCTGCACAATGGGGTGAAGCTCCGCTGGCTCAACACCGCGGGCTTTGAGATCGTCCTGCCCAGCGGGGCCCACCTGCTGACAGACCCCTGGCTGGACAGCTCCGACGTATACCCCTTCCCGCTGGACCGGATCGAGCGGGCGGACTACATCCTCCTCTCTCACATCCACTTTGACCACGCCCAGGACGTGGGGCGGCTGCTGGAGAAATTCCCCAAGGCCCGGCTCTTTGTGGGCGACCTGTCCACCGACGCCCTGTGCCAGTGGCAGCACGTGAGCCTGACCAACGTCTACCGGGTGCGCAGCGGGGAGGAGTATATCTTCGACGACGTGAAGCTCAACGTCTACGCCGGCCGCCACACCGAGAACGCCAAGGGCGCTTACCGCCCGGCCACGTTCGCGGAGGAAGCGAGCTCTCTGGACAGTCTCAGCGGCTGGTGGGGTTCTCTGGAGCTGCACAACTATCTGATCACCACCGGCGACGGTACCCGCATCCTGATCTGGGCCGGCCAGACCACCCCTGACCAGAAATACCGCTTCCAGGGCCTGAAGCCGGACATCGCCGTCATGCACCTGAGCCCCAAGCAGGACCCGGCTGCCTTCGCGGACATGGTCAAGGCCATGGGCGCTCAGGTGGTCATCCCTCACCACTATGACATGACGGAACACCTCTTCGCCTCCCACCCGGAGCTGATCGAGCTTATGCTCCCGCCGGCGGCGAAGGAGAGCTGCCTGGTGGATGGAAAATTCAGCACCGCCGCTTTTGTGGGCAGCTTTGACCGGGCCCTCAAGGCCCAGGTCCCCTACGCGGACATGCTGGAGCTGGAGCACCACAAGTGGTACCGCTTCGGCCTGGCGGTCGAAAAAGAGACAGAGACATAATTCTTCCTTTCTTTCTTTTCTACACAAGCGGCAGGCCACGGAGTTTTCCACGGCCTGCCGCGCAATTTCTGGATGTTATTTACATTTCGATCATCTTGTATTATAATTTAAATAATTTAAAGGAAGTCTATGCTGGGAGGTGACTTATGGCTACCATTTACGATATCGCCAAGCTGAGCGGGACCTCCGCTGCCACCGTCTCCTATGTGCTCAACGGCAAGGGGGACGAGCGGCACATCTCCAAGGGCACCCAGGAGCGGGTCCTGGCCGCGGCGGAACGGGTCAATTACCGGCCCAACATCACGGCCCGGCAGCTGAAAAAGACCGGCGGCCAGCGCACCCGCATCGCCGCTCTCTGGCCGGAGTTCTATTTTGAGCAGTCCATGCTGTCGGCCATCCGCGCCATCAAGGAGGTCACCCGCCACTCCCTGGAGGGGGTGGAGGTCAGCATGCACTTCTTTATGCCGGGCAGCCTCCGGGAGTTCTGGGACAAGTTCGATCCGGGCAGCTACAACGGCCTACTCCTGGCCGGGGCCTCCCTGGAGGACCTGGACTTTATCGCCGGGGTGGAGCGGGCCGTCCCCATCGTGCTGGTCAACCGCGCCAGGGAGGGCTTTCCCTCTGTGAGCGTGGATCACCGGCAGGCGGGCCGCCTGGCCTGCGACCTGGCCACCGAGAGAGGCGGCCAGTCCGTCTGCGCCATCTGGGACGCCCGGTCCCACGTGGCGACCGACCTGCGGCGCAGCGGCTTCGCGGAGCGCTGCCGGGAGCTGGAGCTGGACCTCTCCGGCAGCTGCTACAGCTGCGAGGGCTCCGCGGACGAGGGCTACGCCCTGGGCCAGCGGCTTTTCCAAAAGGGCCTGTTGAAAAAGGTGATCTACTGCAACAACGAGAGCGTGGCCCAAGGGGTCGCGGCGGCCCTGAACGAGGCGGGCGTCCGCGTGGGGGAGGAGCTCTTCCTGCTCACCGCCAACAACGGGCCGGACTCCTTCTGCCGCTACGTCACGCCGCCCCTCTCCTGCATCGATCTGCGGATGCAGGAGGTGTTTGAAAACGGCCTGAAGCTCTGCCTGAACCTGATCGTCCGCCACGAGGGGGCGGATACCGCCCTGTGGATCCCGCCCAGGCAGGTGTTCCGCCAGTCCATGCCGGAGGGGAGGGGCCTATGAAAAAGGTATTGATCCTGATCGGGAATTACGGCTCCGGCAAGACGGAGATCGCCCTCAACCTGGCCGTCAGGGCCGCGGGGGAGGGCAAGCGCACCCAGGTCATCGACCTGGACCGGATCAACGATTACTTCCGCATGTCGGACCATGTGAAGCTCCTGCAGGAGAAGCGGGTGGAGCTGGTCTCGCCCACCTTCGTGGGCCAGGGCGTCACCCAGACCAATATGCCCGCCGCCGTGGCCTCCGCTTTTGACCGGGACTGGGACCTGGTCATCTTCGACGTGGGCGGCGACCCTGCGGGAGCCCTCTCCCTGGCCCGCTACCACCAGGATTTCGCCCGGCTGGCGCCCGAGCAGCTGGAGGTGTATGACATCATCAATGTCTTCCGCCCCATGTCGGAGACGCCGGAGAAGCTCCTCAAGCTCAAGGGGGACATGGAGGGCTTTGCCCGGCAGCGGGTCACCGGCTTTATCAACAACTCTAACCTCCTCACCATGGCCAGCGCGGAGGACCTGCGCCGGGGTTACGAGGTGCTCCGGGAGGCCTCCCGGCTCTCCGGGCTCCCGGTGGTCTATACCAGCGGCCGGCGGGAATTCCTGGAGGAATTCCTTGCCGACGGCCGGGACCTCCGGTATATCGGCACGCCCCTGCCCCTGGAGACCTATATGCACCGCAGCTGGGAGAACTTCGCCCACGGCGGGATCTGAAGAGAGATCAAGAGAAATCAAGCTGTGCCTATTGACATGGCCTGGTTTTCAGCTTGTCAAAAAGGGGGCTTTTCTTTGCTTACTGCGGCGCAAACGGTGAGGTGCAGGATGGTCTGTACTATAGTGCCCCACTGTTTCCCGTATCCTGTGTACTGCGTATAAGCTAAGTTTTTTGCATTATTTTTTGCTTAGACCCACACGGCGACCCACAAGACGAAAGCTGCCGGTGGAAACAACGGAAAGCACGGCGCGAAGAATTCTCTTTCAGGGGCAGTGGAAAGGGCTCAAAACGGCTTGAAATCGGCACTTGGATATTTCTGATCGTATTCGTAATCAGCAGGTCGCGTGTTCGAGTCACGTTTCCAGCTCCAAAGGAGCCTGTAAACCGCGGAATACCGCAGTTTACAGGCTCCTTTCGGCTATATTCGTTCCCCAAAAAATTGCGGCAGAACCAAAGACCCACACCGCGACCCACACGGGAAATAAAGAACCTTTTACAGCAGGGGAGAGGGGCAGTCCTGCGGCAGCTTCGATTGCTTGATGCAGCTGCCGCATTCATATTGCCTCTCGGCAGAGAAAAACCTGGAGGCTGCGGACGATGCTCTGCTCGTCTACAGCCTCCATGCTATGTTCTTCTTTGTTTACTGCGGCGCAAACGGTGAGGTTTATTCCTACATCCTCTCAGCCACGAACGCTCCCATAGTGTCCGCTGCCTGCTCCTGCGATTTGGTCGTGACGTGGGTGTAGGTCCGCAGAGTGAAGCCTGCGTCGAAGTGTCCCAGCATACTGGAGACAGTCTTGATGTCCACGCCGTTTTGCAGAGCGACCGAGGCGAAAGTATGTCTCAAGTCGTGCAGACGTATGTGTTCCAGCCCGGCGCTCTTTAATATCCTCTGGTGCAGGCGATTGATGGCATCCGGGTACCACATTCCTCCGTTCACCGGGGACGGGAACATGATGGGATTGTCAGGATGCTTTTCGTGCTCCTGCTTGAGCAGGTCGATCACCTGCTGGGAGACGGAGATCTGCCGGACGGAAGTATCCGTCTTGGGCGGCACCACCTTGACCCCGCCGCCTTTCACCGCTGCGGCCTGCTTGTTGACGGTGAGTATCTTTCTCTCTATGTCCAGGTCCTCCCATTGCAGCGCTGAGATCTCTCCCCGCCGCAGTCCGGTGCAGAGCACCAGGAAGAACATGGGTAGCACGCCCCGGTTTTCAGCTTCCCTCAGATATGCAGCCATGTCTTCCGGCTTGAGGATATTCATCTCTTTCTTTTGAATCTTTGGTGGGATACAGTCATCGCAGGGATTGCTGGGGATCAACTTCTCCTTCACCGCCCGGCCCAGACAGTTGTGCAGCATCGTATGGATGCCACGCACATAGGAACTGCTGAGTCCCGGCGTCTTGTCCTTTTGTTCCTTCCGTGTGCGGCCGTGCTCCCGCACGTCGTTGTACATTTTCTGTATGTCCCTGCTGGTGAGCTTGGTCAACTTGATGCTCCCGATGTGGGGGATGATGTGCAGGTCAATGAACCTTCGGTAGTATTCCTGCGTGTTCTCCCGGATGTTGGGTTTGGAGTACAGCTCGAACCAGATGTTTACCCACTTCTCCACGGTATAGTCCTCAGCCTTGCTTATATCCAGCCGGTGAGCCAGCTCGATGGCCGCTTTGAGTTTCTCTCGCACCTCCGCCTGAGTCCTGCCCAGGACATTCTTGCGGATGGGTTTTCCGTTTTCATCATGCCCGGCAACGTAGCGCCCTTCCCATCGACCGTCCTTCCGTTTCCTGATGTTGCCCTCGCCGGCTGCTCTTTTCTTTGCCGTTTTCTGTTCGCCTCCTTCGCAGCAACACACAATACCACAACTTTGGGAAATAGCCATACCCAAATCCAACAAAAATTTTTGCCTCTGAGATCAACACACGATTTGTTTGCCGTACTGATCCTCTTGGATGCAGACTTGATCAACTGGAACTGTTGCTTCTTCAGCACCTCATGCAGGCTGTCTCGCACACGGACACAGATGACTTTGTGACAGACCGATAGGACTTACCAGAACAGCTGAGTCTGAATTATTTTCACATTCCACTATAATCTCTTTTCCATTCAGCACCAATCAGAGGGGAAACTTCGCATTTTTCTGAATGATGGCAAAAACCGCCCTTTTCGGTGGCAGGAACGCCTGTGTTTTTTCTTGAAACTCCGGGCTTTTCTTCCATATCGGAACGCCCTTTTCCAAAAATTTTTGAATTTACAACGCCCTTGAGAAAGGGCAAAAACTGCCCGCACTGCGGGCAGAAGTGAGCGCTGCGGGTCGTTTACGACCCCGCTGCTTTCTCCTGCGTCGTTTTCGACCGGCCCAATTTGCGCCCACCTCGCGCAGGCTGTCACGAGCGTGTACTTACTCTCCGAGGAACGAAAGAACGCACACGCGGCCTCCTGCGGCCTCACGGCGTGGGAACAGTCGGCCGGTCGTTCTCCGTTACCGTGATGAGCTTGTCCGGGTGCTGGTCGTTGTAGTCCTCCACACAGTGCATTGCTTCCTGACGCTGCCGTTCCGCATCCGCCTCTGCCAGCTGACGCTCCTGGTAGTTTTCTACGTCGTCCCGGATAGGCCGGACGGTGAACAACAGATTCCCGTTGCGCGGCGGACCGTTCCTCGGTCTCACCTTTGTGTGCTCTGTGTAGATGAGCCCCTTGTCCTCCAGCCTGCGGGTGTACTTGCGCACGGTGTTCTCATTCAAGGCAGAGTTCCAGACCGAAGATCTTATTCAGCAGAGAGAAAAATTTTTTCTCCATGTACTCAGTTGTCTCCTTCATGAATTTCGTAAACGGATTCTTTCAAATTTTTTACCTCCTGCAGATTTTTTGACGGGCCTCACTTTGTTTTTCATGACGGACGCCACTCGAAAAAGAACGGCTCCAGAAGTTTGCGAGAGAGTTTCTACTGTTCCTTTTGAGAAAAAACTTCTACCACTATCCCTCCCGAAAAAAACTGCGAGGGCGAGAACCTGTTCTTAGAAAAAAACTCTTCGGCGAACTCTTCTTTGGTTACTGCGCCGCAAATGGTGAGGTGCTGCAAATGGTGAGGTGCTGCAAATGGCCCAGGCACGAGAACTGCCTGGGCCGTTGGTTTTCTCTCCTGGAAAAATAACTTGCAATAATCTTTTCACTATGGTACTATCCACAAAACATCGAGACCAACCGGTTTCCAAAACTTTTTACGAAGGAGTGTGCCACATGAAAAAGACTATTGCGATTCTATTTGCTATCGGTATCTTCATGCTGTCTTGTCCCGTCAGAAACAACTTGTCGGAAAAGCAGGCGGAAGAAATAAGCCCTTTACCCACTATGACCGCTGCCGCGGAAATCAGTTCGGAACTGAAATCTGTTATACCTCCCGCGCAGTTCGCAGCGTCATCTCCAGCACCTGCGCCGGAAACTACCGCTGTGCCTGAGAGGAAAGAGCCTGCCGCTGAAGCTCTGCCGTATAGCAGCCAGCCGGAACCTGACTATGAAATTCCGGGCGTTGTTCCTGCCCAGGCTCCAGTCCATGTCCACGAATGGGTCCCTGTTAAAACGACCGTTCACTTTGAGGCGGTCGTGGAAGAGATCAAGGTCGTGGACGTGCCTGGAACAGAGGGGCATTTTGAAGGCGGTTCCTATGAGGTGATGGTCTGCCGCTGCGGTGAAGCTTTTACCTCCTATAGCGACTGGCTCACCCACGCCCACGCCGGAGGATCGGAGCAGCATGGCGGTTTCACCACCGACGTCCGCTGTGACCAGGTATGGGTAGAGGGGGCGCCTGAGACAGCTCACTATGAGACGGTCACCGTCCAACCGGCATACGACCAGGAAATTATAGTCGGAACTGTCTGCGCCACTTGTGGTACGCCGGGATAAGGCATTTCCATTTTCGGCAAATCAAAACCGGGAGCGGTCCGCCAGCTCCCGGCTTATTCATTGTCTACTGCGCCGCAAACGGTGAGGTTTGTAAAGCGTAAGGTTTAAAAAGCCTGCCGCAAGCAATTAGCGTTTGCGGCGGATTACTTTCCTGCTCAAATCTCCAGTCCCTCCTGCAAGGCATTGCTGGCGGCTTTCTTGTTCTTGTCGAAGGCGCGGCTATAGATGTCCAGTGTGGTGCTGGGCTGGGAGTGGCCCAGGAGACCGGCAACGGTGGTCACGTCGGTCCCGGCCGCAATGAGAAGGCTGGCGTTCGTATGACGGAGTGAAAAGTCTATGAAAGCATATTGATCCTCATGCCTCCTGGAAGAAGACCGTAATTGTTGTGCCTACTCCCTCTGCGCTTTGCAGTTCTATCTTCGCGTCATGCAGCCGGACAGCGTGTTTGACAATAGACAGGCCAAGCCCTGTACCGCCCAGTTCTTTGGAACGGCTCTTATCCACCCGGTAAAACCTCTCAAAAATTCGCTCCTGATGTTCAGCCGGAATACCGATCCCCGTATCAGACACGCAAAGGCGGACACTCCCCTCAAAGCAGTTTACAGATACCTTTACCGTTCCACCCTGCCGGTTATATTTGATCGCATTGTCCACAAGATTATGGACGATGCTTTCAAGAAGCTGCGGTATGCCGTCCACTACGGCTTTTTCACCATCGACAGCTACGGAAACACCGGCCTTTTCTGCCTCATCGGAAAGCGACCGGACTGTTTCAACAGACAGTGCATAAAGATCTATCTTTTCCCGTTTCAGTTCCTCCGCACCCTCGTCCAGATGGGAAAGGCGCAGAATGTCCTCCACCAGAGAGATCATGCGTCCGGCTTCGTTTCGGATCTGCGTGTAGAATCTCTCTGTATCTTCGGGACGTACCAGGCCATTCTCCAAAAGCTCCGCACACCCCGCGATGTTTTGCAGCGGTGTTTTGAGTTCATGGGACACATTCGCCGTAAATTCCCGGCGCATTTGCTCGGCCTGTTCTCTCTCTGTAACGTCCGATATGAGCAGCACAGCGCCGGAAACAGTTCCGCTCTCGCTGACCGGATTAAAGGCAAGCTGGTATTTTCGCCCGTTCAGTTCGAGGATCTTCTCCGCCCGGACACCCTTTTCCATTGCCGCAAGAAGCTCCGATATTTCTATGCTGTGGTTTACCAAGTAAATGTGTTTCCCGATGCACTCCGGGGTCGTTCCGAAAAGGTTTTGAGCTGCGCGGTTGATCTCCAAGATCAAGCCTTTCGGATTCAGGAGAAGAATACCCTCCGCCATATTATCCGTAACGGCCTCAAATTCCTCCCGCTTTTTTCGTAGTTCCTTTTCTTGCTGCCGGATCTGCCGCTGCTGGGCGTCGATCCTGCGCAGCAGCGGAGAAAGCTCATCGTAGCCCTCGTTATTCAACGGATCATCAAGGTCCAGTTGATTTAAGGGCGCAGTAATGTGCTTGGAGAGCCGGTGTGCCAGCCAGAATGAAAGCCCGATAGCGATCACGATAATGATGATGACCGGCTGCATCATTCCCAGGAGCAGAGTCAACAGAGTGTTTTGCGCTACCGAAAGGCGCACGATAGTTCCGTCCGATAGCAGCTTTGCGCTGTAAAGTGTGCGTTCCATCAGAGTCACAGAGTATCTGGAACTTTCACCGTAGCCGGATGTAAGTGCCTCTGTTATTTCTTCCCGTGCAAGGTGGTTTTCCATTTCCGAAGAATCTGCTTCGCTGTCGTAAAGCACACTGCCGTCTGCATTGATCCACGAGATCCGGTAACCTCTGGGGACAAGGCTCTCAAAATATGCCGCCCCCGCGGTTTGGACCCCCTGTGCAGCCAGTTGGGTTTGCATCTTCAATTGATTTTTCTGAACACTTCCAAAATAATCATAAAGTACGCATAGGAAGAGCGTCACAGAAGCAAGGAAAACCGCGATAGCTACAAGGCAGATCGATCTAAAAATTCGTTTCGTCATTTTCCTGTCCCCATGCGGTAACCGACTCCGCGCACAGTCTCGATTTGATCTCCACGCTGTCCCAGCTTTGTCCGCAGCGTACCGATATGGACATCCACTGTGCGTGTCTCTCCTATATATTCCTCACCCCATATACTTGTCAAAAGCTGACCGCGAGTAAACACTCTTCCGGGATTCTCCAGAAATTTTCGGAGCAATTCATATTCCTTGAAAGTCAACTCTACCGGCGTTCCGCATACCGTTACCGTATGCTGCGCCGTGTCCATCCGGATGTCACCGTGGGATAACACTTCGCTCTGAGAAATAGGAGAAACGCGGCGTAACACCGCCCTCACCCGTGACACCATTTCCATCATACCGAAAGGCTTGGCAAGATAATCGTCCGCGCCTAAATCAAGCCCGATCACCTTATCGTATTCAGTCCCTTTTGCCGTAGCCATAATGACCGGCACCTGATTACCGCCTGCCCGCAGCCGTTTCAAAATACTGATGCCATCCTCACCGGGAAGCATGATATCAAGAAGCACCAGGTCCGGGCGATCTTTACTAAATGCCTCCAAAAAGGACGATCCATCGGAAAAGCCCTTTGCCTCAAAGCCGGCAGAGTTCAAAGTATATATCATTAGATCGCGGATACCATTGTCATCTTCTACGCAGAAAATCAAGAGAGTCACTTCCTTTCAAACAGCCCGGTCCATATTATCACTCTTTCGGTTCCTTTTCAATTTGATTTGCCGGTCGCTGTGAGCCTTTTTCACCGGTAACAGAAAAGAGTACCCAGCCTGCAATATTTGCGGCGTGATCCCCGATCCGCTCAAAATATTTTGCTACCATCAAAAGGTCAAGGGCATATTCTCCCTCTGTGGGCTTTTGCGCGATCAGGGAGATCAGACTGCTTTTGATCTCTGTAAAATAATCGTCCACAATGTCATCGGAATCAATGACGGCTTCAGCTATGGAAATGTCCTGTTTTACATAGGCGTCCACACTGTCCGTTACCATTCTGATTGTTGCTTTTGCCATTTCCCGGATCTGGATATGTTCAGGGAGCGTCCGGCCGTTTAGAAAAGGCAGTATCTCCGCAATGTCCTCTGCCTGGTCCCCGATCCGTTCCATATCCGTTACCATTTTCAATGCAGCCGATATTTGACGCAGATCCCGTGCCACCGGCTGCTGCTGCAACAAGAGCCGCAGGCAGATGGATTCGATTTGCCGTTCCTTTTCGTCTATCTCATGATCCAGCGGCGCGATTTTTGCCGCCAGTGCGTCATCTTTTTTGATAAGCGCAGAGGCCGCGAGAGAAATAACTTCTTCGCACAATGCCCCCATCCGGATAAGCTCCTGATTTAGCGCGTTCAGCTGCTCGTCAAATCGTATTCTCATTAACCAAACCTCCCTGTGATATAATCCTCAGTACGCTTATCCTCTGGCTGGGAGAACATTTTTTCCGTGTCTCCGAACTCTATGAGTTCCCCCAAAAGGAAAAACGCCGTCCTATCCGAAATCCTCACCGCCTGCTGCATATTGTGTGTAACGATGACGATAGTGTAGTCCTTTTTCAGTTCCATCGCCAAATCTTCAATCTTGGAAGTAGAAATTGGGTCAAGTGCCGAGGTGGATTCATCCATAAGGAGGACATCCGGCTTTACTGCCAGAGCGCGGGCTATGCAGAGCCGCTGTTGCTGCCCGCCGGAAAGTCCCAGCGCGTTTTTCTTCAGCCGGTCCTTTACTTCGTCCCAGATCGCCGCGTCCCGCAGAGATTGCTCCACAAGCTCATCAAGTTTTGCTCTGGCGCGTATCCCGTGGGTACGCGGACCGTATGCCACATTATCGTATATTGACATGGGAAAAGGGTTGGGCTTTTGAAATACCATGCCGATATTCTTACGCAAAGCTGTCACATCCCGGCCAGGAGCATAGATCTCCTCTCCCCGGTATGTAAGGGAGCCTGTCACTCTCACGCCGTCGATCAGATCGTTCATTCGGTTTATCGTTCGCAAAAAAGTGGATTTCCCGCAGCCGGACGGCCCGATCAGCGCCGTGATTTTATGTTCTGGAATATCAAGGCAGATGTTTTTCAGTGCGTGTGTTTCCCCGTAATAGAAGTCAAGATCCTTTGCGGAAATGATCGGTTCAACCATAAGTCAGCTCCTTTTGAGTTTCTTGCCGAGAAAATCCGCGGAAAAATTGATGATGACAGTAAGGATCAGCAGAATGGTCGCAATGGAAAAGGCGACTGAAAAATCCGCGTTTTCTTTGGCATAATGGTAAAGCGCAACGGTGAGCGTGGCGCCCGAAGCCCCGGCAATACGGCTAAGGGAAAAGTTCTGCATCGCCATACTCATTCCGGCGGTATACATCAGGACGGCGCTCTCTCCCACAACACGGCCTACGGCGAGAATACATCCTGTGACGATTCCATCCACGGAGGAGGGCAGTACGACTGTGCGTATCATGTGCCATTTTCCACTTCCCAGGCCAAAAGCACCCTCCCGATAGGACTGTGGTACAGTTTTCAGGCTTTCCTGTGTTGACCTTATGATAGTAGGAAGGATCATGATGACCAGGGTCAGGGAACCGGCCAGCAGCGTTTTTTGCAGCTTCAGCGCTGTACAGAAGATGATGACGCCGACAAGCGCATAGATGATGGAGGGGATTCCTGCCAGTGTTTCTGAGGCAAACTCTATCGCAGCCACAAACCGCCGATTCCGGGCATATTCGGTGAGATATATCGCTGCGCCCACGCCCAGGGGAAGCGCCACGAGCAGAGATACCAGAATCACAAAAACCGTATTTTGGATGGCAGGTAAAACACCGACTGTGCCGTTTATAACGCTTTCCGACGTAGATAAAAAGCGCCAGCTGATGCCGCCGATCCCCCGAAACAGGATATACCCGATGAGAAACAGGAGCAGAGAGGCAGTCACCGCCGCGCACCCGTATAGAATGACCCGGCCTATAATTTCATAGATTTTTCTCCTCATATCACGTCTCCCTCTCCCGTTTCAAAACGAGGTTCAAAAAGGCGTTGATCAGCATGATAAAAAGAAACAGCACGAGGCCGATGGAAAACAACGCCTGCCGCTGTAAGCTCCCGTCCTGAGAGTAGTTCAGTTCAATGGATATGCCGGTGGTCAGAAAACGCACAGAACGGGTGAGGGCTGGCATATTGGCCACGTTTCCCGCTACCATCATAATGGCCATAGCCTCCCCGATGGCTCGTCCGATCCCCAGCACCACTGCCGCAGCGATCCCGCTCTTTGCGGCGGGGGCGGAGACCCGGAAAACCGTTTCAAGCTTTGTCGCTCCCAAGGCCAGGGACGCCTCCTCATACTCCCTCGGCACCGCTTCCAGAGCTGTCTCCGAAAGTGAGATAATGGAAGGCAGGATCATCACAGCTAAAACAAGGATGGCCGCCAGCAGGCTGTCCCCGGCAGGCAGATGAAGCCAGTTCCGCAAAGCCGGGACCAGAACGCACATACCTACAAGGCCATATACCACCGATGGGATGCCTGCCAGCAGACTGACTGCCGGACGAATAACATTCGCTATCTTTTTCGGCGCGACCTTGGCAAGAAATACCGCTGTGAAAAAACCGATGGGTACGCCGATAATAATGGCTCCGGCGGTGCCATATATGGATGTGAGGATCAGTGGGAGAATACCGTACTGATCTTGGCTCGCTGCCCAGGTCTTTCCAAAAAGGAATTGGAAGAGGCCAATTTCCCGAATTGCCGGGATGCCGGAAATGACGAGGTAAACGGTGATGAGCAGCACAAATCCCACCGCCACCAGTCCGCACAGGGTAAAGAGGACCTGCATGGCCCTCTCTACCGCTTTTGATCTCACTGTTTTCATATCAGTTTGGATAAACAGCGCCCGCCGCAGCAATATACTCCGCCGCCTCCGCGCTCGTTGCAAAATCAAGGAATGCCTGGGCCGATTCGGAGAGCGCCACGCCATCCTTTGTGACCATTACAAATGGACGCTGGATAGTATAACTCCCGTCCTTGACGGTGGCTTCGCTGGGTGTCACGCCGTTCACCTTTGCGGCAGATACGCTGCTGTCTACGGCGGAGAGAGAGGCATAGCCGATAGCGTTTTCATTGGAGGCCACGTTCCCGATGACATCGCCGGTGGAGCCGTATTCGTTGGTATAGGCACACTCGCCCTCCACGCCTACGATCTCCTCAAAGGCGCTGCGTGTTCCGGAGCCGTCCTCACGGCCATAGACCGCGATGGGCGCGTCCGCGCCGCCAAACTCAGACCAGTTCGTGATCTTCCCGGTGAAAATATCCGCGATCTGCTGCGTGGTCAGGTCTGTGACCGGGTTCTTCGGATTTACCACGACGGCCACGCCGTCCAGCGCTACCACATGAGCTACCGCACCCTGAGCCATTTCTTCCTGTTTGAGTTCACGGCTGCTTAGGCCAATGTCACAGGTCCCGTCCAGGACGCCGCTTATACCAGAGCCGGAACCTGTGCCGGAATAGTTGACAGTAATGTTTGGCTCTTTCTCCCTAAAGGCTTCGGTCAGTGCCCCCATCACGTCCGCCATAGAGGTGGAGCCGTCTGTGTTGACTGTGCCGCCCTTTTGCTGCGTGGAACAGCCAACAAGTACCGAAACTGCCAAGGCAGCGGTGAGAAAAAGTGCTAAGATTTTTTTCATTGTAATATTCTCCTTTGTTTTTTCTTTTGGGTACAGCTACATCTTAGTTTTACGAAATCAAATCCGTTACCGCGCTTGTGTAAAATGGATGTAAAGTTCGCAGACAGCATTCTTATTGAAAAAGTGCCGCCGCAAACGAGAGCATTTGCAACGGCACCATGCGTATAAGCTAAGTTATTTGCAAAATTATCTGCTTAGACCCACACAGCGACCCACAAGACGAAAGCAGCCGGTGGAAACAACGGAAAAAGCGGCGCGAAGAATTCCTTTTCAGGGGCAGCGGAAAGGGTTCAAAACGGCCTGAAACCGGCGCTTGGATATTTCTGATCGTATTCGTAATCAGCAGGTCGCGTGTTCGAGTCACGTTTCCAGCTCCAGCATATCGGCAAAGCCCATAAGGACTTTGTCGATATGCTTTATCCGCCACTTTTTTCAGAAGGACTTGTCCTTCTGAAAAAACTCGCTACGCTCGGCAAATGCGCCGGATAAATCCGGCTTTTTGCTGGCGGAAATCGAAACGCGATGGGGCCTTGCCCCCTCGCGCACCCCGGCTGCTCTCTCATTTTTCTGTACTGTTTAAAGTTTTTACCTGCCTCAAAATTTGTAGCGCCTTAAAACTGTAAAGTACCGCAGTTTACAGGCTCCTTTCGGTTGTATTAGATCCCCAAAAAAATGCGGCAGAACCAAAGACCCACACCCTGACCCGCTTGGACGCTAAACTGCTCCCCCGCCCGAAAACGGAAAAATCATACCCACTTCGCCCAAACCAGGGAGGCCGCAGACGATTCTTCATTCGTCTGCGGCCTCCTTAGTATGTTCTTCTTTGTTTACTGCGCCGCAAACGGCGCGGGTTTCCACATAGACCCGCACCGTTGAAAACACAATCACCGACAAACTGAAATTTGAAGATCATAACCGTCCTTGTTTAACCTATCGTACACAATTTCCCTCTGAGGACAAAGCCAATCTTCTCATAGCAAGCGTTCGAGGCAACATAATCAGCATCCGTATAAAGCATCGGCATATATCCTGCGTTCTTTGCCGTCTTGGACACTTGATAAACAAGATTCTCCGCATAGTGCATTCTTCTGTATTCTTCATGCGTATACACCAAGCCTATAGTCGCAAGATCGCCCTTTGGCCTAATGCTGCAAACGGACACGCTTTTGCCCTCTTTATTTCTCCAAAAGAAATTGCTGCCGCATCTTATGGCTTCCTCCGCTTTGCGGCGGTATGCTTCGAGACTGTCCTGATCTATCCCGGTTTCTTTATGGAAATAATCCATAAACTCAACCAGTTCATCTATATCCTCCGGCACACATCTATGTAATTCACCGTCAGCCCATATATGTGGTTCTTTTAAGTCTGGGCAGTCATAGGCAAACATATTGGTCTTAATGGATAAAGCCGCTGCGCCTTCAGATGATCTGCTGATAAAATAATCCGCTAAATCATATTTCAAATTGAAAGTATGGCTATCCGTAAATAAACCATTTTTTCTGATAAGTTCATAGGCTTTTTCCTTTTCTTCTTCTGTCGCTTTATCTGATGTCCATATCCATACAGGATAAGGATTGCTCGAAAAGCAAATAAGCAGCTTTTCATGATCTGTCAGAAGCAGTTCACATTTCCCGCCCATAATGCGGCCAAGTACGGAAAAAGTATATTTGTCATTCTCTAACAGTTTATAATCTCTTTCATCTACAAAATTATCCACAGTATCCTCCTAAAAAGCTGAGTTGTAGTTCTGAAGAATAATTCGCTAACTCCCGCTTTGACGATCTCTGGGCATCTCTCCTCAGAACACGCTCTGCCTTTTCAGCGGGCTTGTCCCTCTAAAGCGCGCAGTTTCTCCTGAATCGTCCGGATCTGTTGATGCTCCGGGCCGAACAGACCCTCTAAGGCGTTGACGGCCATCTCATACTCCCCGGCGGCTTCGGCGATCCGGCCCATGGCGGCGTACACATCGGCCAGGCGTTCCCGGTTGTCGATGGTGTCCGCGGCGATGTCCCCCCGCATCCGGCTGTTGATCTCCAGGGCCTGTTCCAGCGCCTCCATGGCGGCCTTCCACTGCCCGGCGGCCTCCGCCTCGTCTCCACGCTCCTGTGCCTCCAGACCCAGGTGATAACGGCACACGCCCGCGTCATAGAGACGATACGCGTAGCCGGACCGGTTTTCAGTAAAATCGTTGTACTGTTCGTAGCTGTCCGTACACTCCAGCGCGCGGGCATAGTCGCCCGCCGCCTGATACATACGGCCCATCTCCATGTAGACCTCGCCGACAGAGTTACGCGCGGAGGTGAGCGTCAATGCCCGCCGGGGCAGGAAGGCGAACTTCTCCTCGCCCCGCCGGATGGCGTCCTCCAGCCGCAGGCGTATCTCCAGCGACTTTTTGAAGTTTTCCTCCGCCAGCGCCAGATCCTGCTCGTACTTCCAGGTATAGCAGCGGGCCACCTTTTCGTAGGACATGGCCAGGTCCTCGTTCTCCTCGACGCCGGAGGCCAGCATACAGCGCAGGCCCTCTTTGTACCAGGGGATGCTCTCCTTCGTGCGGCGGCTGTTAAAGTAACAACCGCCCACCGTCTTGGCCACGTAGCCCGTCTCCATGCTGGCCTCGCCGAACCGGCGCACACAGGCGTGATAGAGCATCTCGGCATAGTGGATCGACTCGTCGAACCGGGCCACCTGCCAGAGGTAGTCGCATATACAGTCGAAGGCCTCCACATTGCCGCTGTCAAAGGGGGCAAAATACCGCAGCACGGCCAGGAGGCTGTCCGCCACCGAGAGATTCTCGCTCACCGGCCGGAGCCAGGCAGAAAAACAGAATTTTGTGATCCGCGCCAGAAAACCCGCGCAGTTGTCCGCGTCCGGTTTCAGCACCGCGTGGACCACCTCGATGACCATGGGGTGGAGGGACAGGCGTTTTTCCCGGCTCCGGTCCCGCCGGAGCCAGCTCTTCTGCTCCAGGGAGTTGACCACCTCGAACGAGTCCAGCCCTGCCCAATCTCTGAACCACTTGGCTGGCACGCCGCCGACCCCCATAAGGGACAGCATGCGCAGGATATCCTTTTCCTCCTCTGACAGGCCGCTGGTGGAGAACACCGCGCAAATGTGGCCGAAGGCCGTCCTGCGGCCCGCCCGGCCGGTCACCGTCTCGGACTGGCTCTGGAGCTGCCCCTTTTTGAACAGCTCCAGCAGCTCCTCCCCGGTGAGCATACTGGCGTCCATCTGCTTGGCCAGTAGTTCGATGGTGTAGGTGTGGTATTCGATGATCTGGAACAGTTCCTGGAGATAGGGCCGGTCCTCCGGCTCCACCGGGGCCCCGTAGTTCTTCTCAAAGATGCGGAGCAGGGCCCTGGGGTCCTGGATGGGGGGCACCCGGACGGTACGCCCCGCATCGTGCCGGAGGCGTGTGGTGAAGATGACTCTGTACCGGCCGCTCAGGAAGAATTCCAGGTCCGGGTCGTCCTCCACGTCGAAGTTGTCCACGATGAGCAGGGTGCGCTCCCCGGCCAGGGACTGGAACACCCGCCATTTCCGGACGAAAAACTCGTCCTCCGTCTCCTCCGGCCGCTGGGATGCCCCGTCGATGACGATAGCCCCAGGGCCGCAGACAAGCTTTTTCAGGCTGCCGCCATAGGTGACGAACAGGATGTCGTCGTAGTCGTCCTTATTCCGCAGGGCGTATTGCTTGGCAAGTTCGCTCTTGCCGATGCCTCCTACGCCCTCCAGAAACAGGACCCGCTCGCCCTCCCGGAAACAGGCGGCGATCTCCTCCAGAAGCTCGTCCCGGCCGTCGAAAATCGACCTGGCCTGGGGCGGATCAGAGTGCAGGCGGTACTCCTCCTGGGCCTTCGCCGGAGCGGCTGGTTTCCCGGCCGCCGGGGAAACGGAGGGCTGGCGGCCCAGCAGGAACAGCACCTTGTTGGCCAGCTCGCCGATGCGCTCGTCCATGGGCGGCCTGATGGCGTCGATCCAGTGCATCCGGCCGATGTAGTACTCCGCGTCGGGAGGCATCTCCAGGTCCTCATCCGCGATGTGGAAGGGCACGATGGTGACCTGCTCCTTGCGCCCCAGCCGGTTGGTGACGATGTTCAGCTCGTTGAGCACCTGAGGGGATTCGGCGGCGGGCTTGTTGAGCATCAAAATAAACACGGAGCAGGCCTTGATGGCCTGCACGATGCTGCCTGCATAGGAGCCCACCACATCCCGGGGGGCGTACCAGCAGCGGACGCCCAGGCCCTCCAGACGGTTGACCACCGCCTCCACCACGGTGCGGGACGAGTTGGTGTGATAGCTGATAAAGACATCGATCTGCACGACGATCCTCCTGTTCTCAAGCGCCTCCACCGGGCGCACATTCAATGAATCACAATTAAAATATAGCACGTCCCACCGGATCCTTCAAGAGCATTATGGCTTGCCGGCTCCTCCCCGGTGTGGTATGATATCTACGGTGAAACGGAGGGATCGTTATGAAGCGTTCCGTGCGATGGGCAAGACTCCTGCTCCTGCTCCCTCTGGTCATGGGAGTGTACGGTTTTGTGTTCCTGGAGGGGATGCCGCCCCTGGACGCCCTGTTCAAAAGCGTGACCATGTACGTCCTCAATTTCGGAGACACCCCGCCCAACCTGCTGGTGGAGGCCGCCCGCTGGACGGCCCCTCTGGCTACGGCCAGCGGAGTAGCGCTGGCCGTCAGTTCCCTGCGGGAGTGGGCGTCCGCCCGCTGGAAGTACCTGCGGGGCGGCAGTGTGGCCGTGTACGGCCCTGATGAGGAGAAGGCCCGCATCCTGGCCCAGCTGGGCCGACGGGGCATCGACGGGCACGGCGTTTTTTTCAAAGCGGACCGGTACATCCTGCTGGGCGGCGAGCGGGAGAACTTCAGCTTTTATGAGACCTATGCGGACCGGCTTCAGGGTCATCGCGTGTACATCCGCTCAACACTCCCAGCCCAGAGCGTCTCCCGGCCGGAGTTGAAGCTGTTCTGCCCGGAAGAGATCGCCGCCCGCCTGTACTGGCGGGAGCGGGACCTCTACGCCATCTGGAAGGCCTCCGGCGGTACAGTGCGGATCGTCCTGCTGGGCTTCGGCCGGCTGGGGGAGGAGCTGCTGAGCCAGGGACTGCAAAACAACCTGTTCTCCCCGGAGCAGCGCATCGAGTACCACGTCTTCGGCGACTGCGCCCGGTTCCTGGCCTCCCACACCAGCCTGTCCATGATCTCCGACCCGGTGGTGGGCCATGACGAGCCCTGGTTCCGGGCGCTGCCCCTGCTGGAGGAGGCGGACCTGGTGCTCGTACTCCGGCAGGAGGACCAGCCCGCCCTGCTCCAGGCCCTGCTCTCCGCCACCTTGCGGCGGGAGATCGACGTGTTCTCCGCCGGAGATCCGGCGCTGGATCTCCTGGCCCAGCGGGAGCGGCTGCGGCCCTTCCTCTGGCAGGACCTGGCCTGGCAGCTTCCCTATCTGATGGACGACGTCCTGGACCGGCGGGCCAAGCGCATCAACCTTCGGTACAGCCATCTGTACGGGGGCGTGGAGGAGAACGGGGAGAACATGGAAAAGGAGTGGCGGGCACTGGACGCCTTTACCCGCACCTCCAACATCAGCGCGGCGGACTACCATGAACTGCGGCTGAAACTCATGGAGGCCTGGGGACTCCCCAAGGATGCCGGGGCCCTGTCCCCGGAGGACATGGAGCGGCTGGCGGTGCTGGAGCACATCCGCTGGTGCCGCTATCACTTCCTGAACAACTGGCGGCCGGGCAGGCCGGACAATGGCAAGGCGAAGGACCCCGCCCGCCGTATCCACACCCTGCTTTGTCCCTACGACGACCTTCCGGAGGCAGAGAAGGAAAAGGACCGGGAGAATATCCGCATTCTGCTCTCCCTGGACTGAGTAGACCGATGGCGCTGGAGTTTGCTCCGCCGCTGCCTGCTTCATGCCTCTTGGCGAGGATAGATCTGAATACCGCAGACGTTTTCTTTTAACTTGAAAGAAGAGAATCGCCCCCGGGGGATTGGGTAAAATAAGGTTACCAAATCCTTCGGGGGTATTTTTATGAGCATTATGAATAAGGAAGAAATAAGAAGCTTCCGGACTGCGCTGCTGGCCGAGGACCGGGCGGCGGGGACGGTAGAGAAGTATCTGCGGGACCTGCGGCAGTTTCTGGCGTTCCTGGGCGGGAAGGAGCTTACAAAAGAGCAGGTCCTGGCCTGGAGGGATGCGCTGCTGGCAGAGGGCGTGGCCCCGATAACGGTCAACTCCAAGCTGGCGGCTTTGAACCGTTACTTCGCCTTTATCGGCCGGGAGGACTGCCGGATGAAATATCTGCGCATCCAGCGGCGGCTGTTCCGCAGCCAGGAGCGGGAGCTGACGAAAGGGGAGTATGAGCGCCTTATCGCGACAGCCCAGAGAGGAGGCAAGGAGCGGCTGGCTCTCCTGATGGAGACCATCTGCGCCACGGGCATCCGGGTGTCGGAGGT
>CANQTO010000039.1 GCA_947626785.1 uncultured Oscillospiraceae bacterium
TCCCCGTCGCCGAAGTAGGCGATCTTCAGCCGGTTCAGCTCCGGCGTCAGCTCCAGCATCCGGATGGAGTTCCGCTGGGTCCACATCCCCACCGGAAACAGCAGCACCTTCGTCAGCAGCGTGAATACCATGATCGCCAAAGCGTAGTTCCCCACGATGGCGTAGCACCCGCGCAGCACCGCGCCAAATATTTGCCCTATGATCTGCATTTACTTCTCCTGCTCCTCGAACAAAATGCTCTTGAACCGTATCCCCAGCTCCCGCTCATCCTCGCTCACGCCTATGCTCTTGGGCGCGACAGCGTCCGGGAGCGCGAAGTCCAGCTCTAAATAACGCTCTCGCACACATTCTGCGGGAACATCGAAATCAATAAACGGCGTCTCGTTTGTCACAGTCCCGTCGTACAGCGTCTCTCCCTGGGAGCTGATCTGCACCCGCTGCTCCCCGGTGGGCATCCAGCCGTGCAGCTCGATGCGGCAGCTTAGATCCTGCTCCGGCTCTCCCACATAGAAGCGGGCCTGTGCGCTCTTGCCGATGGTCCAAAGGCCGTCCTCCTCCAGATAGCTCTCCGTCCCGGCAGTGAAGTAGGACAGCGCTTCTGTCTCGTTGAATAGGAGTGTGCGCCCCAGAACGTTGGCCGGTTTAAATGAGATCTCCGACACAGCGATCCCCAGGATGCGCTCGTCCGTCTCGTCTCCACCGTAGTAGGCCTTGGAGCTCGTCGCGCCGTCCGTGACGAAGCGCAGGAGCTGAGCACCCCAACCGGAGCTGTATTCAGCCGGCAGCAGGAGCGTCTCGCTGGCAACGCCCTCATGGTGGGGCAAGGTGCCGATAAAATGGTCATTATAATATACGCTTGTCTCATTGGCTCCGGGATGGGTCCAATACTGGATACGCATCCGCATATCCTCTCCCGCCGGAAGGCCGGCCAGCAGTTTAGCCTCTTCATTTGACCAGCAAAGATTCTCTTCCTGTGCATGCCAGCCTGAATAGACATAGTTATCCCCGTTTCCGGTCAGCCTGGCGAACAGGATCCGCTCCGTCTCCTCCTGTTCCGTGAAGCAGAGCTCCTCAAAGGCGATCGCGATCTTGCGAACGTCGTCGCTGGCGCCCTGATCGGCTGGCACCACCGCGTCCGGATAAGAGAAATCCAGGACCAGCATGCCCTCGCGGACGCAGCCAGCCGGAACGGCGAAATTGATATACGGCATATCGCTTGTAATGACGCCGTTGTACAGCTCTCTGCCGCCGGAAGAGATCATCACGCGCTGACGATCTCCGGGCACATATTCAAGCAGCTTGATATGGCAGGTCAGATCCCCGCAGCCTTCTCCAAAATAGAACTTTGCCTGACCCGAGTCCCCGCCGGACCAAGCCAGCCGGTCCTCGTTGATATAGGTCATGCCGTATACGAAATAAGCCAGAGCCTCCGGCCCCGTAAAATACAGCGTCTCGCCTATGTTGTACTGATAGGGCACCGACTCTACAAGGCCGCCCGGCGTATACGTTTTTCCGCTCTGGATGAAGCTCTCCGGCGCGTTGCTCTCCGGGAGGACATAAAACTCCACAATATCGGGGAAATAGGTCTCGTCGCCGATCCCTTCGCCGCCAAACTGCTCGAGCGTATACTGGTAGTACAGTCTGCGGTCCTTTCTGCCGCCGTTTATCTCAAAAACCGATTCTCCGTAATCTTCCGCCTCTTCGGCTCCCAGCTCACGGAGAACGGTAGCCCAGAGGTCGGAATGGGAGACCGGCGCTTCGCTTTCCCGGAGCGCTCCCCGGTCGTTGAAGCCTTTTACAAAGAGGATCGGATTGGTCTTGATATAATCGCAGCTCCCGTGGTCCGCCGTCAGGATCATGCAGGTCTGGTCGTATACGCCCAGTTCCTTCAGCTGCCGCACATATTCCTCGACGATACGCAGCGACGCCTTTCCCTCCGTGACAGGGCTGGCATCTATTCCGAAGGTCCCCTGGGTCAGGTCCTCCCGCGTCGTATAGGGAGGATGCGGCCCCTCCAGATGGATGAAGCGGTATTTCTTTCCCTCGGTGACCGTCAGCCCCTTTCCTGTAAGGCCGTTATAAAATATTTCGTTTTCCTGGGCAAAAGGCGCATATTCGCTGCCCTTTACCGTTCTCTCTGTCTGGATGGCGTTATCATAGCGCCATATGGCCTTTTTCAGGACGTCGGGGAAGCAGTTGATGGCGGACAGGTGCAGCATATCCCCTTCCAATTGCAGATAGGAGGCCGGCCTGATCGAGCCCATTTGTGCGTTATCGATCCACTCTTTTTCCGCTTTTTCGGAAACCGCAATGTCCATGATCGTGTAAAGCCCCAGATCGAAGCCCTCTCTATCCAGGATATCGTAGTATTCCCTGCTGTTTTCCCAGGCGTCCTCTACATAGTAGCGGTATTCCTGCTCGTTTTTGTAGCCCTGCCCCGTCAGGAGGTAAGGTATAGAGCCCTGCGTGTTTGAGTACACGCTGGCGGCGTTCGAGAAATAGGTGAACCCGTCCATGAAATCCGTGATCTCCGGGCTCTCTTCCCGCGCCTGTTCAAAGAAGTCCTGGTCAAAGGCGTCCAGAATAAAGATCACCACATTTTGCTCGTCGGACACTTCATACAGGCCTTTATCGGACAAATAACAATCCGAGAGGTTTGCCAGCGAGAAGTCCGTCATGCAGACCATCAGCACGGCGGCGACCGTCTGGACCAGGAGCAGCGCGGCGGAGCCGGCCCGGGCAGCAAAAAGGAACTGCTTTTTGAGCAGTCTTTCCGCCGCGAAGGGGATCGCCAGGCAGACGGCGCAAACCGCCAGGTTGACCGCCATCTCATGGCTGTGGGCCTGCCAGTCGATCTCCGCGCCGTTCAGCAGGCCGTAATCGGACGGGAGCAGATTCCCTTGGACATACATAGCCAGGCCCAGCCCCAGCAGGAGGCAGAGGAACCATCTCAAGGCCCCTTCCCCCCTGGAAAAGAGCAGGCCAATCGCCGAGAGGAGGCATGCGGCCAGGGCAAAAGCCGCCAGGCCGGGGACGAGCACTGCTGTGAGCGAAAACCACATTTCCGTCAGATTGTGGATATAGAGCTGCAGCGGGCCAAACAGGAACAGACCGGACAGGGCGAAAGCCGACACGCACAGGATAGTGATGTACTTTTCTTTACAGGGCTTTTTCATATCTTTCCTCTTGTCCTTTCCGCGGACCGCTTTTATACTCCCTGCTCCTCGAACGAAATGCTCTTGAACCGTATCCCCAGCTCCCGCTCATCCTCGCTCACGCCTATGCTCTTAGGGGAGCAGGCGTCCGGGAGCGCGAAGTCCAGCTCCAGAAGATCCTTCCGGGCACAGTCTGCTGGAACATCGAACTCGATATACGGCGCGTCATTGGTCACGGTCCCATCGTACAGCGTCCGGCCCTGGGAGCTGATCTGCACCCGCTGCTCTCCGGCGGGCATCCAGCCGTACAGTTCGATGCGGCAGCTCAGATCCTTCTCCGGCTCTCCCACATAGAAGCGGGCCTGGGCGCTCTCGCCGACGGTCCAGAGGCCGTCCTCCTCCAGATAGCTCTCCGTTCCGGCGGTGAAGTAGGACAGCGCCGCCGCCTCGCTAAAGGAGATTGTGCGCCCCACGACGTTGGCCGGTTTAAATGAGATCTCCGACACGGCGATCCCCAGGGTGCGCTCGTCCGTCTCGTCTCCACCGTAGTAGGCCTTGGAGCTCGTCGCGCCGTCCGTGACGAAGGTGACGACCTGTCCGCCGCTGTCCGACCGGTACTCCTCCGGCAGCAGGAGCGTTTCGCTGGCAAAGCCCTCGTGGTGGGGCAGGGTGCCGATACGCGTCCCGTTATAATAGACCTCCGTGTCTTTGGCGCCGGGGTGGGTCCAATAGGTGACGGTCATCAGCTCCGCCCCCTCTTCCGGCCGGAAGGCGATCACAGAGGCGCGCTCTTCCGTCCAGCGCTTGTCCGGCTCCTGGCCGTACCAGCCGCCCTGAAGGCTGTTTTCCGAGCCGCCGCCCTGGGTAAAGTCGATCCCCGAGGTCTCGCTCTGCTCTTCAAGCAGGAGGCTCTTGAAGCGGATACCCAGCTCCCGCTCGTCCTCGCTCACGCCTAAGCTCTTGGGCGAGCAGGCGTCTGGGAGCTTGAAGCTCAGCTCCAGGAAGGCGTCCCGCACGCACGCCGCGGGCGCCGCGAAATTGATATACGGCGCGTCATTGGTCACGGTCCCGTCATACAGCGTCCGGCCCTGAGAGCTGATCTGTACCCGCTGCTCCCCGGTGGGCATCCAGCCGTACAACTCGATGTGGCAGCTCAGATCCTTCTCCGGCTCCCCCACATAGAAGCGGGCCTGGGCGCTCTTGCCGACAGTCCAGAGGCCATTCTGTTCCAGGTAGCTCTCCGTTCCGGCGGGGAAATAGGACAGCGCCGCCGCCTCGCTAAAGGAGATCGTGCGTCCCAGAACGTTGGCCGGCTCAAATGAGATCTCCGACACGGCGATGCCCAGGATGCGCTCGTCCTTTGCTTTGCCGTTGTAGTATACCTTGGAGCTCGTCGCGCCGTCCGTGACGAAGGTGATAAGCTGAGCGTCGCTGTCCGACCGGTACTCCTCCGGCAGCAGGAGCGTCTCGCTGGCAAAGCCCTCGTGGTGGGGCAGGGTGCCGGCAAGCTCACCGTTATAATAGACCTCCGTGTCCTTCGCGCCGGGATGGGTCCAGTAGGTGACGGTCATCTGCTCGGGGCCCTCTTCCGGCTCCTCCGGCAGGACGGCCAGAAGGGACGCGGTCTCATTGGTCCAGGTTTTGTCCGTTTCTATCGCGTGCCAGCCGGAGTACAAACTGTATTCCGCATTATATTCCGAGCTGCCGCCAGAGGAAAAAACAAGCGATTCTTCGCTTGAAAGCTCAAAAAAGCCTATTTCCTTGAACGCGACAGAATTGATGCTTTCACTTCCATTCTTAGAATTGATACTGTGCGGAGTTACCGCTTCTGGAAATTCAAATTCTAATATGAGCATTCCATTCTGGACACACTCCGGCGGAATTACGAAGTTTATGTACTGCATACCGCTCAGTACATCTCCGTCATACAAAGTGCTTCCTGCGGATTTGATAAGGACTCTTTGTTTTTTATTCAACACATATGTATTAAATTTGATGTGCGCCAGGAGCTCCTTCCCCACTTCACCGACATTAAAACAGGCTTTTGCTGAATACCCGTCCGCATAGACTAAGTACTCTGAATCATCATCTTTTGCTAATTCTGCAAACTGATTCATGCCGCTCAAGAAGTAGGAGAGGGTCGATGTATCGCCAAAATAGAGCGTTTTCCCTATTTCATACTGATACGGCTTACTTTCAACAAGGCCGTCTTCTGTATAAGTCCTTCCGGTAAGAACATAATTCTCTGGTCCATTTCCGTCCGGTAAAACGTTATATTCTACCATCGGAGGTAAATAAGCCTTATTATTTGCTTCTGAACTCCACACATACAGTAAGTATCTGCGTTCCGGACGATCTGCCTGATCGATATCATAGACAGACTCACCGTAGCGGCGCTCTTCATTCAAGCTGAGTTCACTCATCACCGTACTCTGTAAATTGCCATGCGTCACGGGAGCAGTGCTGAAAGCGAGGTCTCCTGTCTCCTGCATTCCCTTTACCAACAGGATAGGACGTGATTTAGTATTGATGTATCCGTGATCTCCGGTTATGACAATGCAAGAATTATCATAAACGCCCAAATCCTTTAGCTGCCTGATATATTCTTCTACGATGTTTAAGCTTCCTTTGGCTTCGGTAATAGCCGTCGCTACCTGCCCTGCCTGGGCTTCAGTTGAATCACTCAACATGGTGAAGGGCGGATGCGTCCCGTCTAAATGAATAAATGTATATCTTTTTCCTTTGACAAGCGACAATCCCTGCTCAACCAGTTTTTTATAGAAAGCGCTTCCCGTCCAGTCAAACGGCGCTGCACTCTCACCATCCTCGCTTGCAGACTTGAGCCCTTCAAACGGGTCGCCATATTCCCAGATATACGGCTTGACTATATCCGGGAAAAACTTCATAGCCGTTAACCGAAGCTGTGCGCCCTCTAAGCCAACATACGAAGCGACCCGTATCCTGTCATCAGAAGCGTTGCTGATCCACTGTTTTTTTGCCTGCTCCGAGACGGCCGCTTCCATATCTGTATATAAATTTATGGTAAAACCGTTCTCTTGCAAGTCCTGATAGAAAGCAGAGCCATTTTTCCATGCCTGTTCGATATACTGGGCATATGGCTGTTCATTCTCATAATATTGGCTTGTCAGAATATACGCCACCGCCGCCTTTGTTTGCGGATAAACTCCGGACATATTGCTGAAATAAGTAAACCCATCCAGGTAGGAAAGGGACTCCGGATCTTCTTCGTATATGTCTTCAAAGAATTTCTGATCGAACGTATCTAATATAAATACAATGACATTTTGCTCATCTGCCACTTCATATAAGCCCTTACTTGACAGATAAGATTCTGAGGTGCCTGATTGTGAGAAATCCGTCGTCAGGCAGGTCATGCCCGTCGCCAGAAGCTGCATGGCAAACAGCGCGCAGGCGCCGTATTGCAGCGCCTGTCTCCAGTTTTTGCGCAGCAGGCGCCGCAGGATAAACGGCAGCGCGAGGCAGCCCAGCCACAGCAAAGCGTCCCACAGCATGGTCTGCCAATAGTCGCCCCATTCGACGGTCTCCCCGTTTAAGATCCCGTACTGGTTCGGGATATAGTTCCCCTGAATATACAGAGCAAGGCCGATGCCCCAGAGCACGGAGAGATAGATGTCGAAAGCCTTTTCGGCTTTACGGAGAAGGAAGCCGATCCCGGTCAGGGCTCCCGCCGCCAGCAGGCAGGCCAGCAGGCTGGGCCACAGCATATCGGCCAGCGGGAACCAGATCTCCGTCAGGTTCGCGATATACAGGCCGATCGGACCGAACAGGAAAAATGTCGCCGAAACAAATGCGGCGGTCACCCCTGCCAATATCACTCTCTGTTTTTCTTCGCCTTGCATGTTTGAACTCTCCTTGGGGGAAAACGGGAATATCGAGATCTGCTCCCTCTCGGCCCCGAACTGTTTACTGTCTCAAAAAGCTCTCCAGCCTCTGCCGGATGCCTGGGGCGTCCAGGCCCAGGCCCGCGTCCTTTTCTCTCTTTGTCCCATAAGTCCGCAGCACC
The DNA here is from genome assembly GCA_947626785.1 of uncultured Oscillospiraceae bacterium. Taxonomy (GTDB): domain Bacteria; phylum Bacillota; class Clostridia; order Oscillospirales; family Oscillospiraceae; genus Limivicinus. Next base: position 7,201 of record CANQTO010000039.1, read on the forward strand.
TCCAGCGGCACCCCCGCCTCCGCCAGCCGCACCGGCCGGCCGCTCAGGGCCTGCATGATATCCGCCGTCAGGCTGCCCTCATAAAAGGGCGTGCTCACGAACACCTTCCCGCCCGCGTATTCCCGCCGGAGGGTCTCGCCGTCAAAGGGGGCCAGCGTCGTGTAATACAGTACTGTCACATCCAGCCCGCCGCAGGCCGCCAGCGTGGCGTCCAGCGCCTCGGCCGCGGCGATCACCGTGGCGCGGCTGCCCCGGCGGAGCACCGCCGCCTTGCCGAATTCCACCGCCGCCCGCGTTTGGTTGCAGTGGTCGGTCATGCGGAAGTAGGTGGGCCGGCCGTCGTTCCAGCAGGCGTCAAACAGCGCCGTGAACTGCTCCGGCGTCCCCGGCGCGACGATCTCCATCCCCGGCAGCAGCCGCAGCGTGGCCACATCCTCCGGGCAGTAGTGGGAGTACCCCAGGGTGGAGAAGTCGTAGCTGGCGCCGGTGGTGATGAAGTTGCCGCCGGTCTTCTGGTAGACGAAATCCAGCTTCAGCTGCTCCAGCGCCCGCTGGGCGATAAACGGAGATATGCCGTAGACCGTGGGCGTGACGCCGGCCAGGCTCAGGCCCGCGGCCAGGCTGACCGTCCCGTCCTCAAAGATGCCGATATTCTTCGCCCGCTGGGGATAGGCGGCCAGCACGTCGCGAAACGCCCACACGCCGATGTCCACCAGCAGCAGCGCGGTGTCCTCATGCCCGCGCAGCATGGCCGATACGGCGTTCACCATCGCTTTTCTCAAATCCGCGCTCCCTCCTTATCCCAGCAGACCCAGTTCCCGCGCCCGGTACCAGCCCGCGATGCCGATCAACAGCTGGAACTCATTCCGGGCGATCAGCTTCGCGAATTCCGGCACGGGTACCACCCGCGTCCGGATCAGCTCCGTCTCCTCCCGCCTGGGCTCCGCTTTCTTATGGCAGCGGGCGAAAAACAGCCGGCAGCGGGAGGCGGAGACGCCCTCATTTTCCCAGTAATCGCCCAGGTCCGTCAGCTCATCCGCCCAGTAGCCCGTCTCCTCCAGCAGCTCCCGGCGGGCGGCCTCCTCCGGTGTTTCGCCCCGGTCGACGCCGCCGCCCGGCACCTCCCACATCCAGCGGTTCAGGCTGTGGCGGTACTGTTCGATGGCCACGACCCCCTCCGCGCACAGGGGAAATATGCACACGCTGTCCCTTGTCCTCGTCCAGGTATAGGGATACTGCCGCCCGTTTATGCGGATCGTATCCTGAATGACCTCGACGCGGCCTATATCGTGCCTGGTGCGGTCCACGATCTCATAAGGGTATTCCTGTCCTTCAAAAATCACCGTACAGCCTCTTTCCCGCTGTCAAAAGCGTCCACTTCCGCAAGCAGGGCCGGCAACTCCTCCTCTTTCGGATACCGGTGGAACCAGGAGCGGTCCTCCATCAGGGTCTTGCTGCCGTAGCCCCGCACCGTCTTGGCTATGACGGCCAGGGGCCTCGCGTGCTCTGCGGACAGCGCCTCTGCCAGGGCCTCCTCGTCGTGTCCGTCCACGACGGCCGTCTCAAAGCCAAAGGCCTCCAGCTTGGCGCGCATATCGCCCATATCGATCAGGCGTCCGATGGAGCCGTTGTCGTCGATGATGACGGTCAGCCTGTTCAGCCCCTCGCTGGCGGCGAAGAGCAGGGCCTCCCACATGGTGCCCTCGTTCATCTCGCCGTCGCCCACAAGCGCGAACACCCGCCCCTTCCGGCCAAGGATCCGGCCGGCCCAGGCCATACCGGCGGCCATAGGCAGGCCGTGGCCCAGGCTCCCCGCCGAGATCTCCACCGGCAGCTTGGTGCGGTCCGCCTGCATGGCGATGCGGGAATCGTATTGGCAGAAGGTCTTCAGCTCCTCCTGGGGCAAAAAGCCCTTGCGGGCCAGCACAGCCAGAAGGGCCTCGGTAGATTGGCCCTTGCTGAGAACGAAGCGGTCCCGGCCGGGGTCAGCGGCGGTGCCCGGCGTTACGCGCAGGACGCGGTCATACAGCGTCCACAGGATCTCCAGCGAGGAAAAGCCGCTCTGCAGGTTGCCGTCCCGCCCCAGAGCCGAGGTGCGCAGCAGCTCCTTGCGCAGTTCCTTTGCCGCCTCAGTCATGGCTCTGTTCCTCCCGGTAAGCGGCGAGGATGGGGTCGATCACATCCCGCATCAGCGTGTATTTGGCCTCCTCCGGCAGGCGGTCGAGGATCGCGTTGAGCTCCCGCAGGCCGGTAACGCCCTTGCGTCCCAGATACCAGCCATAGACCGAATTGCAGTTTTTGCTGGCTGTGAGCAGGTAGGGCATGGAATAGCCCCAGCCGTATTGGCGATAGAGGGGCTCGATGCAGCGGCTGAACACGTCCAGGACCTGCTCCATCCCGAAGGCGCCGCCCAGGTTTTTGTTGCAGTACTCCATCAGCAGCTCGATGGGTACGTTCCCCGCGCCGCGGCCCATGCCGTAGATGCTGCCGTCGATCATCAGGGGCCGCTCCGTCGGGTAGTTGATGAAGGTGATGGCGTTGGAATAGGCCATCTGGATGTTGTTGTGGGCGTGGAAGCCAAACAGGATGCTCTCGTCCAGCTGCTCCAGCACAAAGCGCTGCATGCGGCGCACATCCTCGTTGTACATGGTGCTGAAGCTGTCCACCATGTAAAAGGCCGCCGGCTGCAGAGCGTTGACCTGCCTGAGCATGGCGGCCAGCTCGCCGTCCGTGTACATAAAGGTCGCCATCGCCTGTAAAAAGACGGTGTAGCCCTTTTCCTTCATGGCGGCGGCGGTGGCCAGGGCCTCGTCCTTCTCGGCCTTGAAGTAGGCAAGGCGGATCATATCCACCGTGTCCGGGCCGCAGGGGGGCAGGGTCATGCCGCTGCCGGCGTACTCCGCCTGGGTGACCATGACGGCGTAGTGGCAGTCCGGCCGCCGGTCCCTGAGCAGCGGAGCGGCCTGCTCAAAGGCAGAGAACTTGGTGCTCTTGCCGGGGACGCCGCCCTTGCCCATGATCCCCAGCTCGATATAGCGGATGCCGCTGGCGTACAGCGCGTCCCGCACGGCAAGCGCCGTCTGGGTGTCAAACTCCCAGTCGTTCACATAGCCGCCGTCACGCAGGGTGCAGTCCAGCAGCAGGCGGTTGGTCGTATCGATCATATTAGGCCATCTCTCCTGTATCCATACTGTGCCGCGGATTTTTCTCCGGCAGCCCGATCATTTGCTTCTTTTCAGTTTTTGATAGCATCTATAGATAAACTTGAGGGGCTTTTTGCACCACCCGCCGAACTTGCTGTCGCCAAACTTCTGCAAGCGCCGCATAAATTTATAGATATTTGAATCCACATTAAAAATGCCGATCGCTTTATTGACTTCTGCATAATTCTGGCCCCAGCGCAAGACCAAATTGGCCGATGTGGTTTCCCAAGAATCCACCGCTTCCGGGTTCCGCACAGGATTATTTCCTCTTTCAACGATATCGTACAAAAAATCTCTCAGTTTATCTCTCTGGTGGAAATCGTAATCCGGCTGAAACGGCGGTTGGCGCAGCATCTCAAGGTACTGCTCATCGTCGTTATCCAGCTCTATGACGCGCCGGATCACAGCGTCAAAATCATTTCCATAGTCAGCGCAATTTATGAACGCCTTTGGATTAAAGTCTTTTGTGACTTCAGGATTGCCCCAATAGATCGGGACGGAATAGGCATAAAATGGATTTAACATTTTTTCTGTCGTCATCCCGCAGACCGGCAAATTCTCAAAGGCGATAGAGAATTTATACATACGCTGGAACTGCTGCTTGCTGTCCTGCCAGTCGTTTCCTGCCACAATCGGAGTCCAGTCTTTAAAACCCATATATCTGGGCGCCAAGGCGTCTGCCGGCATATTGTTGAGCACACGGCCCGGACAGTCGACACGTTTATATTCCATCAGCCGTTTACAGAAATCCACCCGGAGCGCTGCTCCTCGTCCATGAAGGCTGTTTGAATAAATGAAGTTGCAGAACCGGCGGTCTGCCATATCCGGCGTGACAATGCGCTTTTGCACATCGGGAGACGGCTCTATGCCAACGCTGCTCGCCAGTACGCCAGCCGCGCGCAGATATCTGTTCCCGAGAGTGATCGGGGCATAGCCGATGGCGTAATCACAGTCATTGAAATTTGGCAGCACCGGTTCGCCATCCATAAAGATCCGCACGCAATCTCTGTATCCCAGATACTCAATGCCAAAAACGCTGTAGAATATAAAATCTGGCTGCTCTGAAAACTCCACCTTGTACCGTTCGCTCAATATGTCAACGAGGAAGTTGTTCTGTTTGTCAAACTCTCCCGGCATATCGACGAATTTGATTTTTACCGTCTTTTTCTCCATATATGTAATCACTCCCACAGCCTCGCGCAGTCTACTTTTTCATTTTCAAAAAACGCTGCATTTTAAACCTCAGCCAGCCTTTAAAGGCCTTTATCAGCACCTTCATACCCGCCCGGCCGCTGGCGCAGTGGTTGATAAAAACTCCATTGATATCCTCAATGCCGCTTCCGGCGCCGCCAACGGCCCCTGTCTGCACCTCATTCCGTTTAAGGCCATAGACCAGGAGGTAATTCTCATAGGAAAGCGCCTCAAGCGTTACCCGGTCAACGCAGAATATGTAGCGGAATCTCTCGATCTCTCCGGGCGTCTCCAAATCACAGAGAGAATTTTGGGCGGCCAGTTCCTTTACAACCCTGAAAATGGCCTTGAAGCAGCCCTTTTTGAGGGCCGGGTCCTGGATCAGCCTCCAGTTGTCGTTGACAAGCGCGTCGATCACATTCCAGTAATTGTTCTGCCATACCTGCTCATTGACAGAAAAGGAGGCGGCCGCATAGGCGGCTCTCAGGCTGTCCAGCTGCTGCGTGATGCTCTGCCGGAGCAGAGTGTCCGCATCCTTTCTCGGCAGTTTTTCTATCTTGCGGGTGACCTGCGCGTTCGTCCACCGGGGGGTGACCGGTTTTTTCAGCCCGGTCGTCATCATATAGGTCTCATAAGGCATCGACAGGAAGCTCGGATAGTCGACGCCGAATATATTGATAAAGGCCTGCGTATAGCGGTCGCTGTTCCAGTCGCAGATCGTGACCTCCTCCTGGGACCAGAACAGCAGCTCCTTCATCAGATCGTACGCCTTCTGTTTTTCCTCCGGATCCTGGATATACTGCCAGCTATAGGTATAGAACCACGACAGGTTCCACTGGAAAGCGTTTATCCACTCTTTCTGGTTGCTGCGGATCGGGCAGGAGAAGATCTCTTTCCACGCTTTATGAAACGCTTCCGCGTATTCAAGGTTCGCGTACCGGATCTTGCTCTTATAGCCTTCGCACTTGTGTTCGCCCGGATCTGTGTATATATACACATTCTTGTCGGTAAAAGCCGCCTTCGGTTCCGCTCGCAGGACGAGGCTGTAGAACAGATAGTCCTCATGGAAGTGCATGGTCTCATCAAACCGAAGATGCAGAGCCTCTATAAAGGAGCGCCGGAAAAGCTTGTTCCACAGGGTCGTGTTTCCCGATTCAAAGCACCGCTCTATCCCGGTCTCCGCCTGATAGTTTGAAAAGGGACGTATAGCATTGTTTTCGGCCGAATACCGGCGCGAATAATTGCCCGTAACGATATCGGCATCCTCTTCCGCGGCGACCTGGAGCAGCTCCTTATAGGCGCCCTTGGGGACGAGATCGTCCCCGTCGCAGAAATGGATATACTCTCCGCGCGCCGCATCGAGAGCCGCGTTGCGCGCGGCGGAAACCCCCTTGTTTTTTTCAAAGGTAATGACGCGCAGTTCCTCATGCCCGGCTGCGTATTCCTTCAGGATATCCGCCGTCTTGTCTCTGCTGGCATCATTGACCACGAGGACCTCCATCCTCTCGATGCTCTGGCTGAAAATAGAATCCAGACATTCTCCGATATAGTTCTCCAGATTATAAGCGGGAACGACCACGCTCAGAGATACGCTTTTCCACAGCTCAGCCTTTTTTTCCGCGGCAGCCTCTCCCTCGCTCGCCAGAGGCAGCTTGTCCGTCACGCTGCCCGTATCCGTCCTCACTATATGTCCCTCCCAAACTGATCATTTTTTACAGACTATTTTCTCCCCGGCCGTTTACTCCCACCAATGGACAGGCTCGATGAGCATTTCCTTTACAAACAGCTCCCGGTCGACCGGCGGGAACATGTCCTCCGGCGGCATCGTGACGCTGGTGCCGTCCGGCTTGCGGTATTTGGCCTTGACCGCGGGGTTGAACTCCTCTTTCCAGCAGATCACGTCAAGCAGGACCGGCCCCTTCGCCGCCATGACCTGCGGCAGCACCTCGGCCAGCTCCGCCAGCGTGGCGGCGCGGAAATACGGGATACCGTAGGCGTCCGCGATCTTCTCCAGGGGCGGGAAGGCCGTGCCGGAGGCCGGGTCAACGCCGACGAACCGCCCGTTGAAAATGCTCTTCTGGTGGCCGCGGATGGTGGCATAGCCCCCGTTGTTCCACACAAAGATCTTGGCCGGGAGCTTCTGTGTGACGATCGTCTGCAGCTCCTGGATATTCATCTGCAGGCTGCCGTCGCCGACGATGCACAGCACCTCGTCCTTGCCGCGGGCGATACTTGCCCCCACCGCGGCGGGCAGCGCGTAGCCCATCTCGCACTGGGAGGAGCTGCCGATATAGCGCTGGCGCCGGTCGTTGAAATACAGAGCCTGCATGGGGATCTCGGTGGTAGCGCCGGCGTCGGTCACAACGACGCTGTCTTTTCTGAGGCTGCCGTTGAGCGTCTCGATAAAGGCAAACTTACTGATACCGTCGCTGTCGTCCTTCTGCTCCGGCACGAACACCGGGAGCACCTCTTTCCAGTGGCAGCACTTTTCCACCCACGCGGAGGTGTCGGGCACCTGCAGCTCCGGAAGCGCCTGCAAAAACGCCTTGACGTCGGCATTGATCACCCGGTCGACGCGGACCGTCTCCTTGCGGTGCTCGTACTCGTCGATATCTACGGCGATGACCTGTTTCGCGCCCCGCGCGAACATTTGATAGTTGTACCCGGTGGTAAACATGGACAGGCGGCTGCCCAGCACCAGCAGCACATCGGCGTTCTGCATCGCCATATTGGCGGCGCGGTTGCCGCGGATATCCGCCAGGCCCACATGCAGCGGGTCGCTCTTGGGCAGGGCATCCCAGCCGCGGCGGGTGCCTACAAAGGGGATCCGGTAGCGGTGGACAAGCCGGTCGAACTCGTCGATGGCGCCCGAATCGCGCACACCGGCGCCTAAGATCAGCAGCGGGCGCCGGGCCGACGCCAGCGCCTGCGCGACGGCCTCCACCTCCGCAGGCGTCGGCTCGGTCTTCAAGGCGGGCAGCTCGGCGGGGTCGAAGTGGCGCACGGCCTCGGGGTCGATGACGGCCTCCTGCACATCCAGCGGGATATCCAGCCAGGCCGGGCCGGCGCAGCCGTATTTGGCCAGGTAGAGCGCCTTTTCAATGTGGTAGACAGCCTCGGCGGGGTCCATGATGGTGACGGCATATTTGGTGATGCCCTTGACCATGGCGACGATGTTGACCTCCTGCTGCCCGATATACCGCACCGGGACCTTCACGCTGGTCATCATCTCATGGCGGTTGAGCTGGCCGGAAACGTAGATCACCGGCAGGTGGTCCTGCCAGGCATGCAGCGTGCCGGTGACCGCGTTTGTACCGCCGCAGCCGGTGGTGACAAAGCAGGCCCCGTAGTTCTGCCGGTACTGGGCATAGCTGATCGCCGCCATGGACGCGGCCTGCTCGTGCAGGCACGGGATGCAGCGGATCTTCCCGTGGCAGGCGAGGCCGTCCGTCAGGAACATCGAGCCGCCGCCGGTGACGAGGAACACGTCCTCGACGCCCGCCTCATACAACTTTGCCGCTAAGTAATCGCTGACTCGCATAGTGTTACTGTCTCCTTTCAATACATTTGTTGTCTCTTATAGCTCCAGATATCCTGGTGCTCCGTATTCGTGTTCAAGCTGTTCAGCCTTTGCATGTCCTCCGGGCCGATCTCAAAGTCGAAGACGTTCAGATTGCCCGCGATATGCGCCGGGTCGGACGAGCGGGACAGGGGGACGAACCCGTTCTGGATGCTCCAGCGCAGCGCCAGCTGGCCGATGGTCTTTCCGTAACGGGCCGCCATCTCCTCAAACTCCGCTGTGCGCAGGACGCCGCGGCCCATGGGGGACCAGGCCTGGATCGCGACGCCGCGCTCCCGGCAAAAGCGCACCAGCCCTCTCTGCTGGAACGCGGGATGGATCTCCAGCTGGTTGACCGCCGGCCAGGGAAGGCCGCTCTCCGTCAGATACAGCAGATGCCGCTCCAGGAAATTGCACACGCCGAGATAGCGGATCCGGCCCTTTTGCCGCAGCTCCGTCATGGCCTGCCAGGCGGCCAGGTTCCCCTCCCGGTACGTCTCCTCCTGCCCCCGCAGCACCGGCCAGTGCAGGTAAAAAGCGTCCAGATAGTCCAGATGCAGCTTGTTCAGCGCCTCCTCAAACCCGTCCAGCGCTTCCCTGTAGCCGTGCTTTACCGGCGCGAGCTTCGTCTGGACAAAGAGCTCTTCACGCCGGACCAGTCCCCGGTCCAGGGCCTTTTGGAGCGCGTCTCCCACCGCGGCCTCGCTGCCGTACGCGGCGGCCGTGTCGATCAGCCGGTGGCCGGCCTCGATGGCGCAGTAAACAAGTTCATCCGCCGGTCCCTTCAGATCGGCTGTGCCAAAACCGATGGGCGGCATCGTCAGCCCGTTGTCATAGGTCATGTTTTTCATTTCACCCCTCCGGGTGACCGGCCTGCCGCAGATACCATTCGTACACCTTCCGCAGGCCGGTCTCCATATCCGTCTTTGCATGCCAGCCGAGCCCGTGGATCCGGCTGCTGTCCACCATCCGCCGCATCATGCCGTCGGGCTTGGTTGGGTCGCAGACGATCTGGCCCTCATAGCCGACGATACGCTTGATGAGTTGAGACAACTCCATAATGGACAGCTCACTGCCGGAGCCCATATTGACCGTCTCTGCCCCGGAATAGTTTTCCAGGAGAAAAATGCCGCCGTCGGCGATATCGTCGGCGAAGAGGAATTCCCGCATCGCCGCTCCCGTGCCCCACAGTTCCACGCTGGGAGCGCCGTTCAGCTTGGCGTTGTGGTACTTTAAGATAAGCGCGGGGATCACGTGAGATTTTTCCGGATCGAAGCAGTCCCCGATCCCGTAGGCGTTGGCGGGGATCGTGCTGATAAAATCCGCGCCGTACTGGCGCTTTATATAGCTGCAAAGCCGGCAGCCCCCGATCTTCGCCAGGGCGTAGCCCTCGTTGGTCGGCTCAGGGATACCCGTCAGGAGCTGTTCCTCCCTCATCGGCTGAGGGCACTCCCGCGGATACTGGCAGGCGCTGCCCAAAAACAGGAATTTCTTCACTCCCGCGCGCAGGGCCGTCCAGATCAGGTTGTTCTGGATGGCCATATTGACGTAGTAGAAATCCGCCGGGGCCTGGGAATTGGCCCTGATCCCGCCCACCAGCGCGGCGGCGTCGATCACATACTCCGGCTTTTCTTCGGCAAAAAAGGCCTCCACATCCGCCTGCCGGGTCAGATCCAGCTCTCCGTGGGTACGCAGAACCAGGTTCTCAAAGCCCTGGGCCCGCAGCTGCCGCACAAAGGCGCTGCCCACCAGGCCGGTATGCCCTGCCACATAGATCTTCGCATTTTTTTCCATATCCGTCTCCTTATTTCTGCCGGTAGATGTCCATCGTCCCATCCGGGTCCGCGACCGGCCGGTCATACAGGGCCAGCAGTACGCAGTCCTCCGGGAAGCTCATGCTGTGGACGGTGCAGGGCGGGATCTCAAAAAACGCGCCCTGCGCGAAATGCGCCTGATCCGTATCCCCGGTCAGCTCTGCAAAACTTACATCTACGCTCCCGCTGACCACATAAAAGGCCTCTCTGGAGCGTTTGTGATAATGGCCGCCGCGAAAGGCGTCCTTTTTGCTTTTGAGCACATTGACCTGCGCATATCCCTCATGCACGAGCTGGACCAGTTCTCCGCGCTCATCCTGGGAGTGAAAGTCTGCCTTCAGGCATTTATACATCTCTCTGCCCAGCCTTTCGACCCGAACGGGTCCCGGCGTCAGACAGCATCCGCAGGAGCGGGGCAATACAGAGCGTAAATTCCGGGGCTGTCAGCCGAGGGTCTTTAATACCCCCCCCCCAGTATTTTTTGATAGTTTCTATTTCATAGTCCAGATCTTCTTCGGCCAGGCCGTGGTGGCAGCCGATATAAAAGCCGTTTTTGTCGATATATTCCGCGTTGGGATAGGCCTGCTCGATCTCTCCGAAAAGCTTGCGGTAGACCGGTTGATTCAGCAGCGGCAGCATGGGCCGGGTCTCGATATTGTGCTTTTCCAGATACCGGACCATATCGTCCCGGCTCTTCCCACAGCCCGGCTTGAGCAGGATGGGGAACATCATGTACGTGTGTTCCACGTTCTCCGGGCAGCGGGGAAGCTGGATGTACTCCTCCAGCCCTTCCAGACCGCGGATCAGATATTCCGCGTTCCTGTGCCGGGCGCCCATGATCTCATCCACACGCTCCAGCTGGGCCAGGCCCAGAGCTCCCTCTAACTCGCCGACCCGGTAGCTGTAGCCCAGGCGCACGAAAGTAAAACGCCTGTCCATATCTGTCTGCATGCGCTTGGGGCAGACGGTATTGGCATCCGAGGCGATGCAGCGTTCGCAGGTACAGGCCCGGCCGTGAGCCAGCAGAGAGCGCACGATCTCCATCAGGCCGGAATCGTTGCTGCATACCACGCCTCCCACGCCGGTGGTCAGGGTATGGGCCACGTAGGTGCTGCAGGCCATGATGTCGCTGAAGCTGCCCACCGTCTTCCCGTTGATCTTGGCAAAATGGGACTCCGCGCAGTCCTCCAGGATGCGCAGGCCGTGCTTTTTCGCGATCGCTGAGATCTTATCCATATCGCAGGGCATACCGAAGCAGTGCACCGGGATGATGCACCTGGTATGCTCCGTTATGTGTTTCTCTATTTCCGAGGGGTCCATGTTGTATGTCTGAAGGTCGACATCCACAAACACCGGCTTCATACCGGCATGGAGCACCGCGTTGGAGGTCGCGATAAAGGTGATCGCCGGGACCAGGACCTCTGTATCGCTGTCCCAGCCGTCGGTCTCCTTCAGGGCCTCCAGAGCCAGGTGCAGGGCGCTGGTGCCGCTGTTACACATAGCGCCGTACTTCTGCCCGTGCATCTGGGCGAATTTCTTCTCAAACTGCGCGACGTATTTTCCTTGGGACAGGCGCTGACTGTCCAGAGCGTCCAGCACATACTGTTTTTCCAGTTCTGTAACAGACGCGTAGCCCACGCCTATTTTGTTGACCATCGTTTTTTCCTCCTCTATCAGGCTTTAACGCCCTTTGCTTCTTTCCTGGCCAGCTCCAGATCATGCTCCGCCATGATCCGGACCAGCTCCTCATAAGAGGTCTTCTGGGGGTCCCAGCCGAGCTTCGTGCGGGCCTTGGTCGGATCGCCCCAGAGGTTGTCCACATCCGTGGGCCGGAACCACTGGGGGTTGACGCTGACCAGAAGCTTACCGCTCTTCGCGTCATAACCCTTCTCCTCCAGGCCGCGGCCCTTCCAGTCAAGCTCTATGCCCACCGCGGCAAAGGCGCGGGTGGTGAAGTCCCGGACCGTGTGCTGTTCGCCGGTGGCGATGACATAGTCCTCCGGCTCGTCCTGCTGAAGCATGAGCCACATGCACTCCACATAATCCTTGGCGTAGCCCCAGTCCCGGAGGCTGTCCAGATTACCCAGCTCCAGTTGGTCCTGCAGGCCGCAGGCGATCCGCCCGGCAGCCCGTGTGATCTTGCGGGTGACAAAGTTCTCGCCCCGGCGCTCCGACTCATGGTTGAACAAAATGCCGTTGACGGCAAACATCCCGTAGGCCTCCCGGTACTCCTTGACCATCCAGAAGCCGTACTGCTTCGCCACCGCATAGGGGCTGTACGGGTGGAAGGGGGTCGTCTCCCGCTGGGGGATCTCCTCCACCTTGCCGAACAGCTCGGAGGTGGACGCCTGATAGACGCGCGTCTTTTTCTCCAGGCCCAGCACCCGCACCGCCTCCAGCAGCCGCAGCACGCCGATGGCGTCCACGTCGCCGGAGTACTCCGGCACGTCGAAGGACACCTGCACATGGCTCTGGGCCGCCAGGTTATACAGCTCGTCCGGCTCCACCTGGCGGAGGATACGCACCAGCGACATGGAGTCCGTCAGATCGCCGTCATGGAGTTGGACCGAGCCGAGCAGGTGCCGGATGCGCTCCGTGTTTTCCGTGGAGGCCCGCCGCACGATGCCGTGTACCTCGTAGCCCTTTTCCAGCAGCAGCTCCGCCAGGAAGCTGCCGTCCTGCCCGGTGATCCCCGTGATCAGCGCTCTTTTCATTCTCTCGCTCTCCTTACTCTCTGCGCAGTTTATAGTGGGCCCAGCCCGACAGGGCCTGAGCCGTCAGGCCCGCGATCTTGTGCAGCCCCATTTTGCCCTCCCGGCACAGGCTGCCAAGGCTCTGGGCGCTCACCGTCTCAAAGCCGATTGGGTTCTTCTCAAACGGCGCCCTTCCCCTCCTGGCGATGCCGTCCAGATAGGCGGCCAGGCCATCCTCCCAGTCATAGGGAAAATCTTCCTTCAGCGGCGGCTGGCGCAGCATCTGCATATACCGCTCCCGGTCGTTGTCCAGCTCGATCACCGCCCGGACCACGGCGTCCAGATCGTCCCCATAGTCGGCGCAGTTGATGAACGCCTTGGGGTTGAAGTACTCCGCCACCTCCGGGTCTCCCCAGTAGATGGGGATGGAGCGGGCCAATAGCGGGTCTATGAGCTTTTCCGTGACCCAGCCGGGCAGCCGGGTGTTCTCAAAGGCGATGGTGAATTTATACCCGCTCAGCGTCCGGATCTTGGCGCTCTCCCAGCCGGCGTTCAGGGCGCGCCCGGCATAGTCTTTTTTATAGCGCTTTTCGATCCCGTCCTCCACGTTGCAGAGCACCTTTCCCAGGCAGTCCACTTTTTTGTACGCCGCGAGCTTTTTGCAGAATTCCACCCGTAGATGCGCGCCGATCCCGTTGGAGGCGTTGGAGTAGATAAAATTGCAGAACGGCCGGTCAAAGGCCTCCTCCCCCGCCGGTGGAAGGAACAGCTCCCAGAACATCCGTTCCCCATATCCGATCAGGGGCGGATGCCGGTAATACCGCTCGCCAAAGCTCATCTGCACCGCCCCGGCGGCGTAGTCGCAGTCGTTGAAATTCGGCAGGACCGGCTCGTTGAGCATGAAGATCCGGACGCTGTCCGGATAACGCAGAAACTCTGTCCCGAACACACTGTAAAAGACCAGGTCCGGGTCGTCTGAGAATTCCACCTCCCAGCGCTTTCGCAGGGCGCGGACAAATATATTGTTCTGCGGATCGAAGCCAAGGGGCTGGTCCGTAAATTTGATTTTGATCTTCAAGCCCTTTTCTCCTGCGGCACGTGCCGTTCAGTTCTCCAGTCCCGCCTGGATCAGGTCCTCCACCGCTCTCCTGAGCCGCTCCATCCCGGCGTCCGCCTCCGCCGGGCCGGACGCCCGGACGAACAGGTACGCCTTGATCTTCGGCTCCGTGCCGGAGGGGCGGATGACCGCACGGCTGCCGTCTTCCATAGTCAGGGAGAGCACGTCCGACGCCGGAAGGCCGTCGATGCCGCTCAGATAGTCCTTGACGCGGGCCACGGCGGTATTCCCCAGCTGCTGCGGCGGCGCGGCGCGAAGGGTCCGCATCAGCCGGCCCATCCGTTCCATGGCCTGGGCTCCCTTGGGGGAGAAGCTCAAAAGCCCGGTCCTGAAACAGCCGTAGCGCTCATACAGGCCGTCCATCGCCTGGCCCAGGGTCACACCGCGGGCCTTGTACCATCCGGCCATCAGGGCGATCAGCAAAACGGCGTTGACCGCGTCCTTATCCCGGGCGTGCGTGCCGGAGAGGTAGCCGCAGCTCTCTTCAAAGCCGAAGAGGAAGCGCTCCGTCTCCCCCGCCGCCTCCAGCAGGCCGATCTGTTCGCCGATATATTTAAAGCCTGTCAGCGTGCGCCGCAGCTCCACACCGTATTCCGCGGCGATCGGATCGGCCATATCTGTGGAAACGATGGTCGTGACCGCCACGGGCTTCAGGGGCATGGTCCCCGCCGCGATCCGGCTCCGGCACAAAAAGTCAAAGAGCAGCATGCCCGTCTCGTTGCCGCTGAGCGTGCGGTAACCGGTCCTCTCTTTTGACACGACGCCGATGCGGTCGCAGTCCGGATCCGTGGCCAGCAGCAGATCCGGCTCCAGGGTCCGACACAGCTTCAGCCCCTCCGTCAGCGCCGAGGGCTCTTCCGGATTGGGATAGGGGCAGGTGGGGAAATCGCCGTCCGGCAGTTCCTGTGACGGCACCTCCGTCACCTCCACCGCGCCGATCCGCTCCAATATCCGCAAAACACATTCCCGTCCCGCGCCGTTGAGCGGCGTGTAGACAACACGCAGCGGCGCGCGCTCCGCCACCTGCAGAGGCTCCGCCAGAGCCGCGACGCTGTCGATATAGCGGTCCCAGACTGTTTGGGGGACATCCTGTATCCGTCCCTCCGCTCTGGCCCGCTCCAGTTCCATCATTTTTGGGCCCTCCAGCACGTCTACCGCGTCGATATGCGCCTGGATGGCCCTGGCCGCTGCCAGGGTGATCTGACAGCCGTCCGCGCCGTATACCTTATATCCGTTATAGTCGGCCGGGTTGTGACTGGCCGTCACGCAGATGCCCGCCGCGCAGCCGAGCCTGCGGACGGCAAAGCTCAAAAGCGGCGTGGGCCCCAGGCGCGTGAACAGCCAGGCCTTAAGGCCGTTGGCCGCCAGCACACGGGCCGCCGTCTCCGCAAAGCGCCTGCCGTTCCGGCGGCTGTCATAGGCTATGACGACGCTGACGCCGGTCCCGGCGCTCTCCCGGAGATGGTCCGCCAGGCCCTGCGTAGCCCGGGCCACCGTATAGATGTTCATCCTGTCCGTTCCCGCGCCGAGAACGCCCCGCAGGCCGCCGGTGCCAAAGGCCAGCGAGCGGCCAAAACAGGCCTCGATCTTCTGCGCGTCCCCCTCCATGAGGCGAAGCTCTTCCTGGAGAGTCTCGTCCAGGCCGGGCCTGCCGCGCCATCTGAGATATTCCCGCCGGCTCTGCGGCGCTTCCTGTTCTGCCATTTCTTCCTCCCCGCCGTTCACCAATCCAGGGCGTAGCGGACGATATCCGTCTCTGTCAGCTCCTCGCCGATCTGCACCTCGATCATGTGCAGGTCTGTATCGGCGTACATGGCGTGTTTTGTCCCGGCGGTGATATAGGCCACATCGCCCTTCCGGACGTTGCGCGTGTGCCCGTCCAGCAGCAGCACGCCGCTGCCCTCCACCACCGTCCATATCTCGTCGCGGTGGTGATGAGACTGATAGCTGAGCTTTTTCCCCGCGCCGATAAACAGATGCTTTGTCAAAGAGTACCGGTCGTCGCCGAAGGTGTTGTAATCAACCACTTTGTAGTAGCCCCACCGGCGCTCTTCGTACATAGGCCGCTGAGACAGCTGCTCCACATAGGGCTTCATAAAGGAGCTCTCATTTTTTCCCGACACGAGGATCCCGTCCGGCGAGGCCGCCACGACCATATCCTTGACCCCGAGGGCCACTAAGGGGATGCCCAGTTCATTGATAAACTGGCTGTTTTCGGTCCCCTCGCCCCGGACTACCAGGCCGAAATCATCGTGGAGCTCTTCCGCGAGGGTGTTCCACGTGCCCAGATCCTTCCACTGTCCGCCAAAGGGGACCACGGCGAGAGAATCTGTTTTCTCGACCACCTCATAGTCAAAGCTGGTCTTTTTCAGAGTTCCATATTGCTCAAGCAGCTCCTGATAGGCGGCCGGCAAGCCCATTTCCCTCAGGCGGTCCAGAAGGAAACCCGCCTGGAAAACAAACACTCCCCCATTCCACATCGCCCGCTGCTCCAGGAGCTCTGCGGCGCGGGCGGCGTTCGGCTTCTCCACGAACCGCTGTACGTCAAAATAAGCGCCATGGTCGCTGCCCGGCAGGATATATCCGTACTTTTCAGCCGGATAGGTGGGGCTGATCCCCATCAAAGCGATATCTGCCGCCCCTGCCTGTATGACCTGCTCCATACGTCCGATCGTCTCGAAATACGCGTTTTCCGTATAGGGGTCCACCGGCATGACCGCCACGCATTCTTCTCTGCCGCAGTTCAGTTCATCACAAAGATAGGCCACCGCCAGAGCGATAGCCGGAAAGGTGTCCCGCCGCTCCGGCTCCGCGATCACCTCCACGGCGTTGCCTAACTGGCTGCGGATAGGATCGATCTGAGAAGCGCTGGTAGCGACCAATACTCTGGCCTCAACGCCGGCCTCCCTGATCTGGCGATATACTCTCTGGACCATAGACTCCGCATGGCCCTCATCATCTCTCAAAAGCTTGAGGAACTGTTTCGACCGCGCGTCATTGGAAAGCGGCCACAGTCTCTTTCCGGAACCGCCGGACAATAAAACGATATTCAATCTTCCCACTCCCGCTTTATCTGTAGAATTCCCGCGCTACGAGCTCTGTCAGCCCGTATAGGCCTCGCAGATCTCATCCGCAGGACCCATCATCTTCACATGGCCCTGCTCCAGCCAGATAACCCGCCGGCACATCTCCCGGATCTGGTCCAGGCTGTGAGACACGAACAGCACCGTCGTGCCGCCGCCCATCAACTCCATCATCCGCGCCCGGCTCTTCTCCTGGAACTCCGCGTCCCCGACCGCCAGGATCTCGTCTACAATTAAGACCTCCGGCTGCACCATCGCCGCCACCGAGAACGCCAGCCGGGCCAGCATCCCCGAGGAGTAGTTCCGCAGTGGCGACTCGATGAAAGCCCCCAGCTCAGAGAATTCCACGATTTCTCCGTACTTTTCCTTGAGATATTCTTCCGTATAGCCCAAAATGGCCCCATTCAGGAAGATGTTCTCCCGCCCCGTCAGGTCGAAGTCAAAGCCGCAGCCTAGCTCCAGCATGGGCACCACGTTCCCATGGACCGCTACGTTGCCGCCGGTGGGCTTCAGGATGCCGGAAATCACCTTCAGCATCGTGCTCTTCCCCGCCCCGTTCCGGCCGATGAGCCCCAGGGTCTCCCCCTGCTGGACGGAAAAGCTCACATGGTCCAGCGCCGTGAACTCGTCGTAGTGGAGCTTTCCACGCAGCGCTGTGGTCACAAACTCCTTCAGTGACATGATCTTGTCGTTGTTCATGTGAAAACGCATGGTCACGTCGTTCACTTCTATCATCGTTCTGCTCATGATCCGCCCTCACAGATACAGCACGAATTTGTCCTGAGTCTTGTAAAACACAAAGGCCCCCACCAGCAGCATCAACAGGGCCACGCCCACGCACTGCACATATGCCATCGGCTCCGGCGACACACCATTGATGACGCAGGAGCGGGCGAAGCTGATAAAATAGTACAGAGGGTTCACTTCCAGCACTCTGGCTACGCTCTTCGGCAAAATGCTCTCCGGATAGAAAATGGGCGTCATATACATCCAGATCATGTTCATCACGCCCCACAAAAACTGCACGTCCCGGAAGAACACCATGGCCGAGGCCAGGATCAGCCCGAAGCCCAGGCTGAACACCGTCAGGCACAGCAGCGGGAAGGGCAGCAGCAGCCAGGCCTTGGTGGGCAGCAGTCCCGAGAACAGCGCCACCAGCAGCAGCGGGATCAGCGCGATCACCAGGTTCACCAAGGACGACAGCACCCGGGTCAGAGGATAGATGTACTTAGGCACATACACCTTTGTGATCAGCCCCGAGTTGCCTAAAATAGAGGTCAGCGACATGTTGCTGGCTTCCGTGAAGAAGTTGAACAGTACGATACCTGTGATCAGGTACACAGGATAGTAGGGAATATCAAATCTAAAGAGGCTGGAGAACACCGCATACTGGACCGCCATGGTCAGCAGCGGGTTCAAAAAGCTCCAGAACACGCCCAGGATAGAGCGCTTGTATTTCAGCTTGAAGTCCCGGCTCACCATCTGCCGGATCAAAAAGCCATACTTTTTTATGGCGATCAGAGCATTGATCACGTAGCTGTGCTTGCCCTTTTTGTGCTGGTTCCAGATGAACAGTTCCGACAGGACCAGCAGCAGGCCGAAGCCCGCCGCAAACTCCCAATAGTGCAGGCCGGTCCAGATATAGTCCTCTCCGGAGGCGGAGAAGCAGAGCACACCGTTTGTGGGCGCGCCATTTAAGTTCAGGCTGAAGCCCTCCTCCTTGGCCGAGGCCGACATCAGCGGGGACACGGCGCTGCCCGGCTGGGAATCTGACGTGATGCGCAGCAGCAGCGGCGCCAGATAGGCCGTCTCGATGGGCTCCTCTGCGTTTATCTCGGTCGTGCCGCCCTCGGCGATCGCGGCGGCGTCAAAGCTGCCGCTCATTAACAGGGTCCCGTCCGCCTCGTTAAACAGCTCTATAGTCACCGTTCCGGCGTTGGGCCGGTAATAGGTCCCCCACTGGACCGTCACGCTCTCCAGCCGTTGGATCTTCGCGGAAAAGCGCTGCTCCACCGCAGAGCCCTGGACCAGCTCCACCGTCCCCGTCTCCGCCGTGGGCATCGCAAGATTCCCCCGGGACTCACGGAAATGCAGTTGATAGCCCATCAATATGTACAGCAGGACCGCAAGCAGCGCGTACGCCCCTGTTATCCACAGTGCCACTCTCTTTAAATTGACATCCGCAGCCTGTTTCTTCCGCATTTTGTCCTCCGCAGGGTATTTGTTTTCTAAACAACTACTTTTTCCCGGTCATTCGGCTTTCGATCAGTCCGGCAGTTCTGGCTATATCGAAAATTTGAAGGCCACTCACCAGCTCTTTCTCTACCCTTCGTCTCTCCGGGATCGTTCTCAACGCCTCAGCCCAGGCCTTCGGGTCCAGTGGCAGGGCTTTTACCAGCGCTGTGACCCGCGCCTCCTCCGGCACGGCCTCTGAGCAGAACACCGGCAAGCCGGCCGCCTGAGCTTCGATGGCCGCAATCCCAAAGCCCTCAAAACGGCTAGGGAACGCAAAGACATCCATGGCCCAGTACAGGCGTTCCACGTCCCGCCGGTTTCCCAGGAAAAGCGTCTTGTCCGTAAGGCCAAGTTCCCGCGCTCTTTTTATCAGCTTGTCCCGGTCCTCTCCCTCGCCCACCAGCAGCAGGCGAGATGCGGGATACACTTTTACAAGCTCTGCCAGGACCTCCAAAAGGAAGCTCTGATTTTTCTGATAACACAGCCGGCCCACGTTACCGGCGACAAAGCAGTTTTCTATCCCCAGTTCCCGGCGGGTCTGTTCCCGCGCTGCCTGGTCAAAGCGGAAGCGCTCCACGTCGATCCCATTGGGGATGAAGGTGAATCCCCACTTTCTGAGTTCTTTTTTCGAAAACAGGAACGCTGCCGCGCCCTTGGAGCAGGCCCAGAGCTCTGTGGCATATCCGGTAAACCTGCCCTTTGCCCAGGCATGCAGCGCCATCTTTAAGGGTCGGGTCAGGCTCCAGCGAAGGGCGGTGTTGTGGCCGTGGGCGATGCGGACCGGGACTCCGGCCTCCGCCGCCAGTCGGAGATAGGCCAGAGTCAAACCATGGAACGCGTTTACTTGCACCACATCATACTTCCGCTCCTTGAGCAGCTCACGGAACCGCCGGTGGTTCTCCGGCACATTCCGCTGGCTGCCGGAGAGCTCAAAAAAATGCACGCCGTGTTTTTCCAGGCTCCGGGTAAAAATGCTCTCCCCCAGACTGGAGGCCACGATGTCCACCGTCAGGTCACGCAGCTCCATCCGCGTGAAGACGTTGCAGAGGAACGATTCGATTCCGCCGGATTCCCATCGCTCGCAAAGGCAGCACACCCGCCTCACGTCTCCGGCACTACGCTGAGTGCTCGATTTTCCGACCGCCGTGCTTTGGCTGGCTTTACTGGCAGCGCTAGGCTGGCTGTCGTTTCCGCACGGGTATTCCTGTACAGCTTCTGTAGACATCGGGGATCCCTCTTCTCCTCCAGGGCCTGCGCCTTCCGTCTCAGATGGGAGATCAGAGCCGCCGTAAGTTACGGGCGCAGCGGCTAATATTTTGCATCAGAATGTATATTCTGTTATAAAAGCGCTAATAGAATAACACAGGAGCGGTTTTTTTACAAGTGTTAACTTCGAATTCCCAAAATTTTAACGAATTTCCGGAAGAAAGCTCGAATATTTTGAGCTGATCGCCGGGATTCTGACCTTTTTTATCATTTTACACGGAAGAGTTCCGCGGTTTTTTGCGTTCAAAATGTTTATTCCGTTACTTTTTTCCAGGTAAAATAAAAACACAAGGGAGAGGCAGAAGCCTCTCCCTTGTGTTTATTCTTCCGGCAGGCCGGAATCGCGCTTATTTCTGGCAGTCGATGATGATCTTGCAGATGTTCTCGCCGTTGAGCATCATGTTCAGCGCCTTCTCGATCTGGGTCAGATCCAGCCGGTCCGTCACCATCCGGTCCAGGCCCAGCTTTCTCCAGTTGTCCTCCAGGAAGCGGACGCCCTTCTCAAAGTCGTCCTGAGAGTAGAGCCGGTTGCCCACCAGGGTAATCTCCTTGAAGGAGACCTTGCCGATGATGAACTGATAGGCGTCGCCGGAGAGGCCCAGGGACAGCATGGTGCCGCCGCAGCGGCACAGGTCGGGCAGCTGCAAAATGCTGATGGGGGCGCCGGAGGTGTCGTACACCACGTCATAGCCCGCGCCGTCAGTGACCTCACGCATGACCTCCATGATGTCGCACTGGGTGGGGTTGATGGTCTCGATGCCCATCTCCTCCACGAACTTGCGCCGGGGCTCGTTGATCTCGGAGATGATCACCCGCTCCGCGCCGCAGGCCTTGGCGAAGATGGCGATATAGAGGCCCACCGTGGCGCCGCCGGCGATGAACACCTTGTCGCCCTTCTTGACCTTGCTGCGGAGCATCACGTGATAGCCCACGGCAAAGGGCTCGCCCAGGATGGCCACCTCGTCGGGGATATCCTCGTCCAGGGCCACCAGCTTGTCCACGCCCACCTTGGTGTACTCGGCAAAGCCGCCGTCCACATGGATGCCCAGCAGCTTCAGGTTCTCGCACACGTTCTCCAGCCCGGCCTTGCAGGCCGCGCAGTGGCCGCAGGCGATCACCGGGTTCATCAGCACCCGCTGGCCCAGCTTGAAGGGGCCGTCATAGCCCTCGGGCAGGGACTCGATGGTGCCCAGGATCTCATGGCTGAGCACGGTGGGGACCGTGGCCGTCATGTGCTTGCCCCGGTAGACGGTGATGTCCGAGCCGCAGACGCCGGCAAGCTTCACCTTGATCAGCGCCTCGTTCTCGTTGGGGACAGGCTTCGGCACGTCGCAGAGCTCCAGATCCAGCCAGTTTTTCAGTACCGCCGCTTTCATTCCGCGTCCCTCCCGCTCAGGGCTGCTTGCCGATGTAGGCCAGGATGCCGCCGTCCACGTACAGGATGTGGCCGTTGACGAAGTTGGAGGCATCGGAGGCCAGGAACAGAGCCGGGCCCATCAGGTCCTCCGCCTCGCCCCAGCGGCCCGCGGGGGTCTTGGCGATGATGAACTGGTCGAAGGGGTGGCGGCTGCCGTCCGGCTGCTTCTCCCGCAGAGGGGCGGTCTGGGGCGTGGCGATATAGCCGGGCCCGATGCCGTTACACTGGATGTTGTACTCGCCGTACTCGGAGCAGATGTTCCGGGTCAGCATCTTCAGTCCGCCCTTGGCGGCGGCGTAAGCGGAGACGGTCTCCCGGCCCAGCTCGCTCATCATGGAGCAGATGTTGATGATCTTGCCGTGGCCCTTCTTGATCATACCGGGGATCACGGCCTTGGCCACGATGTAGGGGGACACCAGGTCGATGTCGATCACCTGCCGGAAATCGGCCACGTCCATCTCCAGCATGGGGATGCGCTTGATGATGCCGGCGTTGTTGACCAGGATGTCCACGGGCCCCAGGTCCCGCTCGATGTCGGCCACAAGCTTAATGACCTCGTCCTCCTTGGTCACGTCGGCAAAGTAGCCTCTGGCGTCGATGCCCTTCTCGGCGTAGGCCTTCAGGGCCTCCTCCATGTGCTTCTCGCCCCGGCAGTTGAAGGCGATCTTGGCGCCGGCGGCGGCCAGGCCCTCGGCGATGGCAAAGCCGATGCCGTAGGCGGCCCCGGTGACCAGGGCTACCTTTCCTTCCAGGGAAAACAGTTTATTGACGTCCATCTTCCGCTCCTTATCTCTGCACACGGCCGGTGCCGTCGCCGCCCATGAGCTTCTCCACGTCGGAGACGCCCACCCGGTTGAAGTCGCCGATGA
>CANQTO010000040.1 GCA_947626785.1 uncultured Oscillospiraceae bacterium
AGAGCCTGGCCGGGTCATGAGGTGCTGGTCTGTACCCACTGCGACACGGACAACCCCCACTCTCATTTCGTGGTCAACTCCGTGGCCTTCGCGGACGGGCACAAGCTCCGGCAGAACCCCCATACCCTCGAGACGCTGCGGCAGCTCAGCGATGAGATCTGTCTGGCTCACGGTCTGCCGGTGCTGCGGCAGACCGATGGAGCCAAGCTCTCCTCCCGTGAGTTCCGGGCGGCGCAGAAGAAGCAGAGCTGGAAGTTTCAGTTGATGGTCACCATCGATCAGGTCATGGAAAGCGCAGGCAGCCGGGAAGAGTTCCTGGCTGCCATGCGTCGGTACGGCTATGAGCTGACCTGGACACCGGAGAGAAAGTACATCACCTTTCACTGTCCCAACGGCATGAAAGTCCGGGACATCAAGCTACACAACACAAAATACTTAAAGGAGAATCTTGAAAATGAGTTCATCATACGAAAGCAACGGACAGACCAACTCCTCCGTGGATGCTCTCCTGCGGTCCAACCGGGAGAGCGTGGAGACCTTCGGTCTCACTCCGTACCAACCTATCGTCTACGCGATACCCGAGGAGCAGAGGCAGGCGGAATACGCGCTGCTCCAGAGGGCAGCGGAATTTCAGCCAACACTGTACCGGATGCTGGAGCCCCTGGCTACGAAAGAGGAGCTCCAGAGCTTCATCACGGATCTGCTGAACGCCGCGATGCAGGCCACGGAACAGACAGCGAACGAACTGGCGACGGGCAACAGCCGGACCGTGGCGGAGCTGGAGCAGAGCATCCGACAGGCTGGGAGGCAGCAAGAGAAATTTATCTCCGACAGCTCCTCACTGCTGGATACCCGTACCAGAGAGCTGGATGGCGTGATCGATTCCCTGCGTGGGAAGCTGCTCCGCATCCAGCTCTGGACCTCGGTGTCGGCAGCCGCGCTCTCGGCCTTGGTCTCGGTGGTCTTGTGGCAGCTGCTGAGCTGAGCGACAGCGACGAGGACCCGGAGGAACAGCGGCGGAGGATCGAGGCGGAGCAGTCCGCGAAGAATCTCGGCGCGGCACTGGGCCTGGTGGCCGGCGTCGTCCTCGCCGCAACGCAGAAGGAGTCCCCGTCAGAGGAAGAAACGCAGAAATATGAGCCGACCCTGGAAGGAATATAAAACCGAATAAGAACCAGTCTTAAATCCTCCCGGTCGCTCATATGGTTGGAGTGGACGGAAATAAAACGAGAGGAGGTGGCTGCCCTGCTGTGAAGAAGCAAGAGCTGAATTTCCGATTTCACAATCCAAACACGGCGGAGGCGACCGCCAATGCCCTCATAAAGATCTTGATAGAGGCAAATCAAAAGAAGGTGGAGCAGGCCATCCGGCTTGCCGCCGAGGAGCTGCCGCAGGAAATGGACGACAGCTCCATGCAGGAACCTACATAACTTTTGGCCCTGCGCATTTTTGCGCAGGGCCGCTTTTTTTCTGGTTGCTTTTTCGATGCGGCTGTGATATAGTCGTTGTAACAGAGCGCAAGAAATCTATCGGGGAGGTAACCTTATGAACGTCGCAGCCTACTGCCGCGTGTCAACGGAGAAGGAGGACCAGCTCAACAGCCTGGAGGCGCAGAAGGAGTTCTTCACCGAGTACACCAAACGCACGGGGGACAACCTGGTCCGGCTCTATGCCGACGAGGGGATCTCCGGCACGAAGATCAAGAACCGCAAGGAGTTCCTTCGGATGATGGAGGACGCGGACAGAGGACTCTTCGACATGGTGGTGGTCAAGGACATCTCCCGCTTCGCCAGAAACACCGTGGACCTGCTGCAGAATATCCGCAAGCTGAAGGCCCTGGGGATCGAGACCCAGTTCCTGACCGCCAACATGACCAGCATGGGCAACAGCGAATTTGTGCTGACCATCTTCGGCGCTCTGGCCCAGGAGGAGAGCGCCAACATCTCCAAGCGCGTGAAGTTCGGCAAGAAGCTGAACGCCGAAAAGGGCCGGGTCCCCAACATCGTCTACGGCTACGACAAGACCAAGGGCGACTTCTTCAATCTGACTGTCAACGAACAGGAGGCTGCCACCATCCGGCAGATCTACCAGTGGTACATCAACGAGGGCTACGGGGCCTCCAAGATCGGGAGTATGCTCAACGAGAAGGGCATCAAGACCAAGCGGGGCTGCCAGTGGAGCCAGAACGCCGTGTGCCGCATCCTGACCAACGAGCTGTACACCGGCAAGATCATCAACGGCAAGCAGGAGGTCGCGGACTTCCTCACCGGGCAGCGGACAGAAAAGAGCGCGGAGGAGTGGATGGTGGTGGACAGGCCCGACCTGCGCATCATCGACCCGGCCTCCTTTGACAAGGCCCAAGAGATCATGCACGGCCGCCATGAGACCTTCAAGGTGGACCGGGAGCGGCAGAGCAACAAATACCTCTTCTCCACGCTCATCAAGTGCAAGGACTGCGGCTGGTCATTCCGCCGGACCGTGCGCACCTACAAAAACACCTATGTGCGCTGGGTCTGCTCCGGGCGAAACGGGAAGGGGGCGGACACCTGCCCCAACGCCACCGCCATCGACGAGGACGAGCTGATCGACACCCTGCAGAACTACTTCGCGCAGGTCCTGAAGGCCAAGAAGAATGTGATCCGCTATGTGGTCGGGGAATTCGAGCGGGTCTACCGGGCCAAGGACGAGAACGTCAACTACGAGAAATCCCTGCGGGAACAGCTGGCCAAGCTGAAAAAGAGCCGCCAGAAGTACATGGATATGTACACCGACGACCTGATCTCCCGGGAGGAGCTGAACCAATATCTGGGCGGGATGCGCCAGGAGCTGGAGCGGCTGGAGCATGAGCTGAAGCTGGTGACCTACAATCTGACCAAGGGGGAGCAGCTGGAGAGCATCCTCAACGAGACCTTCAAGACTCTGGAGAGTGTGGCCGACGTGCGGCAGATGACCAACGCCCAGCTCAAGCGGATCGTGAAGAAGATCGAGGTCGACCATGAGGGAAACGTGGACATTTACCTGCGTCTCCTGGGGGATCTGGGGCTGGATGAGAGCGTTCTGGTTGCAGACGACCATACATAAGGATTTGACGGAGCGGCTGCCGAGGCTGAATCCGGCGCTGTACCGGCAGGTGCGCCAGCTTCTGGATATCAACAAGGCGGAGCGGCATATACGGGGCGGCCTTGCCACCCGGAAGAAGTATAAGGGTTCGACTTGAAAGGAAAAGCGCTGTCCGGGCGGGCAGCGCTTTTCTTATGTTCATTTTGCCTCCGGAGCCGTAGCCTGTGCCTTCTCCGCGGCGTCCAGCCGTCTCAGATCCCGGACGAGGCTGATGCCGATGGGCAGGGAGATCAGCAGAGAGATCAGGTCCGCCACCGGCTGGGCCAGCTCCAGGCCCAAGAGTTCCGGCTGGCCCAGGGCCCTCATCAGCAGCGGCAGCAGCAGCACCGTGGGTGCGAAGCTGATTCCGGAGCGGGCCAGGGCGATCAAGGTCGCCTTCGCGGTATAGCCGATATTCTGTAGGGCCATGTTGGTAATGGTGACCCAGGAGAGCAGGGGCAGCGTCACCAGCTGGGCCCGGAAGGTGAAGACGGCGATCTCCGCCGCCTCTGGGCTGGAGCCCGCCACCAGGCCGGTGATGTGCCCGCCCAGAGGGAAAGCTACCGCAGCGATCAGCAGCAAGCCGATCGTGGCCCGGCTGATGCAGAAGCGGAAGCCCTCCAGCACCCGGTCATAGCGCTTGGCGCCGTAGTTGAAGCCGCAGACCGGCTGATAGCCCTGGCCGAAGCCCAGCAGCGCGGAGAAGAAGAAGTTCATCACCTTGCTGACGCCGGTCATGGCCGCTTGGGCCGCGTCGATCATCAGCTCGCTGTCCAGATAGAGGCCCACCGCGTGATTCAGGCAGGCGGCGGCCACGCCGGCCATGCTCTGCCGGGCCAGGGAGGGCAGCCCGCCCTGGACGATGCTTTTGACATAGTAGAGCTTAAAGGAGAAGTTCCGCAGGCGGATCTTCACATTGTCGCTCCGGAAGATGCCGATGAGCAGCAGGACAAAGCCCACCGTCTGGCTGATGCCGGTGGCCAGGGCGGCCCCCGCCACCCCCATCCCGGCCCCAAAGGGGACCGTCAGCCGCCCGTAGAGGATGACCTGGCCGGGGGCGTAGATCAGCAGCGGGTCCAGCACCAGGTTGAGTATGGCCCCGGAGGTCAGGCCGATCATGGCAAAGAAGGCGTTGCCCTGGAGCCGCAGCTGGTTGTTCATGACCAGAGAGCCGGTCATGAAGGGGGCGGCCAGCAGGATATAATCCATATAATTCACGGTGTAACGGAGCGTGGCCTCAGTCTTTGCCCCCAGGAGCTTGGCGAAGGGCACCCGGAAGCTGAGGCCCAGCAGCGTCAGCACAAGGCCGATAGAGAAGGCATAGAAAAAGCCGGTGGCGGCCATGACCTCCGCGTCCTTATAATCCTGCCGCCCAAAGGCCCGGGAGATGTAGTTCCCGGAGCCGTGGCCGTGGTAGAAGCCGATGGCCTGGATCAGCGTCATCAGCGGCAGCACCACCCCCACCGCGGCCACCATGCTGTCGTTCTCCAGCTGGCGGACGAAGAAGGTGTCGGCCAGGTTATAGAAGGAGGTGACCAGCATGCTGATGATGGTAGGCACGGCCAGGTGCAGGATCAGCTTATCCACCGGCTGGGTGGTCATCCGGGTAACTTTTTCCTCTGCTCCGCTCATTCTCTCGCCCCATAAAAAATTTGATATAGTATTATATCGCAAAATACCCGCCAGAGCAAGTATTCTGGCGGGCAAAAAAGCATTTTACAGGAACCGGTCCACCGCGTCCTCCAGACGCTCCAGGATGCGGCGGCGCTCATCGGTCAGCTCTTCCTTCAGTTCATCAGCGCCGCTCTCCAGCTCATCCAGGATCTGCCGGCGCCGCTCCCTTGCCCGGCGGCGGCTGTCGTCCAGCTCCTCCTTGACCTCGTCCAGCTCTGCCTCCAACTCGAAGACCACCTGGCGGCGCCGCTCCCGGTTCCGGCCCAACACGTCCATGGTCCGGGCCAGGCTGTGGACCAGGCTGTCCGTCAGCTTGTCGTGCTCCGGGTAGAGGCCCAGGCGGAAGTTCTCCTTCACCACCCCGTAGCGCTCCCAGGCCCGGGCCACCGCCTCCTCCCAGGAGATGTAGATCTCCCGCTGGGCGTTTTCGCCCACCCGGCGGCACTCGGGCAGGTTCCGGCAGAGGACCCGGAGCTGGGCGGCCAGGCTCTCCGCGTTTTCCTCGATGAGAAAGCCGGTCTCCCCGTCGGCCACATCCTCGGCGGCGCAGCTGCCTGCCACCAGGACGCTGGCCAGGCCGCAGGCCGCCGCCTCCCGGACCACCAGGCCGTTGGTGTCAAAGGTGGAGGGGAAGAGGAACAGGTCCGCCCGGCAGTACCAGGCCCGGATACGCTCCCGGTCCCGGATGGCCTCGACGAAGAGGGCCCGGCCCTCCAGGCCCAGGGAGGCCGCATAGGAGACGATCTCCTCCCTGTCTCCCCCGGCGCCTACAAAGACCATGCGGAAGTCCTGCCCGGCATCCAGCAGGCTCCTGAGGGCGTCCAGGATGATGCGGATGCCCTTATACCACATCATGCGGCCCACGAAGAGAAACACCGGCAGCCCGGCGGGCAGGTCGAAGCCCTCCGTCACCCGGTCGATCAGCTCCTGAGGGACCCGGCCCTGGGGGAAATCCACCCCGTTGGGCATGACCCGGTACTCCCCCTCATAGCCCAACTTGCGCAGGTTCTCCCCTGCCCCCCGGCTGACGGTCCAGACCTCGTCGCAGGCGGCGATGTTCTGGACCAGCAGGCGGGCCGCCTCCTCCCGCAGGAGCTCAGAGCGGACGGCATTGGCGATGTCGATATCGAACTTGGTGTGGTAGGTCATCACTACCGGGGCGTTGATCCGGTCCCGCAGGGCCCGGGCCAGCATGGTGGAGGTGATGGGGCAGTGGCTGTGGATCACGTCGAAATCCATGCCCTCCAGCTGCCGCATGAGCTCCGGCGAGAAGGGCATCCCCGCCCGGTAGCCCACGGCCTTGGTCAGGTCCAGGCTGGGGTAGCGGAGCACCGGGAAGGGGTAGGCGGAGTCGTCCGCGTCGGGGTAATAGGGCGTCACCACGGCGGCAAAGCCGTGCTGTCTGGTGATGAGCTCCCCGTAGTTGACCACCGCGTTGGCAACCCCGTCGATCACGGGCGGAAAAGAGTCGTTGATGAGGCAGATGTTGAGCTTATCCATAAGGTTTCTCCTCGCTTTTGGGAATACTTTGTTCTCATTATAGCCGAAAACCGGCCGGCTTACAAGAGCCGGCCGGTTTGAGCTTCTTTTCATCCCGGATTTTTCAAAGGCCGGGCCCGGCCTGCCGGGTAAAAGACCCGGAAGACCAGGAATTCCGCCAATACGCAGACCGGCAGCGCGGCCAGCACGTCCAGGGCCGAGTGCTGCTTGACAAAGCACACGGACAGGCAGATCATCACCACGTCCGCCGCCAGCAGCAGCTTCCAGCCCAGGGCCACGTCCCTGTCCTTACACCAGACGGAGAGAATGCCCATGGAGTAGGCCACGTGGAGGGAGGGACAGACGCCGGTGCTGGTGTCAAAGGAGTAGATAAAGCCGATCAGGGCCGTCAGCAGGTTCTCCCGGGGAAAGACCTCCGGGCGCAGGTCCTGCCGGCTGGGCCAGAGGATATAGACCGCCATGGCCACCGCCTGGGTGATCATGATGTAGGTCTGGAGCTTTTTGAAGCTGTCCACCTTGAAGAAGAAGAAATAGGCCAGAGAGCCCAGCACCAGCAGATACCAGCCCACATAGAAGATCACAAAGAACTCGTTGAAGGGGATCAAGTCGTCCAGGGGGCACCAGACCGGATGGCAGCGCTCCGGCGGGATCAGGTTCTCCGTCAAAAAATACAGGGAGAAGTAGCCCAGCCAGCCGGCCAAGAGCTTGACGTGGGAAAAGCGTGGTTCATTGATCCTGGAAAAGCGAAATTCCCGGTAATCAGGGCGCTGACTGTTCATGGGCATAGACCTCGTAGGGGATATTTTTCGGGTACAGGCGCTTGGGGATGTTCCGGTAGGGCACCACAGTGTGCTCCGGCAGGGAGCAGGCCAGCCGGGTGATCCC
Organism: uncultured Oscillospiraceae bacterium; assembly: GCA_947626785.1. Taxonomy (GTDB): domain Bacteria; phylum Bacillota; class Clostridia; order Oscillospirales; family Oscillospiraceae; genus Limivicinus. Next base: position 7,159 of record CANQTO010000040.1, read on the forward strand.
CTCGGCCATGGCCTGGCAGATGCGCTGCCGCTCCTCCTGGATGGGGGCCTGGGCGTTAAAGCGGACGGGCTCGCCCAGATAGAGTGTTTTCAGCTTAGGGGCCATATACATGGGCACGAAGCTCAGCTCCTGCCCGGTCTTTTTGTAGTAAAAGCGGGCGGTGTCCACAAAATTCTGCTCGAACTCATAGAGGATGTTGCTGTACCGGACGTTGTGCTCCGGGAAGACGATGACCTTGGCTCCCTCCTGGAGCCGGGCCACCGTCTCCCGGAAGGTGCTGAGCAGGCGGCTGTCCCGGCGGACGGCGATGGTGTGGGCGTTGTTGAAGATGCACACGGACAAGGGCGCGATCAGGTGGGCGCAGAGCTTGTAGTACCAGCGGCTGCGCCGGGGCTTGAAGGACCAGAAATCCTCATAGGCGTAGGCGGCCACCTCCTTCAGCTCCATCATCTGCCCGGCGCACCAGATCCAGTGTTTCCCGGGGAAATAGAGCTCCGAGGCGATGGGGCCGTGGAGCTGGCTGTGGTTGCCCACCACCACGGCGGGGCCCTCCGGCAGCTTCTCCGCCCCCTCCACCCGGATCTTCGGGTAGAAGAGCAGCACAAAGAATTTCAAAATTTTGTAGAAAACAGATGTCTTTTTGTCGTCCATAGCGTCCCCCGCAGCGGCAGCCCGCACGCAACGAAACAATATACGCCAAAAATGTGAAGGAATCATGAAGAAACGTCTCCGGAGGAAGATTTTTCCTCCGGGGCCTTTCCGCTATTTCTATCCCAGATAGTCGCAGGCGGCCAGGGCGGCCACGGCCCCGTCGGCGGCGGCGGTAGTCAGCTGACGGACCTTCTTGCTCCGGCAGTCCCCGGCCACGAAGACGCCGGGGGTCCGGGTGAGGCAGTCCTCCCCCGAGGCGGCGTAGCCGCCGGCGTCCAGCTCCAGGAGGGAGGCGAAGGCGCCGTTGTCGGGCCGGTGCCCCACGGCTACGAAGAGGCCCTCTACCTCCAGATGCCGGGTCTGGCCGTTCTGGCAGAGCTCCAGGCCGGTCAGCTCTTCCTCGCCGCAGAGGGCGGTGATCTGGGCGGAGAGCACGAACTCCACGTTGTCCCGGGCCCGCAGGGCCTCCACCAGCCGGGCCTCCCCCCGGAAGCTGTCCCGCCGGTGGATGAGCCAGACCTTGGAGCAGGTATTGCTCAGCAGCAGGGCGTCCTGGAGAGCGCTGTTCCCGCCTCCGGCCACGGCCACGGCCTTGCCCTGATAGAAGGCCCCGTCGCACACCGCGCAGTAGCACACGCCGCTGCCGGTCAGCTCCTCCTCCCGGGGCAGGCCCAGAGGCCGGGGCCGGGCGCCCAGGGCCAGGATGACCGCCCGGGCCTCATATTCCGCGCCGGATTCGGTGAGGACGGTCTTGACCTCTCCCCCGTCCCGGATGCCGGTGACCTCCTCCAGTTCCGCCTCGGCCCCCTGCTCCATGGCCTGCTCCAGGAGCTTATCCCCCAGCTCCGTGCCGCTGACGGACACAAAGCCCGGAAAATTCTCCACCTTGGGGGACCAGGTGATCTGGCCGCCGAAGCCGTTTTTCTCCAGCACCAGGACGCTCTTGCCTGCCCGGCAGGCATAGGTGGCGGCGGTGAGCCCCGCCGGGCCGCCGCCAACGATGATGATGTCGTATAGCATATTTATATCCTTTCCCTTAAAAAGCCCGGCATTTGAAATGCCGGGCTTTTCCGTTGTTTTTCTTTTCCAGCGACGTTATGCTGTCACTCTGTTCAAACTGGTGACGTACTGCTTGATGGCGCCGGCTCCGGCGTACTTCTCAAAGCTGTCCCCGTGGGTGACCACCAGGGTGGGGGCCTGCTTCACGCCGTACTTCTTGGCCAGGTCCGCGTTCTCCGCGGCCATCAGCTTCTCGTACTCAAAGCCGGCCTTGTCCATGTAGGAGCAGGCGATGCGGCAGTTGGGGCAGGTGGGCGTAGCGAAGAGGAAGGCGTGGTACAGCCCGCCGCTCTCGGCCAGGGGGGACACGGCGTCCGCCGCGGCCTCGCCGTGGAGCTCCGGGGCCTTGACCTCGGTGACCTCGCCCAGGGGGCCCTGATGCTTGAGCACGGAGTTGGAAATGACGTACTCCCGGCGCTCCTTGTACTCCTGGGTCTTGCCCGCGTTCCAGTTCTGCACCGGGCGGTAGTAGCCGGTGATGCGGCTGTAGACCTCGGCGCTCTCGCCGCAGTAGGGGCAGGTGAACTGCTCGCCGCTCAGGTAGCCGTGGTTCTTGCACACGGAGTAGGTGGGAGACAGGGTGTAGTAGGGCAGGCGGTAGTTCTCCGCGATCTTCCGCACCAGGCTGGCCGCCGCCTCCCAGCTGGGCAGCTTCTCGCCCAGGAAGGCGTGGAACACGGTGCCGGAGGTGTAGCGGGTCTGGAGATCGTCCTGGATGTCCAGAGCGTCGAAGATGTCCTCCGTAAAGCTCACGGGCAGGTGGGAGCTGTTGGTGTAGTAGGGGGTGCCGCCGGGCTCCGCCGCGGTGATGATGTCCGGGTAGAGCTCCACGTCGTGCTTGGCCAGGCGGTAGGCGGTGGACTCGGCAGGGGTGGCCTCCAGGTTGTACAGGTCGCCGTACTGCTCCTGGTAGTCCTTCAGGCGCTCGCGCATATGGTCCAGCACCTGCTTGGTGAACTCCTGGCACTTGGGGTCGGTCATGTCGGCCCGGATCCACTTGGCATTCAGGCCGGCCTCGTTCATGCCCACCAGGCCGATGGTGGAGAAGTGGTTCTCAAAGGTGCCCAGATAGTGCCGGGTGTAGGGGTAGAGGCCCGCGTCCAGCAGCTTGGTGATCACGTCCCGCTTGATCTTCAGGGAGCGGGCGGCCAGGTCCATCAGCTTGTCCAGACGCTTGTAGAAGTCCTCCTCGTTCTCGGCCAGATAGGCCAGGCGGGGCATGTTCAGGGTCACTACGCCTACGGAGCCGGTGCTCTCGCCGGAGCCGAAGAAGCCGCCGGACTTCTTGCGCAGCTCACGCAGGTCCAGCCTCAGCCGGCAGCACATGGAGCGCACGTCGGAGGGCTCCATGTCGGAGTTGATGTAGTTGGAGAAGTAGGGGGTGCCGTACTTGGCGGTCATCTCAAAGAGCATCTTGTTGTTCTCGCTGGGAGACCAGTCAAAGTCCCGGGTGATGGAGTAGGTGGGGATGGGGTACTGGAAGCCGCGGCCGTTGGCGTCGCCCTCGATCATGATGTCGATGAAGGCCTTGTTGACCATGTCCATCTCTTTCTTGCAGTCGCCGTAGGTGAAGTCCATGTCCCTGCCGCCCACGATGGCGGGCATGTCCCTCAGATCGGCGGGCACGGTCCAGTCCAGGGTGATGTTGGAGAAGGGAGCCTGGGTCCCCCAGCGGGAGGGGGTGTTCACGCCGAAGACGAAGGACTGGATGCACTGCTTGACCTCTTTGTAGCTCAGGTTGTCCACCTTCACGAAGGGGGCCAGATAGGTGTCGAAGGAGGAGAAGGCCTGTGCCCCGGCCCACTCGTTCTGCATGATGCCCAGGAAGTTGACCATCTGGTTGCAGAGAGTGGAGAGGTGGCTGGCGGGAGAGGAATTGATCTTTCCGGGGATGCCCAGGCCCTCCTTGATGAGCTGCTTCAGGCTCCAGCCGGCGCAGTAGCCGGTGAGCATGGACAGATCGTGCAGGTGCAGATCGCAGTTGCGGTGGGCGTCGGCGATCTCCTGGTCATAGACCTCGCTGAGCCAGTAGTTGGCGGTGATGGCGCCGGAGTTGGAGAGGATCAGGCCGCCCACGGAGTAGGTGACGGTGGAGTTCTCCTTGACGCGCCAGTCCAGCACGTTCAGATACTTGTCCACGGTCTCCTTGTAGTCCAGATAGGTGGACTTCATGTTGCGCAGCTTCTCCCGCTGCTTGCGGTAGAGGATGTAGGCCTTGGCCACGGTCTCATAGCCGCCCCGGGAGAGCACCGCCTCCACGCTGTCCTGCACGTCCTCCACAGCCACCAGCCCGTTTTTGATCTTGGGCAGGAAGTCCGCCGAGACCTTCAGCGCCAGAAAGTCGATGATGCTCTCGTTATAGTCCGTCTCCGTGGCCTCAAAAGCCTTTTTGATGGCCCCGGCGATCTTGTTGATGTCGAATTCCACGACCTTTCCGTCGCGCTTCACTACCTGATACATGTCCTTATCCTCCTGAAATTTTCTCTCTTTTATCAATCACACGCCTCTTACCTGGGCCGAGGGCACCCAGCGGCGCACCGCCTCGGCAAAGGCGTTCATTTCCTCTCCGTCAAAGGCCCCCAGGCCGGCCCCGTCGATCAGGCCGCCCGAGTCCTTGAACTGCTGGAGATAGTACTCCCTGGCCCCGGCGATCCACCGGGCCGCGTCCTCCAGGCTCTCCCGGGAGTGGAGCCCCCGGACCACCGTCGTGCGGAATTCATAGTCCACCGTCCCGGAGAGCAGAAAGTCCTTGCTGCGCGCCACGGCCTCCACATCCAGCCCCGGGGCCCCGGCGGTGTCCCGGTAGAGGGCGGGGGAATTTTTGATGTCCATGGCCACCCGGTCTACCAGCCCGGCCCGGACCAGTTCCATGAGCCTGTCCGGATAGGAGCCGTTGGTATCCAGCTTGATGTTGAAGCCCAGTTGCCGGACCTGCTCCAGAAATTCGCCCAGGTCCTCCTGCATCAGAGGCTCCCCGCCGGAGACGGCCACCCCGTCCAGCACCCCCTGCCGCTTCCTCAGGAAGCTCAGGACCTGCTCCTCGTCCAGCTGGGGCAGCACGGTGATGCCCGGCAGGACCAGGGCCGCGTTATGGCAGAAGGGGCAGCGGAAGTTGCAGCCGCCGGTGAAGACCGTACAGGCCACCTGGCCGGGATAGTCCAGCAGCGTCAGCTTTTGCAATCCCGCGATGCGCATGAACAGGCCTCCTGATTAGTTCAAAAATCTCTACGATGTTTATGATATAGCGTTCAGGCCTGCTTGTCAAGAGGAAAATCACAAGATATAGAAAGTTTAACCGGCTTGTAACCATTTTGACCACAAAATATAGTGTCGGACGGAGTTTTGTTTCCGTCTGACACCGAGGCTTATTTTACCCCAGGAACCGGCGGAAAGCAAGAACAAATTGTTACTTTTGCGGATTTTCACATCTTTCACAAGTTTTTTTCTCCCGCATAAAATTTCTTGTGAAAACTATATATAGTGCCTGTCCGCCGTTTTGAGGGCAGGCAGGCACAAGAACCGGGGCCGCGGTAGATTGAGGAAAGCGGGCCCAGGCGGCGGGCAGGCCGGATTAGTAAAATCTTTCGGAAAATCGTTTTATTTGCCGTTTTTTACGATTGTTTCCCCGGGACGGCTGTGGTATAATAGCCGCGATGCGGCTATTATAGATTTTAATGCCGTTTTTCTCGCCGCTGGCGCGGCAACCGAAAAACATGGCAAAATTATACCATTCCCGTTTCGCGGGCAAGGTATAATAGCATCAAATTGTGAGCAAGAAAAAAGGAGCGTGAAGCGCGTATGTGCGGTATCGTGGGCTTTGTGGGACAGGAGCAGGCGGCCCCCATTTTGCTGGACGGCCTGGAAAAGCTGGAGTACCGGGGCTACGACTCGGCGGGGATCGCGGTGCTGTCCGAGAGCAAGGGCCTGCAGGTGAAGAAGGCCAAGGGCCGGCTCCAGGTGCTCCGGGGCCTGACCGGGGACGGCCGGGACGTGGAGGGCACGCTGGGCATCGGGCACACCCGCTGGGCCACTCACGGAGAGCCCAGCGACCTGAATTCCCACCCCCATCTGAGCTCCGGCCACCGGATCGCGGTGGTCCACAACGGCATCATTGAAAATTACGTGGAGATCCGGGAATTTCTCCAGTCCCAGGGCATCCCCTTCCAGTCCGAGACGGACACGGAGGTGGTGGCCCAGCTGCTGGAGTACTATTACGACCGCTGCGGGGACATCATGGCCTCGGTCTACCGGGTGCTGGCCCGCATCGAAGGGGCCTACGCCCTGGGCATCCTGTGCCGGGACCTGCCGGACGCCTTCATCGCCGCCCGGAAGGACGCCCCCCTGCTGCTGGGCTATGGGCAGGGATGCAGCTTCATCGCCTCGGACGTGACCGCCATCATCAAGCACACCCGGGAAGTGGCCTATATGGAGGACGGCGAGGTGGCCCTGGTCAAGGCCGGCGGCATCCAGGTCTTCAACGCCATGGGCCAGCCGGTGGAGAAGGAACACCACACCGTGGACTGGGACGTGAGCGCCGCCGAGAAGGGGGGCTTCCCCCACTTCATGCTCAAGGAGATCATGGAGCAGCCGGAGGCCGTGCGCAAGACCGTCTCCCCCCGGCTGAAGGACGGCCGGGTCCACTTTGAGGAGCTGAAGCTGACGGCGGAGGACATCCGCTCCTTCTCCCGCTTCTTCATCGTGGCCTGCGGCTCCTCCTACCATGTGGGCATGGTGGGTAAATACAATCTGGAGCGACTGCTCCGGCGGCCGGTGGACGTGATGCTGGCCTCGGAGTTCCGCTATGCGGACCCCCTGGTGGATGAGCACACCCTGGTGATCTTCATCAGCCAGTCCGGCGAGACACTGGACACCATGGCCGCCCTGCGCCGGGCCAAGGCCCTGGGGGCCCGGACCCTGGCCATCGTCAATGTGGTGGGCAGCTCCATCGCCCGGGAGGCGGACCAGGTGCTCTATACCTGGGCCGGCCCCGAGATCGCCGTGGCTACCACCAAGGCCTACAGCACCCAGCTGGTGCTGCTGGATATGCTGGGCCTGTTCTTCGCTCAGGCCCTGGGCAGCGTGGAGGAAGAGGAATACGCCCGCATCGTCTCCGAGCTTCAGGCTCTGCCGGCCAAGATGGAGACGGTGCTTGCCGACACGGAGCGGATCAAGTACCTGGCCAGCCGCTACTTCAACCACAGCTCCATCTTCTTCATCGGCCGCAACCTGGACTACGCCCTGGGCCTGGAGGGGAGCCTGAAGCTGAAGGAGATCTCCTACATCCACAGCGAGGCCTACGCCGCCGGGGAGCTGAAGCACGGCACCATCTCCCTCATCGAGAAGGGGACCCTGGTGGTGGCCCTGTGCTGCTACGCGCCGCTGTTTGAAAAGAGCGTGTCCAACATCGTGGAGGTGAAGGCCCGGGGGGCGGATATCCTGGCCGTGACTACGGAGAGCCTGGCCGCCGAGCTGGGCAAGACGGCGGAGAACGTGCTGCCCGTGCCGGACACCCATCTGCTCCTCCAGCCCTCTCTGGGCGTGCTGCCTCTCCAAATCTTCGCCTACTACGTGGCCCTGCAGCGGGGCTGCGATATCGACAAGCCCCGGAACCTGGCCAAATCCGTCACGGTGGAATAACGGGTTTCATAGATAAAGAACAACATCTGCGGCTCCGTATACTTTACGGAGCCGCCGCACATATTAAAGAGGTATGGATTTTTTTGACTGTTCCTTCCCGGAGGAGGCCGGCTTTGCCCTCTTCTCCCCTGCCCATCTGCTCTGGCTGCTCTTCTGTGTTGGTCTGGCCGCGGGGCTCTGCCTGCTCTACCGGCGCGCCGGCAGAGCAAAGCGCCGCCGGCTCCGCCGGGGGCTGGGCCTGGCCGTCCTGGTCCTGGAGCTGCTGCGGGCCCTGGTGCTGTTCTCCCAGGGGGCCTACGATCTGGGCCGCCTGCCCCTGCACCTTTGCTCCATAGCCGTCTTTCTGACCTGCTTCCACGCCTTTTGGGGCGGGGAGCTGACCGGGCAGTTCCTCTATGCCCTGTGCCTGCCCGGCGCCGCCGCGGCGCTGCTCCTGCCCGACTGGAGGAGCTGCCCGCCCCTCTGCTTCATGAGCTGCTGCGGCTTCACCCTCCACGCGCTGACCGCCGCCTATCCGCTGATGCTGCTCTCCGGCGGGGATCTGCGGCCGGACCCGGGCAGCGCCCCGCTCTGTCTGGGCCTGCTCCTGCTGCTGGCGGGGCCCGTGTATCTGTTCGATATCCTCACCGGCACCAACTACATGTTCCTCAACTGGCCGCCGGAGGCGACGCCTTTGGCCTGGTTCTCCTTCCTGGGCCGGCCCGGCTATCTGCTGGGTTATCCCCTGCTCATCGCCGCCGTCTGGACCCTGCTCTATTTTCCTTTCCGGAAAAAGGCATAAAATTCACGCCGCGGGCAAATGCCCGCGGCGTAAGCTTGTTTATGTTATGTTTTGCTTGTCCGGTCTCCCGCGTTATTTCTTCTTTGTCGCTATGGTGATGCCCCAGAAGACGACCAGGATACCGATGGAGATGATGTAGGAGATGGCGCCGATGCCGAAGTAATCCTGCATCTGGCCGGCCAGCACGAAGGCCATCACGATGGGCACCACGAACTTGATGCAGATCGTATAGAAGGTCTCGAAGCCCTTGCCGACCTTGGTGCTGACTTCCACCTCGTCCAGAGCCAGACGGGGATTCAGCTCCCAGCCGACCATCACGCCCAGCAGCATAGCGCCGAGAGGCATGGCCATGCCTTCAGACCAGCAGTCCATGAAGTCCAGCCAATCCTGCAGGAAGGTGGGGGCGGAGGACATGCCCAGCAGATTCATGGGGGCGATGCCGTTGCTGCCCAGGCCGTCCACAGCCACCAGCGTGGCCTCCACCAGGATCGCCAGAGCGACGAAGAGAACGATCTTCTTCCGGGGGTCCTTCTGGCCCTTGGCCACGGCCTTGTCGATGAAGTGGGAGGAGACGACCTCCATCAGGGAGATGGCGGAGGAGATGGCCGCGATGAGCACCAGCAGATAGAAGATGACGCCGAACAGGGGGCCGATGGCGCCCATGTTGGAGAACACGTCCTGCAGGGTGACGAAGAGCAGCTTGGGTCCGCCCAGAGCCATGTCAGCCGGGGCGATGCCGGCCGCCATGCTGTTGGCCACGGCGGCGGGGATGACGGCGAAGCCGGCCATCAGGGCCACAATGGTATCCGCGATGACGATGACGGCGGAGTTCTGGATCAGGTTCTCCTTCTTGTCCAGATAGGAGCCGTAGGTGACCATAACGCCCATGGCCAGGGACAGGGAGAAGAACATCTGCCCGCCGGCGGTGCCCAGAACGGTGACGATGTTAGGCGCTTCCGAGATGAAGCCGGCGCTCACAGCGTAGCCGGGGACGAACATGAACTTCAGGCCTTCCACGGAGCCGGGCAGGGTCAGGCCGCGGATGATGACCACGACCAGCATGACGAACAGGGCGGGCATGCCGATCTTGTTGAACTTCTCCACGCCGCCTTCCACGCCGCCGCGGACGATCAGCATGCAGATGATGATGAACAGCAGGGTGAAGACGAAGCAGCCGAAGGGGTTGACCAGCATGGAGCTGAAGGTGTCGCCGCCGGTGATCTTGCTGCCGAAGATGCCGCTCAGGCCAAAGCTCAGCTCCGCCATGTTCAGGGACATGTACTGGAGGGAGTAGCCGCCCAGGACCGAGTAGAAGCTCATGATCACGAAGGGGGCGAAAATGCCCAGCCAGCCCAGGAACTTGAACTTCTTGGACACCTCGTTGTAAGCAGAGATGATGCTCTTTCCGGTCTTACGGCCGATGGCAAGCTCGGTGACCATGATGATCATACCTACGAAGATCGCCAGCAACAGATAGATGATGAGGAAGGTGAAGCCGCCGCTCTTGCCCATCTTATAGGGGAAGCCCCAGATGTTGCCCAGACCGACAGCCGACCCGATGGCAGCCATCAGAAAGCCTAAATTGCTGCCCCAGGAACTGCGATTGTTTTCCATGAATGACTCCTTTCCATTTCTCTTTCCTTTTCTTACCAGATTCCAAAAGCGTCAAAAAAAGTGAGGCCAGCACGGAGGATCTTTCTTGCGTGAGCGCCTGTGCAGACCGGCCCTGACCGGTGCAGAGGCATCTGCCGCAGCGGCAGGATCTGAAAACCGTAATGCCCCAAATTTAATGAAATGGATATCGTGAATTTATTATAACATTTCTCTTGCAATTTTCCTAACGACGCATTATCATATATGTGATGAGATTTCCTAATGTTTTCCATTAGAATCCATTAGAAATGTTAAAATTCGGGCAAAAGGAGGCGAGCTTTCAGCGCTTATGGACACGAAAAAGATCAACGCTCTGCTTACCGCCGTGGACCGGGGCAGCCTCACCGCCGCCGCAGCGGTTTTGGGCTATACCCAGTCCGGGCTGACCCACATGATGAACGCTCTGGAGGACGAGATGGGCCTCAATCTGCTGGTGCGCAGCAAGAACGGGGTCCAGCTGTCCCCCGCCGGCCAGGAGCTGCTGGAGGGGATGCGCCGCCTGGCCCAGGCCGCCGGGGAGCTGGAGGACCAGGCCGAGCAGCTGCGGGAGAAGAACTCCTCCACGCTGCGCCTGGGGGCCTATTCCAGCGTGACCCGCCAGTGGCTGCCCTCCGTGCTGGCCGAATTCCGCCGGGTCTGCTCGGACACGGAGGTGTCCATCTCCGTGGGCGGCATCCCGGACATCTACGAGGGGATGCGGGAGGACATGCTGGACTGCGCCATCGTCAGCTATCACGAGGACCTGTGCCGGGGCTTCGGCTGGGTCCCCCTGCGGGACGACCCCCTGGTCTCCGTCCTGCCCCTAGGCACCCGGCTCCACGAGGGCTGCTTCCCGGTGGCGGGCTTTGCCGGGGCGGAATTTCTCATGCCCTCCGACGGCTTTGAGATGGACGTGGACCCGGTGCTCAACGCCCCCGGGGAGAAGGTCCTCCCCCAGATCCGCTATACGAACCTGGACGACGCGGCCATCGTCTCCATGGTGGCCCACGGCCTGGGCACCAGTATCCTCTCGGAGCTGGTGATGCAGGGCATCCACGACGAGGTGCTGGTCGCCCCGCTGGAGCCCTCCGCCTGCCGCCGCCTGGGCATCATCACCAGCGAGCGGGGCCAGAACGACCGGAACATCCGCCGCTTTGTCCGCTGCGCCCAGTCCGTCATCGGCCGCATGTACCGGGACTAGGCTATTTCTTAATAATGAAGCGGCGCTCTTGCGCGGGGCGCCGCTTTTCTGTATAATAGAGTCGTTTAAGACATAGACAGAGGTAGACGTCTTATGAAAAAGTTTCTGAAGATCGCCCAGATCGTCGTTCTGGTGCTGCTGCTGATCCCCCTGATCCTGCTGATGCGGGCCCGGGCCCTCCGGGAGGAGGGAGCGCCCGTCTCCGGGAAAAACACGCCCGCCGCCTCCGCTCCGGCGGAGGAGCCGAAGGCCAGCCCCGCGCCCCAGGTGGAGCCGGGGACCTTCGTGATCTCCGCTGTGGGGGACTGCACCCTGGCCTCCAACGAGAACTTCATCTACAGCGACTACGGCTACAACGCCATGGTGAACGGGGACTACGCCTACCCCTTCTCCAACACGGTCCAGTACTTTGAGGCGGACGACTACACCCTGGCAAACCTGGAGTGCGTTCTGTCCGACCGGACGCTGACGGCGGACTACCACTCCCAGTTCCACTTCCAGGCCCCCGCGGACTACGCCCAGATCCTCACCGCCGGCGGGGTGGATTTCGTCAACACCGCCAACAACCACCTGCTGGAGGACTTCTACGAGAAGGGTGCCAACGACACCTACGAGGCTCTGGAGCAGTACGGCGTCCCTTACGGGAAGGACGGTCAGGCCCAGATCGTGACTACGGACAGCGGCCTGGTCCTGGGCATCTACTGCGCCTACAACAACCTGGAGCCGGACCGGGCCGCCGCGACGGAGGCCGTGCGGCAGCTGAAGGAAGACGGGGCCCAGTACATCATCTGCATGTTCCACTGGGGCGAGGAGCTGTGCTACACCCTGGAGGACGCGGATATCGAGCTGGCCCACGCCTGCGTGGACGCGGGGGCTGATCTCATCTACGGCAGCCACTCCCACATGCTCCAGCCCATCGAGCGCTACAACGGCTCCGTGATCCTCTACGGCATGGGCAACTGGACCTTCGGCGGCAACACCATGCCCACCTACCCGGAGACCGCCATCGTCCAGGTCACGGTGGACCGGGCCTCGGACGGCAGCGTGACCAACAGCGGCGTGAACATCATCCCCTGCTCCGTCAGCTCCAAGCCCTATGTAAAGAACACCCACTATAACGACTACCGGCCCACCCCCTACGAGGAGGGCACAGAGGAGTACGACCGGGTGCTGTCCATGCTGGACGGCAGCTTTGTGCCCGACAGCCAGGGCAAGGACTACTCCGACTGGTGGGCCCAGAAGCTGCAATAGAGACGAAAAAGCAGATCAGGATATTGTAGAAATAACCCCCAAAGGAGGCCGCCGGGCCTCCCTTGGGGGTTATTTGCATCCCTTTTCTATTTATTTTTCCGTTGAATCCAGCTTCGCGCAGAGCTGGAGAAGCTGATTCAGGAAGCTCTCCACCGCTTTGAACTGCTCCGGCGGCAGGCGCTCCAGCTTCTCCGTCAGGTAGCGGAGGTCGTTCTTTCCGCCGTCCCCAAACAGGATCCAGTCGCTGGATACCGAGAGCTTTTCGCAGATGCGCTTGAGCGTGGAGACGGTGATCCCCGCCACACCCCGCTCAATGTCCGAGACATTCTTTGTCCCCAGGGAGACCAGCTCTCCAAACTGCTCCTGCGTCAGTCCGGCGCGCTCCCTGACCTGGCGGATCTGATTTCCGATCTGAACGTTGATCTCCTTTTTCTCCCTCACAGCCGTACACCCCCGGTAAAGTCATCTTCCTGCTATTATTTTATGTAATAGCAGTCTTGACAGTAACCCGGCCTCGCTATTATAATTTATGGCAGCAAAAATAGGATATGCTTCATTAAAACGAGGAGTACGGATATGTATAAGAAGATGTACTTGCTGCTTTTTAACCGCATTACGGACGCTCTTGCTGCGCTCGGCGACCGCGATCCGGCAAAAGCCGCCGAGATCTTGCGGACTGCCCAGATCGACGCCGAGGAGATTTTTCTTGAATCCGACGAGAACTGAAAATAGTTCCGCGCAAAAAAGCACCTGCCTTTCTGGCGGGTGCTTTTTTGCATTTTGCTTATTTGGCAGTTTTATTTGTAGTCATGGGCGTCCTGGAGGACCATCTCCTTGACCTTCAGCAGGCGCACCTTGGTGGAGTTCTCGTTCTCCTCCAGCTTCATGGAGATGTACTTGATATTCCCCTCCAGCTCCGGGATCATCACGTATTCCAGCGCGTTCACCCGGCGGCGGGTCTTCTCGATCTCCTCAGCCAGCAGCTGCATGGTCTTCTCCACCTGGGCCAGCTCCAGCATGTCCTGAAATACCCGGGCCAGCTTGTCCAGCGCGTCGTCCAGTTCGCCGGAGGTCTGGGCAAAGCCGTAGGGGTAGATCTCGGACGGGTCGTTGTTCTTGGTGTGGAAACTGTACTCCGGGACGTTGACGCTCATGATGTTCCGGTACTTGAGCCCCAGCTCCACGCTCTGGCGAGGGTACAGCAGGGCCTGCTCCAGCATTTCCGGGGACATGATGGCGCTTGCCACCTGCAGGGAGGCAAAGGCCCCCGTCAGCCCCTCTTCCACGCGGATACGCAGCTGCTTGTTGAGCTTCACCACGTCCATGAACTGGCGCATCAGCTCGTCGCGCTTATCCTTCAGGAGCTTGTGGCCCCGGCGGGCGGTCCGCAGACGGCCCTTGAGCTGGTTGAGCACCATTCTGGTCGGCGTCACAGCGGTACTTGCCAAAAAGCATCACCTCCGTAAGATTTGATGGGGTACGCGGTTACTGCTTCTTGGGCAGATACTTCTCGATGTACTCGGGCTTGATACGCTTAAGCTCCCGGGTGGGCAGGATGCTCAGCAGCTCCCAGCCGATGTCCAGGGTCTCCTCGATGCTCCGGTTGGTGGTGTTGCCCTGGCTGACGTAGCGCTTCTCGAACTCGTCGGCGAACTTGGCGAAGAGCTTGTCGTCCTCGGACAGAGCCGCCTCGCCCAGAATGGTCATGAGCTCCTTGGCGTCCTTGCCGCGGGAATAGGCGGCGAAGAGCTGGTTCATGGTGCCGGAGTGGTCCTCGCGGGTCTTGCCGGCGCCGATGCCCTTGTCTTTCAGACGGCTCAGGGAGGGCAGCACGTCCACCGGGGGCACGATGCCCTTCCGGTGCAGCTCACGGCTGAGGATGATCTGGCCCTCGGTGATGTAGCCGGTCAGGTCGGGGATGGGGTGGGTCTTGTCGTCTTCGGGCATGGTCAGGATGGGGATCATGGTGATGGAGCCCTTCTTGCCCTGGCGGCGGCCGGCCCGTTCATACAGAGTGGCAAGGTCCGTGTACAGGTAGCCGGGATAGCCGCGGCGGCCGGGGACCTCCTTCTTGGCGGCGGAGACCTCACGCAGAGCCTCGGCGTAGTTGGTGATATCGGTCAGGATGACCAGCACCTGCATGTCCTTCTCAAAGGCCAGGTACTCGGCGGCGGTCAGGGCCACGCGGGGCGTGGCGATACGTTCCACGGCCGGGTCGTTGGCCAAGTTGGAGAAGACCACGGTCCGGTCGATGGCGCCGGTGCGGCGGAAGTCCTCGATGAAGTACTCGGACTCCTCGAAGGTGATGCCGATGGCGGCAAAGACCACGGCGAAGGTCTCGTTATCGCCCAGCACACGGGCCTGACGGGCGATCTGGGCGGCCAGGGCCGCGTGGGGCAGACCGGAGCCGGAGAAGATGGGCAGCTTCTGGCCGCGGACCAGGGTGTTCAGCCCGTCGATGGTGGACACGCCGGTCTGGATGAACTCGGCCGGGTAGGCCCGGGCCGCGGGGTTCATGGGCAGGCCGTTGATGTCCAGATGGGCGTCGGCCAGGATGGCGGGGCCCCCGTCGATGGGGTTGCCCATGCCGTTGAAGACGCGGCCCAGCATATCCTCGCTGACGGCCAGCTGCTGGGGGTGGCCCAGGAAGCGGACCTTGGACTGGGCCAGGTTGATGCCCTGGGCGGACTCAAAGAGCTGGACGACGGCCTTGTCGCCCTCCACCTCCAGGACCTTGCAGCGGCGGACTTCGCCGTTGGGCAGTTCGATCTCGCCCAGCTCGTCGTAGGTGACGCCTTCCACGTGCTCGACCACCATCAGAGGGCTGGCGATCTCCCGTATAGTCTTATATTCTTTGATCATGCGTCCTCACCTCCGGCAACAACTGCATCCACTTCTTTCTTCATCTGGGCGTCAATGGCGTCGTAGTCGGCGTTGAAGGTGCCGGCGTCGGCCATCTTGGCGCGGCCGATCTTCTCACGGGCGGAGATGGCAAACAGGGCCTCCATGTCCGCGCCCTTGCCCAGAGCCTCCCGGCAGAGGGCGTCGTAGTGGAGCACGATGTCCAGCAGCCTGAACTGCTTGGCATAGGAGGAGTAGGCGTCCTCGTCCACGAAGGCGTTCTGCTGCAAGAAGTCCTCGCGGATCATCTTGGCCGTCTCCATGGTCAGCCGGTCGGCCGGGGACAGGGCGTCCTGGCCCACCAGACGGACGATCTCCTGCAATTCGTTCTCCTCCTGGAGGATGTGCATGGCCTTCTCCCGGTTGCGCATATAGGTCTCGCCGAACTGCTCGGTGTACCAGGGCCGCAGGGTGTCCAGATACAGGGAGTAGGAGGTCAGCCAGTTGATGGCCGGGAAGTGCCGGGCATAGGCCAGGCTGGAGTCCAGAGCCCAGAACACCTTGACGATACGCATGGTGGCCTGGGAGACGGGCTCGGAGATATCGCCGCCCGGAGGCGACACGGCGCCGATGGCGGTGACGGAGCCCTGCCGGTCGTCCGCGCCCAGGCACTCCACGCAGCCGGCCCGTTCATAGAACTGGGACAGACGGGAGGCCAGGTAGGCGGGGTAGCCCTCTTCGCCGGGCATCTCTTCCAGACGGCCGGACATCTCGCGCAGGGCCTCGGCCCAGCGGGAGGTGGAGTCGGCCAGAACGGCCACGTCGTAGCCCATGTCGCGGAAGTACTCGGCGATGGTGATGCCGGTGTAGATGGAGGCCTCCCGGGCCGCCACGGGCATATCCGAGGTGTTGGCGATCAGCACGGTCCGCTTCATCAGAGGCTCGCCGTTGCGGGGGTCCTTCAGCTCGGGGAACTCCATCAGAACGTCGGTCATCTCATTGCCGCGCTCGCCGCAGCCGATGTAGATGACGATGTCCACGTCGGACCACTTGGCCAGCTGGTGCTGGACCACGGTCTTGCCGGAGCCGAAGGGGCCGGGGACGGCGGCGGTGCCGCCCTTGGCGATGGGGAACATGGTGTCAATGATCCGCTGGCCGCTGTTCATGGGGCGGCTGGGGACGTACTTCTTGGTGTAGGGGCGGGCGATACGCACGGGCCAGCGCTGGTACATGGGCAGCTGATGCTCCGCGCCCCTGGCGTCCTTGACGACGGCGATGATATCCGTCACCACATGCTCGCCGCTGGCTACGCTGACCACTTCGCCGGACACGCCGGGGGGCACCATGATCTTGTGGAGGATGGCGCTGGTCTCCTGGACCGTGCCCAGCACGTCGCCGGGGCCCACCTGGTCGCCAGGCTTGGCCACGGGCACGAAGTCCCACTTCTTCTCCCGGTTCAGGGCGGGCACGTCGGTGCCGCGGGTGATAGAGTCGCCCGCCAGGGCCCGCATCTCGGGCAGGGGGCGCTGGATGCCGTCATAGATGTTGTCCAGCATGCCGGGGCCCAGTTCCACGGACATGGGCATACCGGTGGTCTCTACGGCGGCGCCGGGGCCAAGGCCGGAGGTCTCCTCGTAGACCTGGATGGAGGCCTGGTCGCCGGACATATTCAGGATCTCGCCGATCAGCCGCTGAGAACCGACACGGACCACGTCGGAGACGTTGGCGTCCGCCAGGCCCTCAGCCACCACAAGCGGTCCCGATACCTTGGTGATTGTTCCGCTCATTCACATTTCTCCTTTTCTCCGGGCGCTGAGCCGTCCGCTCAGTCGCCCAGAATATTGGTGCCGACGGCCCGTTCGACGGCGGCTTTCAGCGCCGTCTGGCCAAGGCCCAGGGAGCCCTCCCGGCCGGGGATCAGGATGATGGCCGGCGTGGGGCTGTCTTTGAATTTGTCGATCTCGCTGCTCAGCTGAGCGGCCAGATTCTCCTCGATGTAGATGATGGCGTAGTCGCCGCTGTCCCGGGTCAGGGAGCGCAGCACCCTGGAGGCCTCCCCGGCGTCCGCCGCGGGAAAAGTCTCCAAGCCCAGGGCCTTGAAGCCCATGACGGTCTCTCTGCCGCCGATAACCGCAATTTTAAGCATACAGTTCACGCAGCCTTTCCCGGATCACGCCCGGCGCGATGCCGGCCAGACGGCCCGTCAGGATCATGCGGGCCGCGGTGATCTCGCTCTCTACGGCGGCCATATATGCCACCACCGGCTCCTCGCCGTAGGCCGCCAGCTTGGCGCCGGACACGTAGGCCATGACGGCGTTGTCGCAGGCCAGCTCAAAGCCGGTCATAGCGCCGCCCTCCGCCGCCGCCGCGCCCAGCGCGGCCGCGTCAGACAGCAGGCCGCCGGAAAACAGGGGCGCGATGCCGTCCGCCGTAGAGGCGGCCAGGATGCGCTCCACGCTCACGTTCCCGCCGGGGACCAGGGCGTCGCGCATGACGGCCACGTCCTTGCCCATGCGCAGGGTACGCACGGCGCTGCGCAGGTTGGTGCTGTCGGCCAGGATCGCCACATAGCCCGTCAGGTAGGGGCTCTCCAGCTGCTGGGCCAGATCGCCCAGTTCCTCAAAGTAGGCCCGGTCCAGCACAAAGTCCGCCAGCTGGGGGTTGCCGCTGCGGGCGAGCAGGCTCTTGGCCTCGTCCATGGCGGCGCCCAGGCGGCCGGGCAGGTCCCGGCAGCGGTCCTCGTTGAAGGCCGCCTGCAGGGCCTCCGGGGCCACGCGGCCGGAGGGGCTCATGAGAGAGCCCTCGTCGCTGCCGACGGCCTCGGCCTTGATGGCCACCTTGGCGTTGTGGTAGTCGTACTTGACGCGGAAGATGTCCACGATGGCGGCGTCGGGGACCAGGCTGGCAAGCTCGGCAAACACCGCTCCCCTCCGGTCGGAGAGGGCCAGCTCGATCTCTTTGGCGCTCATCTGGGACATATCCTCATAGCCGCAGTCGGTCAGGAGCTTGGCGCAGTCCTCAAAAGAGGCGGCCTCCAGCATACGCTCGGCTTTGTCCCGGCTGAGCATTCTGGGCTCCCGGGCCCGGAGCATGGCGGATATGTAGAGATAAGCTTCTTTTTTATTAGCCAATTTCTTCCCTCCCAACGCCGGGATCACTCAAAGAGGACGCCGGCCAGCTGCGCGGACAGATCGCTCCGGCAGAGCTCCACCAGCAGCTCCAGCGTGCAGTTGACCTCGATGCTTCCCCGGCGCAGAAGGAGCCCGCCTTCAAAGTCACCCTCGGCGGCGGACAGGCTCAGCGCGGCGGTCTTGCCGGCGGAGGCCAGCAGGGCGTTGGCGGCCTGGACCACCTGGGGCCCCACGCCCGCCTTGTCCTTGGCGCTGAGGACGATCTCCTCCTCGCCGGTGACGGCGGCCTGGGCGGCAAGCTTTGCGAGCAAAGCCGCATACTGCTCCGCGGGGAGCTCCAGCACCTTCTGCCGGGCCAGCTCAAAGCTCTTGGAGACCATGTCCTGCTTCAGGGCCAGCAGGTCCTTGCGGCCCTCCATCCGGGCGATGCGTTCGGCGCTGTCCACCTTGTCCTGGCAGAGCTTCACGCCGGCGCGGATCTTCTCCGCGTAGGCATCGCTGGCCTTCTTCTCATAGCCGGAGCGGATCTCGGCGCACTGCTGCTCTGCCTGAGCGAGGACCGCGTCGGCTTGCGCCTTGGCGTCCGCCTGGATACGCGCAATGATTTTTTCAGTGCCTTTCATAAATCGATTCTCCGTTCTGCTATTTTGTCTTGGTATCCGAAGCGGCTCAGATGAAGAGCAGCATCATCATGGAGGCCAGCAGGGACAAAATGGCGTAGAACTCGACGGTGATGCAGAGGATCATGCCCTTCGCCCAGTGGTCGGGGTTCTTGGCGAGCAGGTTGACGGAGGCCGCGGCCACCTTGCCCTGGGCCATAGCGGAGACCAGACCGCCGATGCCGATGGGCAGGCAGGCGGCGAAGTAACGGCAGCCCTGGACGAAGCTCAGGTCGGCGGCGGTGCCGTCCAGCAGGCCCATCTGCATGATGGCCACGAAGAAGACCACCAGGCCGTACAGGCCCTGGGTGCCGGGGATGACCTGAAGGATCATGACCTTACCGAATTTGCCCGGGTCCTCGGTGACGAGGCCAGCGCCCGCCTGACCGGCAATGCCGGTACCGACGCCGGAGCCGGCGCCCGCCAGGCAGGCGGCCAGGCCGGCGCCCAGAAGACCGATTGCGAGACCGGAGTGCTGAAACAAGAATTCCATTTTAATATTCCTCCTGATTTTTTATTCTTCTACCACATTGTAGTATTTGGTACGGATCGCCAGGGGCGCGAAGGGCCGTCCGCCGTCCTTGTAGAACTTGCCGAAGTACTCCAGGCACTGCAGACGCAGGTCGTGGACGTAGCAGCCCAGCAGGTTCAGCGCGAAGTTCAGCGCGTGCCCGATGAGGAACACGGGGATAAAGAGCCAGAAGCTGTGGGCGATGCCGCCGATGGTGTTGAACACCGTGGCGATCACGCTGCCGGCCAGCATCAGGGCCATGATACGGGAGTAGGACAAAATGTCTCCAAACCAGCCGGTGAGGGTGTTGTACAGGGTGCCGAAGAGGCTGGTGAGCTTGCCGATACCCTTGGCGCTGCGGCTGCCGCCGTAGAGGATCATCACGATTCCGATGACCAGCACCACGGGCACGCCGCCGATGCTCCCCACGCCCAGCACGGCCAGGATGATGCCCACCAGGGTCACCCACAGGGAGCCCTCCTCCCAGAAAGCGCCGGCCTTGTCGCCCTTCTTCACCTTCTCCACCGCGCTGATGACCATGCCGGTGTTCAGGTGGATCATGCCCAGGACCATGGAGCCGATGAGGACCAGCATGCTGTCCGTCATGGGGTTGAAGAGGCTGGGCAGAACGCCCCAGCCCTCAGGCTTACCCAGGATCTGGCCGATCTGCTCCAGGGCGTTGCCGAAGAAGCCGCCTGTGACCGCGCCCATGATAAAGGTGGAGATGCCGCCGTAGAGCAGCAGCTGACAGAAGGACAATGTCCCCTTCCGGGGCTTGATCCGCTTCATCGCCACCAGGGCTGCCAGGATCATCAGCAGGCCGTAGCCCATGTCCGCCATCATCAGCCCGTAGAACAGGATGAAGAAGGGGGCGATCAGCGGGTTGGGGTCCACGCCGTCATAGGCCGGGAGACTGTACATCTCCGTGACCATGTTCAGGGCGTTGGTGACCTTGTTGTTTTTCAGCTTCACGGGCACGTCGGGGTACTCGGAGGGGTCCGGGTCCCGGCTGTCCCATGCGCAGGCATATTTGTCAAAGACCTGGGCCAGCGCCTGCTCCTGCTCGGCAGGCATCCAGCCCTCCATGACCACCACGGTCTCGGTGCCGTAGAGCCGGTCCTCGGCCTCGGCGATGGCGGCCTGGGTGCTGACCTTGTCGAAGGCCAGCTTGAGCTCTTCCCTATGTACGGCCTCGTCCCGGATGGCGGCGGCGCAGGAGTCCTTCTCGGAGGCCAGCTCCTTCAGGCTCTCGTTGGCCTTCAGGGTGCACTCCCGGGCCGTGCCGCTCATGCCGCCGAGAGAGGCGGCGGAGAAGCCGAAGCCCCGCAGGCACTCCTGGGCGGCGGAGAGGGTGTCCCGGGAGCAGACCAGGGCCAGATAGTTCTGGCTCTTGTCCGCCGAGATGGGGAACAGCTCCGCCTCGTCGCTGGCCTGGGCCAGAGCGGCGTTCACCTGGTCCAGAGGGATGCGGACGGGGATAGAGCCTAAGAGCACCACGCTGTACTCTGTGCCCTCGGTCTCCAGAGGCATCTCCAGCTCCAGCCAGGGCTTCAGGGACTCGATCAGCCCCCGCTGGCGGCTCTCCTCGGCGGTCAGCCGCTTGATCCGGTCATCGGAGCCGCTGATGGACTCCGCCACCTTCAGCGCCGCGGCGACGCCGTCCGTGTCCAGGATGACCTGGTCCTCCAGCTCGGGCTTGGCCGACAGAAGCTTGCTCTTCGCGGGCGCGTACTTGTCCAGCAGGGTAATGGCCCGGCCCAGCTCAGCCTGCTGGGATTTCAGGACCGTCAGGGCGCTGCTCTCCCGGCTGACCAGGCCGCCGGCCTCGTCCGCCTGTAGCTCTTCCCCGATCTCGGACAGCTCTACGCAGCCGCGACTGGCGAGTTCGCGCAGCAGCTCATCCTTCTCCGAACGGAGGACCATGAGCCGCAGCCTTTTCATTTTTAAAATGGCCATCTCAGCTGTTCACTATCCTTTCCACTACGAGAGCTGCGGCCTGGTCCAGGCGGGCTTCCGCCTTGGCGCGAAGCGCGGCTTTCTCCTTCTCCAGCTCCCGGTCCAGGGCCTCGGCGTCGCCCGCCGCTTTCTCCTCGGCCTTGACCTTGAGCTGGGCCAGCTCGCCCTCCGCTTTCGCGCAGGCCGCCTCAACGGCGGCTTTGCCGGCGCTCTCCGCGTCGGCGAGCATCTGCTTTGCGCGGGCCTCGGCGTTGGATACCGTCGCCTTTGCTTCGGCCTCAGCCTGCGCAATATCGGTTATAGCTTCAAATGACATTGGCACACCCCCTCTTTTTTACAGATTCGCTTGATTTTTCCTTTGCATGGTTTTAGGGTAAAAATCGGTCATTTGCCTCTTTATTCTCCCCGCGTTTCAAGCGAATTTGCCCGAAACGACGGAAATAGCACTATTATTTATTATACTTTGATAAGAAGATGCTGTCAATAAATAATGCAGATTTTTCATGGAATTTCGTGGGACTCAAGTGCTGTTCAATGGGATACAAACGAATTTGTTCGCGGAAAGGCCGGACTTGCCGGCCTTTCCTCAGTTGTTTATAGGATGATGCACTTTTTCGGGCATGCGTCCGCGCAGGTGCCGCAGGCGATACACTTCTCCTCGTCCAGCACCCAGGTCTTGGCCGCGCGGTCCACCTCCAGAGCGCCCATGGGGCACTTCTTGGCGCAGAGGGTGCAGTAGACGCACTTGGAGGGATCGTTGACGGGCTTGCCGTCGTCCCGGGGCTTGACGGGCTCCGCCGGCGCGGCAGGGGCCGCGGCCGCGGGCGCAGGAGCGGCGGGCTTGGCGGCAGCCGGAGCCGCGTTTATATCGCTAAGGGGCGGATTTG
>CANQTO010000041.1 GCA_947626785.1 uncultured Oscillospiraceae bacterium
TCGCACACCAGGTCGGTGTTCAGCGCCTCCAGGATGGTCTTGCCGATGAGGATCTCGGCGGCCATGGCGGCGGAGTGGGTCATGCCGGAGCAGCCCAGGGTCTCCACCAGCGCCTCTTCAATGACGCCGTTCTTCACGTTCAGGGTCAGCTTGCAGGCGCCCTGCTGGGGAGCGCACCAGCCCACGCCGTGGGTGAAGCCGGAGACATCGGAGATCTCCTTGACCTGGACCCATTTGCCCTCCTCGGGGATGGGGGCCGGGCCGTGGTACGCGCCCTTGGCGACAGGGCACATATGCTTTACTTCGGTGGTGTAGATCATAACATTTTCCCTTCTATCAAATTTATTTTTACTTTACGATCAGGCTCTCGCCGGTCATCTCCGCCGGCTGCTCCAGGCCCATGAGGGCCAGGATGGTGGGGGCGATATCCGCCAGACGGCCTGGCTTCAGGCTCAGGCCCTTCCGGCACACGGCAAAGGGCACGGGGTTGGTGGTGTGGGCGGTGTTGACCTTGCCGCTCTCGTCGAACATGCAGTCAGCGTTGCCGTGGTCGGCGGTGACCAGCAGGACGGTGTCGTCCCGGGCCTCCACGGCGGCCACGATGCGGCCCATGCAGGCGTCCACGGTCTCCACGGCCTTGACCGCCGCGTCCATGACGCCGGTGTGGCCCACCATGTCGCAGTTGGCGAAGTTGCAGACCACCAGGTCATACTTACCGGAGGAGATGGCCTCGCAGCACTTCTCCGCCACCTTTTCCGCGCTCATCTGGGGGATCAGGTCATAGGTGGGGTACTCCTTGGGAGAGGGCACCAGGCAGCGCTCCTCGCCCTCGGTCTGCTTCTCCACGCCGCCGTTGAAGAAGAAGGTCACATGGGCGTACTTCTCCGTCTCGGCCACCCGGAACTGCTTGAGGCCCTTTGCGCTGATATAGTCGCCCAGGGTGTTCTCAATGACCTCGGGGGGATAGGCGATGGGCAGGGGCAGGGTCTCGTCGTACTGGGCGGTGCAGACATAGGACAGGGGGTAGACCGTCTTCTTGCGGGCAAAACCGTCGAAGTCCGGCAGGTTCAGAGCCCAGGTCATCTCTCTGGCCCGGTCGGGGCGGAAGTTCATGAAGATGACGCTGTCGCCCTGATTGATAACGCCCTGGGGATCTACCACCACGGGCTTGACGAACTCGTCGGTCACGTCCTGGGCATAGCTGGCCTCGATAGCGGCCACAGGGTCGGGGTCCTGCACGCCCTCGCCGCAGACGATGGCGTTGTAGCCCTCCTCGACCCGCTCCCAGCGCTTGTCCCGGTCCATGCCGTAGAAGCGGCCCTGGACGGTGGCGATGGAGGCGTTGCCCAACGCTTTGCACTTGTCCTGCAGCTGCTGCACGAAGCCCGCGCCGCTCTTGGGGGCCACGTCCCGGCCGTCCAGGAAGCAGTGGACATAGACCTTCTCCAGGCCCTTGGCCTTGGCCATATCCAGGATGCCGAAGATGTGGGTCAGATGGCTGTGCACGCCGCCGGTGGACATGAGGCCCAGGATGTGCAGGGCCTTGCCGCTGGCCTTGGCGTCGTCCATGGCCTTGTTGTAGACGGGATTTTCAAAAAACTTTCCGTTCTGGATCTCCTGGCTGATCTTGGGCAGGATCTGGAAGACCACGCGGCCGGCGCCGATGTTGGTGTGCCCCACCTCGGAGTTGCCCATCTGGCCCTCCGGCAGGCCCACGTCCAGCCCAGAGGCGGACAGGGTGGTGCAGGGGTTTTCCGAGAAGAGCTTATCCAGATTGGGCTTTTTGGCCTGGGCGATGGCGTTGCCGGCGGTGGGGGCGGCCAGACCGTAGCCGTCCAGGATGATGAGGACCGCTTTATTGGACATCGTTCTCCGCCTCGCTTATTCCTGATCGGTGGCGGCGACGATGGCCGCGAAGTCCACGGGCTTGAGGGAAGCGCCGCCGATGAGGCCGCCGTCGATGTCGGGCATGGCCAGAAGCTCCGCCGCGTTCTTGGCGTTCATGCTGCCGCCGTAGAGGATGCTGACGGCGCGGGCGGGGCGGGCCCCGTAGATGCCGCGGATAACGGCGCGGATGTGCTCGCAGACCTCCTGGGCCTGCTGGGCGCTGGCGGTGCGGCCGGTGCCGATGGCCCAGATGGGCTCATAGGCGATGACGCAGCGGCGCACCTGGGTAGCGTCGATGCCGTTGAGGGCGGCCTTGATCTGATAGGCGATGTACTCCAGGGTCAGGTCCTTCTCCCGCTGCTCCAGGCTCTCGCCCACGCAGATGATGGGGACGATGCCCTTCTCCAGCAGGGCCTTGGCCTTGGCGTTGACCAGCATGTCGTCCTCGCCGTGGTACTCCCGGCGCTCGGAGTGGCCGACGATGCAGTATTTCACGCCGATGTCGGCCAGCTGGCTGGCAGAGACCTCGCCGGTGTAAGCGCCCTTCTCATACTTGGACACGTCCTGAGCGCCGGCGGCGACCTTGCAGTCCTTTCCGGCCTTCAGCAGGGTGGGGACGATGACGGCGGGGGCGCAGAGGACCACCTCGCAGGGGCGGACCTTGGGCATGTTCGCCTTCAGCTCTTCCATGAAGGGCTTGACGGTGGAGGCCAGCATATTCATCTTCCAGTTGCCGGCGATAACGGTTTTGCGGTACTTTCTGTTCATAGTTGCTCCATTACACTCCGTTTTTTAAATTTAACAAAGCCGGGCGGCGCGGGCGCGTCCCGCGCCGCGGGGCTTGCAGGGGTTTCTTACTTGTCCAGCAGGCAGGCCACGCCGGGCAGCTCCTTGCCTTCCAGGAACTCCAGGGAGGCGCCGCCGCCGGTGGAGATGTGGGTGATCTTGTCGGCAAAGCCCAGCTTCTCCACAGCAGAGGCGGAGTCGCCGCCGCCCACGATGGTCACAGCGCCGGACTCGGCCAGAGCCTTGGCCATGGCCTTGGTGCCGCCGGCGAACTTGTCAAACTCGAACACGCCCATGGGCCCGTTCCACACGATGGTACCGGCGCCCTTGACGGCCTCGGCAAAGAGCTCGGCGGTCTTGGGGCCGATGTCCATGCCCATCAGGTCCTCGGGGATGTCGCCCTCCACCAGGACGGGCTCCGCGTCGGCGGAGAACTCGGCGGCGCAGAGGTTGTCGACCGGCAGCAGGAACTTGACACCCTTGGCCTCGGCCTTGGCTATCATGTCCTTGGCGTAGTCCAGCCGGTCGGCCTCCAGCAGAGAGGTGCCGATGCCGAAGCCCTGGGCCTTCTTGAAGGTGTAGGCCATGCCGCCGCCGATGATGATGGTGTCGGCCTTCTCCAGCAGGTTGTTGATGACGTTGATCTTATCGGAGACCTTGGCGCCGCCCAGCACGGCCACGAAGGGGCGCTTGGGGTCGTCCAGGGCCTTGCCCATGATGGACAGCTCCTTGTCCACCAGCAGGCCGGAATAGGCGGGCAGGTAGGCGGCCACGCCGGCGGTGGAGGCGTGGGCACGGTGCACGGTGCCGAAGGCGTCGGAGACGAAGATCTCGGCCATGTCGGCCAGGGCCTTGGCGAAGTCGGCCCCGTTCTTCTCCTCGCGGATGTCGAAGCGCAGGTTCTCCAGCAGCAGAAGCTGGCCGGGCTTCAGGGCGGCGGCCTTGGCCTGGGCGTCCTCGCCGATGATGTCGGAGGCGAAGATCACTTCCTGGCCCAGCAGCTCGGACAGGCGCTTGGCCACGGGGGCCAGGCTCAGCTTGGTCTTCCACTCGCCCTTGGGCTTGCCCAGATGAGAGCAGGCGATGACAGCGGCGCCCTGCTCCAGCAGGTACTTGATGGTGGGGATGGCGGCGACGATGCGTTTGTCGCTGGTGATCTCGCCGGTCTCCTTGTTCTGGGGGACGTTGAAGTCGCAGCGGAGCAGGACCTTCTTGCCCTTGACGTCAACGTCATAGACGGTCTTCTTGTTGTAGTTCATGGAACTTCCTCCTAAAAATAAAATACTTAACTGGACATGGAGCCCGTTTGAAGGAGCCCCGGGAAGCCCTGCTGGCGCAGCGCTTCGTATGCCAAGATGGCAACAGAGTTGGAGAGGTTGAGGCTTCTGGCCTCAGAGACCATGGGGATGCGGATGCAGCGGTCCCGGTATTTCTCCCGGAGCCACTCCGGCAGCCCGGCGGTCTCCTTGCCGAACATCAGCGTCACATCGCCGCTCATGTCAACCTCATGGTAGGAACGGGGGGCCTTGGTGGTGGACAGGTAGAGGTTTTCGTCTCCGTTTTTGGCGAAATACTCGTCCAGATCCTCATAGACCCGGATGTCCACCAGGTACCAGTAGTCCAGGCCGCAGCGCTTGACCGCCTTGTCGGAGATGTCGAAGCCCAGGGGCTTGACCAGGTGGAGCCGTGCCCCGGTGACAGCGCAGGTCCGGGCGATGGCGCCGGTGTTATGGGGGATCTCCGGCTCGACCAGAACGATATCCAGCATTTCCTGCCTCCTGCCTTGAGCTCTTAACGGAAAACCCTCATTACTTTATCCGTTTCGCCAACATTTTAGCACAAAAATCAAAAAAATCATGTACTTTTTTTCACTTTTCTCAATTTCTTGCATAATAGACAAATATGGGCTATAATCAGTCGTGCAAAAGGCGATTTTCTATGCACTTTGCATATGTCAATTAAATGACAATGCCTGTTTTGAGGTGATACTGTGAAAATTCACAGTATCATTATAAAATGGCGTACCGCTCGCCGCTAAAGCGGCAACCGTGGTACATGCCAAAAATCTCCATTCAGCCGCAGTTGGAGATTTTTATGGCACTTTGTGCTGCCGACACTGCGGCAGAATGGAGATTTTTATGATGGCTTTTCGGTGCACGGACTGTCCCCGGCGCTGCGGCGCGGAACGGGGCGATACTTTGCCCGGCGGTTTTTGCCGCAGTCCCGCCCTGCCCCGGGTCTCCCGGGCCGCGCCCCACTTCGGGGAGGAGCCCTGCATCAGCGGGCCCCGTGGCTCCGGGACCGTGTTCTTTACCGGCTGCGATCTGCGCTGCGTCTTCTGCCAGAACCGCCAGATCAGCCGGGGCGGCGGCACCGGGCGGATCCTGTCCGTCCCGGAGCTGCGGGACCTGCTGCTCCGGCTCCAGGACCAAGGGGTGCACAACATCAACCTGGTCACCGGGGCCCACTACATCCGCCCCATCGCCCAGGCCCTGGAGCTGGCGAAGCTGAGCGTCCCCGTGGTGTGGAACAGCTCCGGCTACGAGAGCGTGGAGAGCCTGGCCCGGCTGGAGGGTCTGGTGCAGATCTACATGCCGGACTATAAATACTCCCGGCCGGAGCCGGCCAAGCGCTATTCCGCCGCGGCGGACTACCCGGAGACGGCCCGGGCGGCCATCTGGGAGATGTTCCGCCAGGTGGGGCCCTATGTTCTGGACGGGGATGGGCTCCTCCGCTCCGGGTTGCTGATCCGGCACCTGATCCTGCCCGGCCAGGAGCTGGCCGCCATGGACGCCATGGACTTCGCGGCGGAGGAGTTCCCGGCGGGCAGCGTCCTGTTCTCCCTCATGGGCCAGTACACCCCCATGCCGGGGTTGGAGGCCTTCCCGGAGCTTCAGGAGCGGGTCAGCCGGGAGACGGTGGAAAATCTGCGGGTCTACATGGAGCGGCTGGGCCTGGACGGCTGGTGGCAGGAGCCGGACAGCGCCACGGAGGAGATGATCCCCGCCTTTGACGGGACCGGCGTGGACTGACCAAGCTCTAAAATACTTGTAAACAGAAACACGATATGATAAAATATTGTTAAATTCGGCGATCCCCGCCGTTAGTTTCCGTACATTCCTCATTTCTAATTCTTGATTGACAATTCATATGAAGGAGGCTGCCCCATGACTTACAATGAAATTCTCGCCGCCGCTAAGGACTGCGTCGGCCCCTACTGCAAAGCCTGTCCGGTCTGCAACGGCCGCGCCTGCGGAAACGCTATGCCGGGCCCTGGCTGCAAATATCCGGGCCAGACAGCAGCCCGGAATTACGAGAAATGGCAGGAGATCTGCGTCAACATGGACACCCTCTGCCCCAACGCGGAGCCGGAGGTGGGCTTTCAGCTGTTCGGCCGGGATTTCGCCGCCCCCATCTTCGCCGCCCCCCTGGGCGCCATCGACCTGCACTACGGCCCCAAGTACAAGGACCCGGCCTACAACGCCATCCTCATCAAGGCCGCGGCGGACTACGGCCTGGCCGCCTTCACCGGCGACGGGGTAGACCCGGAGATCATGAAGCGCTCCGTGGAGGACATGATCCAGGTGGACGGCGTGGGCGTGCCCACCATCAAGCCCTGGAACAAGGAGGCCGTCTTTGAAAAGCTGGACATTCTCAACGCCAACGGCATCTTCGCCGCGGCCATGGACGTGGACGGGGCGGGCCTGCCCTTCCTGAAGGCCATGAACCCCAACGCCGGCAGCAAGTCGGTCCCCGAGATGAAGGAGATCGTGGACTACGCCAAAATGCCTTTCATCGTTAAGGGCATCATGACCCCCGCCGGGGCCCTGAAGGCCCTTGAGGCCGGGGCGGCGGGCATCGTCGTCTCCAACCACGGCGGCCGGGTCCAGGGCGGCGTCCCCTCCACGGCGGAGGTGCTGCCCTCCATCGTCCAGGCGGTCAAGGGCAAGCTGACCATCTTTGTGGACGGCGGCATCCGCTCCGGCGTGGACGTGTTCCGCGCCCTGGCCCTGGGGGCCGACGCGGTGCTCATCGGCCGGCCGCTGCTGCCCATGATCTACGGCGGCGGAGAAGAGGGCTTCCGGGTCTATATGGACAAGATCATCGGGGAGCTGAAGTCCACCATGACCATGTGCGGCGCCGCCGCTCTCAGCGACATCACCGCCGGCAAGATCTGGCAGGGCAAATAAAGCGAAAGCTGCAAAAAGGAAGGGCCATTTGGTCCTTCCTTTTTATTTCCAATATGTGATAAATCCTTGCTCATCCTCCTGGCGGCGGAGGCGGCCCAGCCGGACCAGGTGGATCAGGTGGGCGTTGGCTTCGCCCGTGGCGAACTGCTTCTGGCTCAAGGGGAACTCCTCCCAGCGCCCTGCCTTGATCTGCCATTTCATCCGGCTGGCCGTCCCATAGGCGCTGATCCCCGGATGCCGCTCCACGATCTGCTCCGCCTCGCTCAGGCGCAGGGCGTGGTGCCGCTTGAGCTCTTCGATCCGCTCTTCCAGGCTGACCCGGCCCCAGTTCCGGTGCCCGGGCAGGGCGAGCCGGGCCGGGTAGGCCGAGAGCCTGTCCAGGCTGTCCAGGTACATCCCCAGGTTGTCCAGCCCGTCCATGCCGGAATTGGTGATGTTGGGGGTGATATCGAAGAGCACCATGTCCCCCAGCAGCAGGACGCTCCGCTCCCGGTCGTACAGGCACATGTGCCCCGCCGTGTGCCCGGGCAGCAGCAGGCAGCGGAAGCGGTAGCCGCCGTAGGCCAGTTCCTCCCCCGCGTCCAGGGTCTCCGCCGGGAAATACATGACGTCGATCCCCGAGCGCTTGTTGATCTGGATGAGCCGCTCCACCTCGCTGCGGGGCATGCCGTCCATCTCCATGTGCCAGATCTGGCGGCTCCAGGGGGAGTCGCACAGGACGGCATAGTCGGTCCTGCCCATGAGGATGCGGCAGCCCCGCCGGGCCAGAGCCATCCCGTTTCCGGTGTGGTCCACGTGCACATGGGTGAAAAACACGTCCGTGTTCTCCGGCCGCAGGCCCAGCTCCTCCATGCCGGCGAAAAGATCCGCCCGGCAGACCGGCTTGTCAAAGCCGGAGTCCACCAGCAGATCCCGCTCCCCCGGCCCGCCCTTGACCACATAGCAGTTGAGCCATTTCAGCGGGCTGTTGGGCAGCCGGATGGGGAAGGTGTACAGATTTTCCGCAAGTTGCTTGACCAAGACGCTCCTCCGCTCTATCCTTTGAATACTCCTGATTTTACACTTTCTCCCTCTTCCCGTCAAGCTGGTACAGCCGGGAAGCCTTTCATTAGGTCAAGTAATGAAATAACTGCCGCAGACCTCGAGGGCTTGCGGCAGAGTTTACCCCTATTGACTTGTCTGCTTGATCACTGGATCTGATCCAGA
Organism: uncultured Oscillospiraceae bacterium; assembly: GCA_947626785.1. Taxonomy (GTDB): domain Bacteria; phylum Bacillota; class Clostridia; order Oscillospirales; family Oscillospiraceae; genus Limivicinus. The sequence goes on from CANQTO010000041.1 coordinate 8,070, forward strand.
ATGGCCCTCAGCTGAGCGGCCTTCTCCGCGTCCATCCCGTACTTTTCTATATAGGCGCTCAGGAGCTTGGCAAAATCCGGCTCCTGGCGGGTGGAGTTAAAGGTGCTGACGTAGTACTCCTCGCAGCTCAGCGCCGCCTCGTACACCCGGCCGCAGGTCTTGCCGCACTTGATGAAGCCCGCCTCGCGGATTGCGCCCTTTTTTATCATGCTGTTGAGCAGGATATGGACCGAGCTGTCCATCCAGGTCTTATCCTCGGAGAGCCGCAGGATCTCGCCGCGGGACAGGGGCCGCTGCTCGTGCCACAGAACATCCATGATCTCTATCTCATTCTTGGTCAGATACATACCCTCATTCCTTTCGCTACCGGTTTCACCGCCATAGCTACAGCCGGAACCATTTTCCGCCCGGCCGCTCTGCCGGCCCTCTCTCTTCTCTCCGGCCCGTCCTCTGGCGGCCTTTGGCAAAAGCGCTAAAATTTGCCCATAAAAGCTGGGCACTTTTAAGCATTTTCGAGTTTTATTTTAGCATAGGGCAATATGTTTTGGCAATAGCGCAAAAATAGCCAAAAACGAGGGCAAATTTACTTAAAAAAGTGTAGCTATTTTCAAGTATTTTCCATATTATTCTAAGATGTTAATTTTCATGTTTTTATGCTAAAGTACCAGCCGGGCGCTGGGTAGACCAGCGCCCGGTGTAGGAGTGTCAAAAAAGTCTTGCGGAGTCTTCACTCCGTCTCCTCCGGAGGGCCGAAATTGATGACCGGCCCGTCGCAGGCGGGATAGGCGGCGGTGTCCCAGCGGTAGGGGCCCCAGATGGCCTCGTCCCGCAGCAGGAAGCTGCCGCTCAGGCCGTTGACGGAGAACTGGGCCGGGTCCACATGGTAGGGCTGCCCCTCGATCTCCACGATGTTCCAGCAGTAGTCCTGCCAATTGCGCTGGCCGTACACGATCTGGCAGGGCAGCGCAAGCCGCCTGCACAGCTCCACATAGGCCAGGGCCATCCCCTCGCTGCCGGACTGCCCCTGGATCAGGGCGGCATAGATGCTGTCCCCCTGCGCCTCCTCGGAATACGCGCAGACGCCGGACAGGTACTCGCAGGCGGCCTGGGCCTTCTCCATGTCGCTCAGGCCCGCCGTATCCATCCCGGCAAAGGGCTCCAGCGCGGCCAGCTGCGCCTTCCGGGCGGCCAGCTCCTGAGAACTGACGCCGTAGCGCAGGTTGATCTCATACAGCCGCTGACGGCCGGTGCCGCTGAACAGATTCACATTGACAGTGGGCTCCCGGGGGGCCAGGCCCGGGTTCTGCCGGTAGAGACGGCTGACCAGCAGCTCCATATCCTCCGCGCTGTAGGAGCTGCTGTTGATCAGCACGGCCAGGCGGCTCAGGCCCTGGTCTATGGCGTCCTCCACGATCTCCTCGATGCCGGTGGCGTAGGCCATATGGACGATCTCCTCCGCCGAGGGGGTCATGGGGCTGTAGCTGATGTAGACGGTGGCCTCGTAGAAGGTGACGATCTGGTTCAGGTCATAGGCGATGTTCTCCACGCAGTAGGCGCAGAGGGCGTCCTGGGTGCGCAGTTCCCAGCAGGCGCTGGCCATGTCGGCGGTGGTGTCCCCCTCGTAGGCCTGGTCGAAGGTCAACCGGCCCTCGGTCTCCCCGTCGGTCACCATGCGCAAAATGGCCCTCTTCAGCTCGCTGAAGCTGGTCACCGTCTCCCCGGCGGCAGTCCCCGCCTGGGCGGCGGGCACATAGTCGTTCTCCACCACGTATTCGCTGTCGAACATGCCGCCGCAGCCCGCCAGGCTCAGGGCCAGGGCGGCCAGCAGCAGAGCAGCCAGTCCTCTCTTCATGGTCTTTTACCTTACCTCGGAAATATTCTCAAAGCCATTGCCGAAGACATCCTTCGCGTCCGACACCACCACGAAAGCCCGCTCGTCCAGGCTCCGCACCAGGCGGCGCAGCTGGGGGATCTGGGTGCGCTTGAGGACGCAGAGGATGATCTGCTTATGCTGCCGGGAGTAGGCCCCCTCCCCCTCCAGGATGGTGACGCCCCGGTGCAGGGCGCCGGAGGTGATGGCGGAGATCAGCTCCTCGCTGCGCTCGCTGATGATGTAGCAGAGAGAGGAGTTGTCAATGCCGTAGAGGGCCAGGTCGATGACCTTGCTGCATACGAACATGGCAATGACCGAATACATAGCGCTTTCGTACTTCTGGAGGATCATGGCGTAGACCACCACGACCGCCATGTCGATCAGCAGCAGGATGGTGCCGAAATTGATGTCCTGCCGCTTCTGCCGGATCATCTTGGCCACGATGTCCACGCCGCCGGTGGTGGCGTTCACATAGTAGACCATGCCCAGGCCCGCCCCCTTGACGGCGCCGCCGATGATGCAGGCCAGCATGGGGTCTTTGGTCATGGACAGGTCCAGCATGGCAAAGAGGTCCACGAAGCTGGAGGACACGATGGTCCCCGTCAGGGAGGCGATCAGAAAGTCCAGGCCGAAGTGCCGCCAGGCGATGATGAACAGAGGCAGGTTCATCAGGATGGTCAGCACGCCCACGGGCAGCTGGGTGAAGAAGTTGATGATCATGGCCACGCCCACCACGCCGCCGGAGACGATGTTGTTGGGGTACATGAAGAACTGGAAGCCTGCGGCGTAGACGGCGGAGCCGGCCACGATGATCAGGTACTTGACGATGCGGTGGAAAATAGTCTTCCCGTCAGGGACAGAGGCGAGTTTGTTCATAGAGATCTCCGTGTCATTCAGTTGTTTTCATCGATGAGGGACAATTGCTGTTCCTCCCGGTCCTCCGGCTTGAGGAGGGCTCCGGCCCCCGGCAGGGAGCGGACCCGGTAGCGGGAGAGGTTCTGGATACCGGTGTCCTTTACCGGCAGGGCCCGCAGCAGCTTCCGCCGGGCCTTCAGGCTCACCACAGCCACGCCCTGGGTATCCCGGCTGGCCTTGGTCTGGAGCAGGGAGCTGTTGAAGATCAGCGCCCTGTCGTCGCTGGTGTAGAGAGCCAGGTCCTTCTCCTCGTCCAGCACCAGCACCGAGACCAGGGGGCTCTTGTCCGAATAGGCCTTGACCAGCTTCTTCCGGTTGGTCTTGGTCTCGTAGGCCGAGAGGCTGACCCGGGCGGCCTTGCCGTTTTCAAACAGCAGCAGCAGGTCCTTCCGGTAGTCCCCCGGGTCCACCATGGAAATGACGCTCTCCCCCTCCTCCATCTGGAGCCGGGTGGGCAGATAGACGCCCAGGGCCGAGGCCTTGCCGTCCTCAAAGTCGCTGACCCGGGTCTTGTAGATCTGCTGCCGGTCGGTGAGGATGAGCAGTTCATGCCGGTTGGAGGACTCGAAGCTCTGGCGCAGGCCGTCGCCCTCCTTGTATTTCTGCTCCCCGCTCATGCGCAGGGACTGGGCGTTGATCTTCTTGAAGTAGCCCTCCCGGGACAAAAACAGGGTGACGGGGTAGTCCTCCGCCAGCTCGTTCTCCGTCGGCTCCTCCAGCTCCACCGCGTGGACCAGGCCGGTCCGCCGGGGGCTGGGGTATTTTTTGATGATCTGCTTCAGCTCGTCGATGATGACGCCCTTGATCCTCCGGCGGCTGCCCAGCAGCTCCTCCAGGTCCTCGATGTCCCGCTCCAGCTCCGCGGTCTCCGCGGTGCGCTTGAGGATGTACTCCCGGTTGATGTTCCGCAGGCGGATCTCCGCCACGAACTCGGCCTGGACCTGGTCGATACCGAAGCCCATCATCAGGTTGGGCACCACCTCGGCCTCCAGCTCCGTGTTCCGGATGATCTCAATGGCCTTGTCGATGTCCAGCAGGATCCGCTCCAGGCCCTTGAGCAGATGAAGCTTCTCCTTCTTTTTGTTCAGTTCAAAGTATGTCCGCCGCCGCACGCAGTCCATGCGCCAGGCGGTCCACTCCTCTAAGATCTCCCGCACGCCCATCACCTTGGGCGTGCCCGCCACCAGGATATTGAAGTTGCAGGGGAAGCTGTCCTGGAGGGGGGTCAGCCGGAAGAGCTTCTGCATGAGCTTTTCCGGGTCCACGTCCCGCTTCAGGTCGATCGCCAGGCGCAGGCCGCTCAGGTCGGTCTCGTCGCGCATGTCGTTGATCTCGCGGATCTTCCCGGCCTTGATGAGCTCGGCCACCTTGTCGATCACCGCCTCGGAGGTGGTGGTGTAGGGCAGCTCGTAGATCTCGATGATCCGCTCCTTGGGCAGGTGCCGCCAGCGGGCCCTGACCTTGAAGCTGCCCCGGCCGCTGCGGTAGATGCCCTCCATCTCCGCCCGGTCATAGATGATCTCGCCCCCGGTGGGAAAGTCCGGCGCGGGCATGGTGCTCAGCAGGTCGTGCTCCGGGTCCCGGAGAAAGGCGATGGTGGTCTCGCAGACCTCATTCAGGTTGAAGCCGCAGATCTGGCTGGCCATGCCGGCGGCGATGCCGGAGTTGGCGGAGACCAGCACATTTGGAAAGGCGGTGGGCAGCAGGGAGGGCTCCTTCATGCTGCCGTCGTAGTTATCCACCATGTCCACCGTGTCCCGGTCGATGTCCCGGAAGATCTCCCCGCAGATGGCGGAGAGCTTGGCCTCGGTGTACCGGGAGGCGGCGTAGGACATGTCCCGGGAATAGACCTTGCCGAAGTTGCCCTTGGAGTCCACAAAGGGGGTCAGCAGGGCCCCATAGCCCGCCGAGAGGCGGACCATGGTCTCATAGATGGCCGCGTCCCCGTGGGGGTTGAGGCGCATGGTCTGGCCCACGATGTTGGCGCTCTTGGTCCGGGCCCCGGTGAGAAGGCCCATTTTGAACATGGTGTACAGGAGCTTGCGGTGGGAGGGCTTGAAGCCGTCGATCTCCGGAATGGCCCGGGAGACGATGACCGACATGGCGTAGGGCATGAAGTTGGTCTCCAGGGTCTCGGTGATGGCCTGCTCCAGCACCGCCGGGCGCAGACCCACCACATTGGGGTTGTTGAATTTTTTCTTCTCGGGTTCCTTTTTCTTAGCCATAGTAAACCGTCTTTACCTTTTCTTGGTTTTCTTCCCTGTGTTCAGGTTCCGGTGGCAGCGGGGGCAGCTGGTGATCACCAGCACGCCGGTCATGATGTGCTTGCCGCAGTGGGGGCAGCGGCAGTACTTGTACATCACTATGAACGCGCCGATGATGAAGGCCATACCGGCCAAAATCAGCGCTCCCTGGGCCAGGCTGCCGGCGGGGACCAGCAGCAGGCTCATCAGGCACAGGCAGATGGCGGCGATCATGCAGATCTTGGACATGCGCTTGCCGTACTCAAAGTTGCTGGTATAGCTGGGCTTCAAGTCTCTCTCCCCTTTCTATATAAGGTGCCGTTTTTACGATATGTCCGCCATATCCAGATAGCGGGCGCCATACTCGGCGATATGGTTCTTCCGGCCCTCCAAGTTGTCGCCCAGCAGCAGATCGAAGACCTGGGCCATCCGCTCTGCGTCTTCGGGCATGACCTTGATGAGACGGCGGGTCTCCGGGTTCATGGTGGTCATCCACATCATGTCCGGGTCGTTCTCGCCCAGGCCCTTGCTGCGGTTGATGCTGGCCTTGGCGCCGCCCAGGCTGTCCACGATCTCCGCCTTCTCCCGGTCGGAGTAGGCAAAGTACGTCTTCCCCTTGCACTGGATCTCATACAGGGGGGACTCGGCGATGTACACATAGCCCTCCCGGATCAGGGTGGGCGTCAGCCGGTAGAGCATGGTGAGGATGAGGGTACGGATGTGGAAGCCGTCCTCGTCGGCGTCGGTGCAGATGATGACCTTGTTCCAGCGGAGGTTCTCCAGGTCGAAGCTGGACAGGTCCTTGGTGTGCTTGTCCTTCACCTCCACGCCGCAGCCCAGCACCTTGATCAGGTCGGTGATCACGTCGCTCTTGAAGATGCGCACGTAGTCGGCCTTCAGGCAGTTGAGGATCTTGCCCCGCACGGGCATGATGCCCTGGAACTCCCCGTCCCGGGACAGCTTGCAGGCGCCCAGGGCGGAATCGCCCTCCACGATGTAGATCTCCCGCCTGTCCTTGTCCCGGCTGCGGCAGTCCACGAACTTCTGCACCCGGTTGGCGATATCGATGCTGCCGGAGAGCTTCTTTTTCATGCCGATGCGGGCCTTTTCCGCGGTCTCCCGGCTGCGCTTGTTCACCAGCACCTGATCGGCGATCCGGTCCGCCTCCGGCTTGTTCTCCAGGAAGTAGACCTCCAGCTGGGCCTTGAAGAACTCCGTCATGGCGGTCTGGATGAAGCGGTTGTTGATGGCCTTCTTGGTCTGGTTCTCGTAGGAGGTCTGGGTGGAGAAGCAGTTGGTGATGAGGATCAGGCAGTCCTGCACGTCCTGGAACTTGATGGCGCTCTCGTTCTTCTGGTACTTGCCGATGCGCTTGATGTAGCTGTCGATGGCGGAGGTGAAGGCGCTCTTTGCCGCTTTGTCCGGCGCGCCGCCGTTTTCCAGCCAGGAGGAGTTGTGGTAATACTCCAGGGCGTTGACCCTGTTGGAGAAGCAGAAGGCGGCGGAGATCTTCACCTTGTACTCCGGCTTGTCCTCCCGGTCCCGGCCCTTCCGCTCGGCGGAGATGAACACCGGCGCTGTCAGCGCGCCCTCCCCCGCAAGCTCGGCGGCGTAGTCCATGATGCCGTTTTCGTAGCGGTAGTCCCTTGTCTCGAACTTGCCGTTCTTCTCCAGCCTCAGCCGGAAGGTGACCCCCGCGTTGACCACCGCCTGCCGGTGGAGCACGTCGTCAAAATAGCTCTCGGGGATGTCGATATCCGTGAAGACCTCCAGGTCCGGCCGCCAGCGGATGGTGGTGCCGGTCTTTTTCCGGTCCGCATCCTCCACCCGCAGCTCCTGGCCCTTCTTGCCCACGGCCTTGCCCTTTTTGAAGTGCAGGCTGTACTTCTTCCCGTCCCGCCGGACGGTCACGTCCATATACTCCGAGGCGTACTGGGTGGCGCAGGTCCCCAGGCCGTTGAGGCCAAGGGAGTACTCATAGTCCCCGCCGTCGGCGTTCTGGTACTTGCCGCCGGCGTAGAGCTCGCAGAAGACCAGCTCCCAGTTGTAGCGCTTCTCGTTGGGGTTCCAGTCCAGCGGGCAGCCCCGGCCGAAGTCCTCCACCTCGATGGACTTGTCCTCGTAATAGGTCAGGGTGATGAGATCCCCGAAGCCCTCCCGGGCCTCGTCTATGGCGTTGGAGAGGATCTCGAACACGGCGTGCTGGCAGCCGTCCAGCCCGTCGGAGCCGAAGATGACCCCCGGCCGCTTCCGGACCCGGTCCGCCCCCTTGAGGGCGGTGATGCTGTCATTGCCGTACTGTGCGGTGCTTTTGCTCATAGTCTGCCGTTCCCTTTCACTTGGCGCAATACTCCATTTTTAAAACTGATTCAGTATACCACATCGGCAAAAAAAAGCAAGCAAAAAGACTATACATTGTGTTTTTGTCACTTTTTGATACCGTTTTCATACACAGACGGCCCTCCCGAAGGAGAGCCGTCTGTAAATCTTATCTTTTATAGCTCTTTCAGCAGCTTTTCCAGCTCCGCCGCGTCGTGGGCCAGGCGCTTCGCGCCGGCGGCGCGGAGCTGCTCCTCCGTCCTGAAGCCCCAGGTGACGGACACGCAGGGCATGCCCGCGTTCTCCGCCGTGCGCAGGTCCACCTCCGAATCCCCCACATACACGCAGTCCCCCGGCGCTGCGTCCAGCAGCCGGGCCGCCGAGAGCACCGCGGCCGGGTCCGGCTTGCGGGGCACGCCCTTCTGCTCCCCCACCGCCGCCGTCAGCAGGCCGGGGAAATGCCGCTCCGCCAGCTCCCGGACCGGCCCGTCGGGCTTGTTGGACACCACGGCCAGCTTCCGGCCCGCCGCCTTCAGCCGCTCCATCAGCGGCACGATGCCCGGATAGGGCCGGGTCTCCACGGCGCAGTGGGCGGCGTACCAGGGCTTGTAATCGGCCAGGACCCGCTCCGCCAGCTCCGGGCCGCTGCCCTCGGGCAGGCAGGCGGCGATGAGCCGGGCGGCCCCGTTGCCCAGGCTGGCCCGGACCTTTTCCCGGCCGGCCTGGGGCAGGCCGTACAGGGCCAGGCAGTGGTTGACGGCGTTGGCAAGATCGTCCAGAGTGTCCAGGACGGTCCCGTCCATATCAAACAGTACGGCTTTTGCTCCCATAGCGCGCCTCCAAGAATAAACTGTAAATTTTAGTATACACCGGCCCGTCAAGCCCGGCAAGTGTCTTGTCAATTTTCGTCCGGCATGGTATAAAATAGAAAAACGCGTATTGAGGGAGGGCCGGTCTTGAAAGCAAAAAGGATCGTCGCGGCGGCTCTGCTGGCCGCTCTGGCCCTGGCCCTCTGCGCCTGCGGACAGCGGGAGAAAGCGCCCACGGACGCGGTCTCCGTCTGGTTTTTGGAGTCCGAGCCCTTTGCCGGGCAGCTAACGGAGTTGAGCGAGGCCTACAACCGGAAGCTCAGCCGGGAGCAGCTGCCGGTCTCTCTCCGCTCCTTCCCGGACGAGGCCGCTCTGGCCGGGGCCTTTGACGCGGCCCGGCCCGATCTGCTGCTCTGCTCCCATGAACGGGCCTTCGCCCTCTATGAGGCCGGGGTCCTGACGGACGCGGCCTCCTATCTGGGCCCCGCTGTCCCGGCCTACCCGGAGGCTCTGGGGCTCTATTCAGCCTGCATCGGCCGCAGCTTCTTCCCCCTGGGCTTTGACACCCAGCTCCTGCTGACGGCCCCCGGTGTCGATGTGGAGACGGACTTAGAGGCCCTTCTCGCCAGGGCCAGGAACTATGGCGAGGAGAGCGGCCTGCCCTACCTGACGGCGGACTCCTTTGCCGATCTGCTCTACGGGATGCTTCTCTCCAAAGGCAAGGAGCTCCACGGCCTGCGGCGGCTGGACATCTCCGAGCCGGACTACAGGGCGGCCTACAACCTGCTGGCGGAGGCGGCCTATACCGGCGGCCTGGCCGCCTATGAGGCCCCGGCAGCGGAGCTGCTGAAGGCCGGGCTCCTGCCCTGCGCCGCGGCCCGCTCCTCCACCCTGACGGAGCTAAAGGGCAGCAGCCTGAACGTCTCCCCCCTGCCCCGGCTGGAAGAGGGCCCCGTGTACCTGGCCCAGGGCGTGGGCCTGGCGGTGACGGTCCGGGAGGGCCGGAGCCCCCGCCCGGCGGCGGCCTTTCTGGCCTGGCTCTGCGACCCGGAGCGGCTGGCCGGAAGCGCTCTGTCCGGCGGCCTGGTCCCCGCGGCGGGCTGTGACGGCCTGGAGGGCCCAGACGCCCTATCCGGCGTGCTGCTGGAGCTGGCCCGGGAGGGGGAGCCCCATCTGCCGGAGCCGGGGGCGGACTATCCCGCCAACCGGGCGGCCCTGGAGGCGGAGCTCCGCTCCGCGGTGGAACTGCTCAACTGAGTTTCTTGTATTTCGACTCTTTGCGTGTTATACTATACTAAAATGAATTTCATACGGAGGAACAAAAAATGCCCTTTGGAAAACAGGCCCCCAGCGGCGCGGGCCGGAAATTCGGCGCCGTTTTGACCGTTCTGATCGTTCTGGCCATCGTCGCCATCGCCGGCCTGGCCTGTGTGACCACTGTCCCCACCGGCCACACCGGCGTGGTGACCACCTTCGGCTCCGTGGAGGACTACACCTATGACTCCGGCGTCCACTTCAAGCTGCCCTGGCAGCGGGTGGTGATGATGGACAACCGGATCCAGAAGCAGACGGTGGACCTGTCCTGCTTCTCCTCGGACATCCAGGAGGTCACGATGGTCTACACCGTGAACTACCAGATCAACCAGGCCAACGCCCAGAACATCTACCGCAGCATCGGCACAGAGTATTACAACACCGTCATCGTCCCCTGCATCACCGAGTCCACCAAGGTCATCACCGCCCAGTACACGGCGGAGAATCTGGTGGGCCAGCGGGCCAATCTGGCCCAGGCCATCGAGGTGGAGCTGGCTGAGAAGCTGAAGGCCTTCAACATCGAGCTGGTCAGCACCTCCATCGAGGACATGGACTTCACCGATGCCTTCACCACCGCCGTGGAGGAGAAGCAGGTGGCCCAGCAGAACAAGCTCCGGGCAGAGACGGAGGCGGAGCGGGCCAAGATCGAGGCGGAGGCGGACGCCGCCGTGGTGCGGATCGACGCCCAGGCCGAGGCGGACGCCCGGCTCATCGAGGCTCAGGCGGAGGCCGAGGCCAACCGGACTATCGCCGAGTCTTTGAACGACCAGATCCTGCGCAACCGCTTCTACGATGTGTGGGACGGCGTACTGCCCAAGGTGACCGGCGGCTCCGGCGGCACTCTCATCGACCTGCCCCTGGAAGATTTAGGGGAATAAAAATCACAGGAAAAATCAGCTCCGGTGCGTCTCACCGGAGCTGGTTTCTTATTATTTTATCTCTTATTCTTTTGATATAAGGTCCAGAGTCCCTTCAGCAGCAGGTCGCCGTCATAGATGATCTCATGCCGGCAGTAGGGGGTGACGAATTGGGCCAGGCCCCCGGTGGCCACCAGCTTGCTGGGGTGGCCCAGCTCCTCCTCCATCCGGTCGATCATCCCGTCGATGGCGGAGGCGGTGCCGAAGATGGCCCCGGAGCGCATGGCGTCCATGGTATTGGTGCCCACGCATTTTTTCGGTGGGTAGATGGAGATATCCGGCAGGAGGCTGGTGTCCGAGGAGAGGGCCGCGTAGGAGGTCCGCACGCCGGGCAGGATGGCTCCGCCCAGGTAGCAGTTGTTTCCGTCCACGGCCACAATGGTGGTGGCCGTACCCAGGTCCAGCACGATCACCGGGGCCCCGTAGCAGTTGATGGCCGCCACACAGCCCACCACCAGGTCCGCGGCCAGGGAGGCCGGGTCGTCGATGCGCACGTTCATCCCCGTCTTCATCCCCGGCCCCACCACTAGGCAGCGGCAGCCGGTCAGGGTCCTCACCGCCGAGAGCAGCGCCCCGGTCACCGGCGGCACTACGGAGGAGAGGATCGCCCCCTCAAAGCCCTTCGGGTCCAGGCCGTGCAACTCCACCACCTGCTTGAGCTTGATGGCGTACTCCGTCGCCGTCTCCCCGGGGTGGGTCTGGATCCGGTCGATGCTGAGGATCTCGCCGTCCTCGATGCAGCCGATAACAATGTGGGTATTGCCCACGTCGATAGCCAGGATCATACCGTCTCTCCTTTCTCTCCGCCTCTCCGCCCTGTTCCAGGGCCAGAAGCCGTCTCTTTCGTTCCAGTCCCCCGGCGTAGCCGGTCAGGCTCCCGCCGGCCCCCAGCACCCGGTGGCAGGGGATCAGCAGGGAGATGGGATTGTGCCCCACGGCGGCCCCCACCGCCCGGGCGGAGGGGCAGCCCAGCCGGGCGGCCAGTTCCCCATAGCTCACCGTCTCCCCGTAGGGGATCTCCCGGAGCAGGGCCCAGACCCTCTTTTGGAACTCCGTGCCCCCGGGGGCCAGGGGGAAGTCGATCTCCGGCCGCTCCCCGGCAAAATAGCGCTCCAGCCAGGCCTCCGCCCGGTCCAGGACCGCCCGGTCCGCCTCCGGCGTCTCCGGGCCTGCAAAGGGCCGCTCCAGCCCCGCCTGTTCATATTTCTGTCCCCGGAACCACAGCCCGGTCAGCGCCCCGCCTCGGGCCGCCAGCAGGATGGGGCCCAGGGGGGAAGTCCATTCTCTCGTCTCCATAGCGCCCTCAGTTAAAGATGGTGTGGTGGGCGCTGGGGCTGGTCAGGCTCAGGGCCCGGAAGGTGTAGCCGTTGCGGATGCCCCAGTTGATGACCCGCTCCACGGCGGCCACGCTGTAGTCCTTGATGTCGTGCTGCAACACGATAGAGGCCCGGCGGCCGGTACAGCCGTCGACGATGTTCTGGAAGATCTGGTTGGTGTTGGTGGTCTCCCCCGCGTCGCCGCTGGTCACGTTCCAGTCGAAGTACTGGTAGCCCATATTGGTCACCGCATCGGTGAGCCGGGACATGATGCCCGGGTTGAAGCTGCTGACGGTGTTGGAACTGCCGCCGGGGAAGCGCAGCAGATTGGTATAGGAGCCGGTCTGCTCGTAGATCAGGTCCTGGACCTCGTTGAAGTCGTCAAAGAAGGCCTCTTCGCTGTCATAGATGGCGTAATAGTTGTGGCTGGCGCTGTGTACGCCGATGCTGTGCCCCTCCCGGTAGGCCCGGCCGATCATGTCCTCGTAATCCGAATTGGTGCAGGTGACAAAGAAGGTGGCCTTCACGTTGTAGGCGGCCAGAATATCCAGCAGCTCCTCGGTATAGGGACCCGGCCCGTCGTCAAACGTCAGGTAGATGGTGTTCTCGTCCGGCTGCACCGCCGCCGGGGGATTGAGGGGCAGGATATTCACCGTGCGCTTGGCCTCCACCGTCTCCCCCAGGGCGTTGGTGATCCAATACCGCAGTTCGTAGAGCCCGGGGATATAGGGCGTGACCTCCCCCTCCGTCTCCACGTAGGCAGACAGGTCGTTCCCCTGGGAGTCCAGGGCCGTGAAGCCCGGATCCGTAAAGCTCTGGCAGGCGTTGAGCTCCAGCTTCTCCCCGCCGATGAGCTCGATCGTTGGCGCCGTGACCGCGTAGTCCGGCTGCCGCTCCACGCTGGCGGTATTGCCGGCGGCGTCTGTGACCGTGTAGACGATCCGGTCCGGGAGCACCTCCCGCTGCACCTGCTCGGTCAGGTCCCCGTCGCAGGCGTCCAGGGCGGTGTAGCCCTCCTCCTGATAGCCGTCCAGCCAGCTGGGCTGGTAGCCCTCGGTGTGCTTGAGCTGGATGACCGGGGGCGTGCCGTCGGCCACGTTCACCGTCCGGACCGTCTCATGGTCCCGGAACAGGTAGCGGGTCTTGTAGTGTACCTCGTAGCTGCCCACCTGGGACGTGTCCACCTGGTTGTCCACCTGGATCTTCAGCTGCCGCTTGCCCTCGCCGAAGCGCCCCACGCTCACCGCGTAGCAGCCGGGCTCCTCATAGGGCTGCCCGCACTCCACGGTGATCTCCCGGGCCCCGGCCATATAGAAGCGGACATGCCTCCCGTCGGCCAGGACGGCCACCGCCAGGACCACCAGCGCGTAGAGCGCCAGGAAGATCAGCGCCGTTTTCCACTTTTTCTTCGGCTTCTTGGCGGTCTTCTCCTCCGGGACTGCTTCCGGAGCCTCCGGCGGTTTCTCTTCTGAAGCCTCCGGCTGCTTTTCTTCCGGGGTCTCTTTCGGTTTCTCTTCCGGAGCCTCCGGTTTTTTCTCCTCCGGAGCCTCGGTCTGTTTCTCTTCCCCAGCCGTCTCAGCCGGGTCCTTCTCTCTCTTCTTCATCCCACGCCTCTGCCTCTAAAAGTTATGTAACCTTATTATACCGCAAAGTTTTGCAGATGGAAGAGGATTTTTTCTTTTTTCTAAAAATTTAAGAAAATTTTTTGACAAGGCTTTATCATTTCTTGCAGGATCGGCCGAAGCGTGGTATATTTAATTGTTCCATATAGGGACTATCATCACATCTCTGCGGCAGCCAGCCGTGGGAAAGGAAGAAAAATGGAAAACACCGAAAAAACAATGGACAAGATCGTAGCTCTGTGCAAGAATCGCGGCTTCATCTTCGCCGGGTCGGACATCTACGGGGGCCTGGCCAACACCTGGGACTACGGTCCTCTGGGCGCCCGGATGAAGAACAACGTGAAGGACACCTGGCGCAAGCGCTTCATCCAGGAGCGCAAGAACAGCTACGAGGTAGACGCGGACATCCTCATGCACCCCCGGGTGTGGGAGGCCAGCGGCCATGTGGCCAGCTTCTCCGACCCGCTGCTGGACTGCAAGGAGTGCAAGACCCGCCACCGGGCCGATAACCTGATCAACGATTTTGACCCCAACGCCCACGCCGACGGCATGACCAAGGCGGAGATGTTCGAGTATATCAAAGCCCACGCCATCCCCTGCCCCAAGTGCGGCAAGCATAACTTTACGGAGATCCGGGAATTCAACCTGATGTTCCAGACCTACCGGGGCGTCACCAACGACTCCAAGAGCATCATCTACCTGCGGCCGGAGAACGCCCAGGGCGAGTACGTCAACTACCTGAACGTGCAGCGCACCATGCGCGCTAAGCTCCCCTTCTCCATCGGCCAGATCGGCAAGGCCTTCCGCAACGAGATCACCCCGGGCAACTTCACCTTCCGCACCATCGAGTTCGAGCAGATGGAGTTCCAGACCTTCTGCCGGGAGGGCAGCGACGCGGAGCTGTATGAGTACTTCAAGTCCTACGGCAAGAAGTATTTCGAGGACCTGGGCCTGGCCCCGGAGCATCTGCGCTTCCACGACCACGAGAAGCTGGCCCACTACGCCAAGGCCGCCTGCGACATCGAGTTCCTGTTCCCCTTCGGCTGGGGCGAGATCAACGGCACCCACAACCGGACCGACTTCGACCTGAGCCGCCACCAGGAGTACAGTGGCGTGAATATGAGCTATCTGGATCCGGAGACGGGCGACCGCTTCATCCCCTATATCATCGAATCCACCTACGGCCTGGACCGGACGGTGCTGGCCCTGCTCTGCGAGGCCTACGACGAGGAGGTCGTGGACCCTGCGAAGAACGATGTGCGCGTGGTGCTGCACCTGGCCCCCATCGTGGCGCCCTACAAGTGCGCGGTGCTGCCCCTGTCCAAGAAGCTGTCCGAGGCCGCCATGCCCCTGTATCAGGAGCTGTCCAAGGCCTTCATGACGGACTTCGACGAGACCGGCTCCATCGGCAAGCGCTACCGCCGGGAGGACGAGATCGGCACGCCCTTCTGCGTCACCTATGACTTTGACTCCCAGACCGACGGCTGCGTCACCGTCCGGGAGCGGGACAGCATGGAGCAGGTCCGCCTGCCCATGGAGGAAGTCAAGGACTATATCGCAAAGCAGATCGTCTTCTGATTGCAGATCAGAGACTTGTCAGGAGCCGGATCGTATAATTATGTAAACCGGCATTTTATGACCCCATGCCGCATGGGTCAGATCGAGGATGATAGGGGGACAGACACATGAAACATGGATTTATCAAAGTGGCCGCCGCGTCGCCGGTGCTGAAGGTGGCGGACCCGGACTACAACGCCGGGCTGCTCATCGACTGCGTCCAGGCCGCCAAGAAAGAGGGCGTGAAGGTCCTGGCTTTTCCCGAGCTGAGCCTGACCGGATGCAGTTGCTATGACCTCTTCGGCCACCGGCTGCTGCTGGACGGGGCCAAGGCCGCCCTGAAGAAGCTGGCGGATGCCACCGCCAAGACGGACATGCTGCTCTTCGCGGGCCTGCCCGTGGCCCTGGGCAGCCGGCTTTTCAGCTGCGCCGCGGTCCTGTATAAGGGGCGGCTGCTGGCGCTGGTGCCCCGGCAGCACACGGAGGGCACCCGCTTTGACGCCCAGGAAGATCTCTTTTCAGAGTGGGACTTCTTTGGGCAGGAGGTCCCCGTGAGCTCCCAGCTGCTCTTCTCCCACATCGCTCTTCCCGGCCTTTCGGTGGCCGTGGAGCTGGGCGCGGACGCGGACGCGCCGCTGCCCCCCTCGGCGGACTATGCCCTGGCCGGGGCCACGCTGATCGTCCGCATGGCCTCCTTCCCCCAGACCGTCACCGCGGTGGACGAGGCCCGGCTGAGCCTGCGGGCCGACTCCCGGCGCTATAAATGCGGCCTGCTGCTGGCCGCCCCCGGCAAGGGGGAGAGCACCACGGACCAGGCCTGGTCCGGGTACTGCGCCGCCGTGGAAAACGGCGTGATTCTGGCCGAGAGCGAGGGGGAGGACAGCCTGGCCCTGACGGAGATCGACGTGGACTTCCTGTGCAGCCTGCGCCGGAACTGCCCCGGCTTTGCCGGAGCCTCCATGGACGCTGTCCCCTGGGGCGGACAGCCGGAGGAGACCAAGCTGACCCGCGTCTACGGCAAGCACCCCCATCTGCCCGCGGACCCGGCGGAGCTGCCGGAGTACTGCCGCCGGATGCTGGATATCCAGGTCTCCGCCCTGGTCAAGCGCATGCAGTACGCGGGCCTGGACCACTGCGTGGTGGGCATCTCCGGCGGGGTGGACTCCACCCTGGCCGTGATGGTCAGCGCCGCGGCGGTGGCCCGGCTGGGCTGCCCCAAGACCAACGTGGTGGCCTGCACCATGCCCTGCTTCGGCACCTCCTCCCGCACCAAGTCCAACGCCATCATCGTGGCCGAGCAGCTGGGGGCGGATGTGCGTGTCATCGACATCGGCAAGGCCGTGTACCAGCACTTTGACGACATCGGCCACGCCCACGACGACTACAGCATCGCCTACGAAAACGCCCAGGCCCGGGAGCGGACCCAGGTGCTGATGGATATCGCCAATAAGTGTAACGGCCTGGACGTGGGCACCGAGGACCTGAGCGAATTCATCGACGGCTGGTGCACCTACAACGGGGACCACACCAGTATGTACGACGTGAACATGGGCCTGACCAAGACCCAGGTCCGGGCAAACGTCCGCTACATCGCCGAGCGCACGGAGGACAAGGTCCTGGCCGCCGCCCTGTACGACGTGCTGGACTGCCCGGTGACCCCGGAGCTGCTGCCCATCCACGACGACCAGATCGAGCAGAAGAGCGAGGAGGCCGTGGGCTCCTACAGCCTCCAGGACTTCTTTACCCATAAGATGCTCATCTGCGGCTTCACCCCCTCCAAGACCTTCCGCCTGGCAAAGCTGGCCTACGGCGACGCCTTTAGCGACGAGGAGCTGCTCCGCTGGCTGACGAGCTACTGCAAGCGTCTCTTCTCCCAGCAGTTCAAGCGCTCCTGCCTGATGGACGGCCCGGCGGTGGAGGCCTTCTCCGTGTCCCCCAGGACGGGCTTTCTCATCCCCTCCGACGCGGAGAACAGCCTCTTCATGGCGGACTTGGCGGCCCTGGAAAAGAGCCTGAAGCGCTGAGATGGCCTCCCAGCGCTACCGGCTCATCGACGCCCTGCGGGGCCTGGCCGTCTGCAACATGGTGGCCTATCACTTCTGCTACGATGTGTTCGTGGTCCTGGGGCGGGACCCGGGCTGGTACGCCCTGCTCCCGGCCCGGCTCTGGCAGCAGGCCATCTGCTGGACCTTCATCCTGGTCTCCGGCTTCTCCTGGCGGCTGGGAAAGAAGCACGACCTGCGCCGGGGCCTGCTGCTGAACATGTGGGGCCTGGTCATCACAGGCGTGACCCTCATCGCCCTGCCCTCGGAGGCCATCTGGTTCGGCATCCTGAACTTTTTGGGCTGCGCCGTGCTGCTGACCCTCCCCCTGGACCCGGCGCTGGACCGGCTGCCGCCGGTCCCCGCCGCGGCGGGCAGCTTTCTGCTCTTCCTGCTCTTCCGGAACACCCAGCGGGGCTGGCTGGGCCTGGGCGGGCTGGAGCTTGTGCGTCTGCCCCGGCTGCTCTACACCAAAATACTCACGCCCCTGGGCTTCCCCTTCCCCGGCTTTCGCTCCAGCGACTATTTTCCCCTGCTGCCCTGGTTCTTCCTGTTTCTGACCGGCTACTTTCTCTTCGGCCTCTTCTCCAAGCGGGAAGGCTGGCGCAAAGCCGCCTGCCGGAACGTCCCCGTGCTGACGCCCATCGGCCAAAAAAGCCTCGTGATCTACCTGCTGCACCAGCCGCTGTGCATGTTATTGGCCTGGGTCTTTTTCCGATAAAAAATGAGCTTCGTTTGGAAGCTCATTTTTTATCGCGTCGACAAGTCGACACGATTCAAATGCGACCCACTTCGTTGGGCTCGCATTTGAGGTACTCGCGCTTATCGCCCTCCGGTTGGTCGGTGCGAGGGCTCGCTTAGCTCGCCTTAGGGTGTTTTTGATGCGGCAAAGCTGCCTCAAAAACAATTTTGATTCTTTTTTCGTTGTTTTGTAACAAGTTTCGGAAAAATTTGTCTGTCATCCAAACTGAGCTTTCATGTGAAGCTCTATTTTTTTATCTCTCCCGGCCGGGGCCCATTCGGCGAAACATGGAAGCTCTTGGTTATAATTACCAAACTTTTCTTGTTTTACCTGGGTTTAAACCCCCAAATTTTGGCAGCTTGTTGGATATTCTGCACAATCTCGCAAGTAATATATTACGTGATATTGTGAATTCAGTTCAGCCGTGGTATAATACAGTCAAAAGGCCGGGACGGCCGAAAATATGGAATATTTGTATGAGAAGGAGGCTTTTATGCTGACAAACGAGTATCTGAAGCGCGTCTACGCCGAGGTGGAAAAGCGGGACGGGCACGAGCCGGAGTTTCTACAGGCAGTGCGGGAGGTTTTTGAATCTCTGGAGCTGGTTGTGGATCAGCACCCCGAGTGGGAGAAGGCGGGGCTCATCGAGCGCTTCGTGGAGCCGGAGCGCGTGATCGAATTCCGCGTCCCCTGGGTGGATGACAATGGCGACGTGCACGTCAACCGGGGCTACCGGGTGCAGTACAATTCCGCCATCGGCCCCTACAAGGGCGGGCTGCGCTTCCATCCCTCTGTCAATCTCTCCGTTATCAAATTCCTGGGCTTCGAGCAGGTGCTGAAAAACTCCCTGACCACCCTCCCCATGGGCGGCGGCAAGGGCGGCTCTGACTTCGACCCCAAGGGCAAGAGCGACATGGAGGTCATGCGCTTCTGCCAGAGCTTTATGACCGAGCTGTACCGGCACATCGGCCAGTTCACCGACACCCCCGCCGGCGACATCGGCGTGGGCGGCCGGGAAGTCGCCTACATGTACGGCCAGTACAAGAAGATCGTCGACCGCTTTGAGGGCGGCGTCATCACCGGCAAGGGCCTGACCTTCGGCGGCTCTCTGGCCCGGACCCAGGCCACCGGCTACGGCCTGTGCTACTATGCGGCCGAGGCCCTGAAGCACCTGAAGAACGACAGCTTTGAGGGCAAGGTGGTCGTAGTCTCCGGCTCCGGCAACGTGGCCCAGTACGCGGCTGAGAAGACCACCCAGCTGGGCGGCAAGGTCGTCGCCATGTCCGACTCTCAGGGCTATGTCTACGATCCCAACGGCATCGATCTGAAGAAGCTGTTCGACATCAAGCAGAAGAGAAGAGCCCGCATCAGCGTGTATGCCGACGAGGTCCCCGGCGCCACCTATACCGAGGGCTGCCGGAACATCTGGAACGTCAAGTGCGACATCGCCCTGCCCTGTGCCTCTCAGAACGAGATGGACGCCGACGGGGCCAAGGCCCTGGTGGAGCACGGCTGCATCGGCGTCTTCGAGGGCGCCAACATGCCTCTGACTCCCGAGGCCATCGCCGTTGTCCAGGGCGCCGGCCTGCTGTACAGCCCCGGCAAGGCCTCCAACGCCGGCGGCGTGGCCACCTCCGGCCTGGAGATGACCCAGAACTCCATGCGTCTGTCCTGGAGCTTTGAGGAAGTGGACGAGAAGCTGCAGGGCATCATGAAGAACATCTTCAAGGCCTGCTACGACGCCTCCGTCCAGTGCGGCCGTCCGGGCGACCTGATGGTGGGCGCCAACATCGCCGGCTTCCTGAAGGTGGCCGAGGCCATGATGGCCCAGGGCATCGTGTAAGCCTCTCTCCCAAGTGTTCTCCTGCACCCCCTTCCGAAAAGGAAGGGGGTTTTTATTGCCTTAGATGGGGGCTTGTGGTAAAATACAGGGGCAGATGTATAGGCAGCTCTAAATTTTTAATGGAGGACATCATGGCTTTTGATTTTAAGAAAGAGTACAAAGAGTTTTATATGCCCAAGAACAAGCCGCAGATCGTAACGGTTCCCAGGGCAAATTATATCGCGGTCCGGGGCAAGGGCGACCCGAACGACGCCGGCGGCGCGTATCAGCAGGCGATCAGCATCTTATACGCGGTGGCATACACTCTGAAAATGAGCTATAAGACTGACTACCGGATCGAGGGCTTTTTTGAATACGTGGTGCCGCCTCTGGAGGGCTTCTGGTGGCAGGAGCATCGGGACGGGATAGATTATACGGATAAGGCCTCCTTCAACTGGATCTCTGTCATCCGCCTGCCCGATTTTATCGCGAAAAAGGACTTTGACTGGGCCGTCGAAACCGCAGGCAAAAAGAAAAAGCTGGACTGTTCCCCGGCGGAATTCATGACCGTTGACGAGGGACTGTGCGTGCAGATCATGCACCACGGGGCCTTTGACGATGAGCCCGCGACAGTCGCTCTCATGGACGCCTATCTGGAGCAAAACGGGTATGTGAACGATTTTTCCGAAAACAGGCTGCACCACGAGATCTATCTGTCCGACGCCAGAAAGGCCGCCCCGGAGAAATGGAAAACCGTCATCCGGCATCCCATTAAAAAGATCTAATGAGGACGGCAGCTGGGATCTTACAGGCGCTCGACCTGCGGTAGAGTCAGCGAAAATCAACTGCCGGTTCGTGTTTCTCCGCATCCGTTTCAGATATACTGAGGCCATGAAAGGAGGTGCCCGATATGGATCAAATCAAAATCGGAAAGTTCATAGCCACATGCAGAAAGGAACAGGGCTTGACCCAAGCCGTCCTTGCGGAGAAGCTCGGTATCAGCGACCGGGCGGTCTCAAAATGGGAGACGGGAGTTTCACATAGTTAAGGATACCACACCGACAATCCACGCTTACAGTTCAAAATATGAGTTCAAAAAAGACACCATTCAGAACCGATAATAATTCAAACTGTTTGTGGAGGGAACACCATGAAAGAACTAAAATCTTGTGAGTTCAATATCGACAGTGGCTGCGTGGAGATTTGCTTTTCCGATGGGTTAATGCTCGCCATCAACTGCACCGCTGTGGAGAATGGCATCGAAACGACCATGAATGGACGATCAGAGTTGGATTGGCTTGTCTACAACGCCCCGCTGGATTACGCGAGACCATCCCAAAGTTTGTGTAAACCTTCGATATGGTGTATAATAGAAGCACTATATCGGAGGTTTATATTATG
>CANQTO010000042.1 GCA_947626785.1 uncultured Oscillospiraceae bacterium
CATTGGTTCGATCCGGCGGTGTGGGTCATGTACGCTCTTGCTAACCGGGATCTGGAATTGAGCTGCGATGAAGCGGTGATCCGCCTGTTCGGAGAACATACAAAATCGGCCTATGCCATGACGCTCATCCGCATGGAGGAAAAACGAAGCGGCCTTCAGCCCCTTTGCAACAATTTCAGCAAACACGCCATTGAAGAAAGGATCACGGCAATTATGAAAACAAAAAAGACCTCATGGGCTGCCGCTTTCGTGGCTATGTCTTTGGTTATCGGTGTCACCCTGGCGTTTGCCACCTCCGGGCAGGCCGCGGCGGAAAGCGACATAGCTCAGAACGGCACCGCTAATGCCATTCAGACTACCATGAGCGACTACACGGTAATGTCCTACACTGACCCTGCGGACGGGAAAACCTATTACAGCATGGATGATGGCAACACTTGGATACCCATGACCGACGAAGAATTCAGTGCCGCATCTGGCTGGGACAATGTGGAATGGTGGACAGCGGAGGAGTATTCTGCTTGGCTGGAACGGGAGAAGGTCGATCTCCAGTCTATCATCGGCTCCAAGGGCTGGACGCCTTCCACAGGCTGGTTTACCTGGACACAGGAAATGGTGGATGAAACGATTGTCCAATATGAGCAGACCTTAAGGGACATTCAGGCCGGACAGAAGATTTCCAAACCCACATCTGACGGCGATACGATGATACTGTCCGACTATGACTCTGACGCACAAACCTCTGTCACAGACCGCACAATATCATCAACGGATCTCCACGAACCAACACGCGATGAACTGCTCACTGAATACGGAAAATTCGGGATCTCCTTTGACATTTCCGGCAAGATGCTGTATCAGGATAAAACGGTTCGCTGGTTTGCGGACTTCGTAGAGCTGGAAGAAGGTGCATTGGCGACCCGGTATGTTTATCGGAATGACGAGGGAACAGAATACATCCATACAGTCCGTGGCCGGATCGACAATGGTGACGGCAGCTATGACCCATTCGGCCCTCTGCTGGAGATCGTGCCATGGGAAAGCGGAGAGCGTGATGATCTCGGCTTTCTGTTTCAGGGCAGTCAGATCAATGCAACCTCTGAAGCCGTCGGTAATGATCATGTGGACGGCATGACCTTTGAGGAACGGTTTTCCAAGTATAAGGACTTTGGCATCACCTACGTGGAAGCTGATGGCGCCAGCGGGCGCGGGAATGTATATTTAAACGGTTCACTGGTCAGTCGTTTTGCGGATGCCGCTCCGAATGGCAGTACGTTTTCATTTACTTCAGCTGAGGCTGGTGGAATGATCGTTCATACGGAATACGACGGTCACGGAAGCTTGATGGGGGTAAGTGTGAAACCTTAGAATCTAAGTCTTGTGATTTCACTCGGACCAAAAATACCTTTGAACAGGCGGCAATATTAGCCTGCCGCTCGTCTGCGTCTTTTTGTTTAAGCGGGGCATTTTGGGTAGGAAGTTCAATCGATCTCCAGCTTCTCCATGTAGAGCCGGTACATGTCGCTGCCGTTTTTCACCCGGTCAAGCTTTATCGTGCCGTCCGTGTAGGTCACCATAAAAATCGTCTCATGCTCCGCCCAGACCGTTACTTTCGGTTCGGAGGAAGCCGCACCTATGATCGCGCCCAGCGGGCCTGCGATCGAGTCGCCTATAAGCGTCCGGCCGATCACGTCGAGCGTGTCAGACTTCACCTCTTGCCTATAATTCTGAAGACTGTCGATATAGTTCGTCTTGACGATACGCTGCCGCAGGTCCTCCAATTTTGCCTTTACCTGGGCATCGTGACTTACAAAAACTGGAATACAAGCCGCGATCAGCAGCAGAAACACAGCTCCGAAAACGGCGAGGCCTCTGTCGATCGGCGAAGCTGCCTGGACAGCCATATAAATATAAAACAAGGCAAGGACAGACGGGCCGGCAGTGCATAGGACAACGCCGGTCTTTCTGTTTTTTGGAAATATGAGACATCCTGCCAGGAGCAACCCCCCACAGCTGAAAAAACTCAGAAGAAAAAGTCCGGTGTCCGACATCGCTTATCATCTCCTTCCTTATTGTACTACATCCGCCCCGCCCTCGGCAAGGCGGCAGCGTATGCTGTCGCAAAATCGCGACAACTGAAGCGCGCGGGAAAAATAGCTCTCGCAAAACGCCAAGCCTGTGATATAATGGCATCAGCAGAAGAATACAGGCAAGGAGGGACAGACATGGCGTTGAGGCGCGGCATTTCTACACGCCGGAAGAGAGAAAGTACAAAGAGCGCTGCCTGCCCGGCGCCGCGGCGGACGGCCGGGCCGAGAAGGTCCGTGGTGCAGGTGAAGTTCCCGGGCCGGGGGATGGCCCTGTCCTATTATAACGACCGCTTCGACCTGCGCAAGGGCGATCAGGTCTATGTGGACGGAAAGCTGGAGGGCCAGCTGGGGCAGGTCACGGAGGTCAGCTACAACTTCAAGATCAGGATATCAGATTATAAGCGCGTGATCGCCGTGGTGGACACCCGCGTCAAGGGGCGCTTCTTCATGGCCGGGTCCCACTTCGTCACCTTTGATCCCGCCGCCCTGCCTGCCGCGAAGGTCTCCCTGTGGTTCAAAGCTCCGGCAAAGGAGGGGGAGGAGTACGTCAGCGGGAACGACGGCAGCTCTTTTCCGCTGACCGGCCTGAAGGGGATGAACGTGAGCGGCGCCGTCGCGGAGCGGGGGTACGAGTATTTTCTGGAGAACCGGGTCCGATACCTCTGCCTGGACGGGACACATGGCTACGCCATCGTGGAGGGGAGCGAGGCCTACGAGCTGGAGTTCAGCTACCGGAACGGCCAGGTCAGCGGCCTCAGCTGCACCTGCTTTTGCAGCTGTGCCTGCAAGCATGAATTTGCCGTCATGCTCCAGCTGCGCAAAACGCTGGACCTGATCGAAAAACACTATGGAGATGAGTACAGGCGCAGCGGCTATTTTGCCGCGATAGACAAGGACAGCCTGTTCTCCTTTGCCATCAAAGGCAGGGAGAGCGGCAGCCTGGTGCTCTGAGGAGGCGTGGCCTATGGACCGGGAGAACTGCCAGAAGATCAAGCTTTTGAAGCTCACGGAACTTTTGCGGCAGGAGACGGATGAGGAGCATCCGCTGACGACGGCGGCGATCTGCCGCTCACTGGCGGGCATGGGGATCTCTTGCGACCGGCGGACGCTGGCGAAGGATATCGCCCTGCTGAACGAACAGGGCTTTGAGGTCATGTGGCGCTGGGTGGGCAAGGAGAAGGGCTACTATATCGAGGACAGGAGCTTTTCCGTCCCGGAGCTGAAGATCCTCATCGACGCCGTGCAGGCGGCCAGCTTCATCACCCAGAAGAAGACGGCGGAGCTGATCGACAAGATCGCGGACCTGGGCGGCAGCCACCGGGCGGAGATCCTCAAGAGCAACATGGTCTGCTTCAACACCCGCAAGCACAGCAACGAGACCATCTATTACAACGTGGGCTTTTTGGAGGACGCCCTCCAGCAGCAGAAAAAGGTCGCTTTTCGGTACTTTGATCTGGACGAAAACGGGAAAAAGGTCTACCGCCGGGAGGGACAGCCCTATACTGTGGAGCCGGTGGCCATGATCTTCAACGAGGACAACTACTACCTGATGACCTACAACGCCAAGCACGACGGCACGGCCAATTACCGCCTGGACCGGATGGACCGGGTCGAGATCCTGGACGAGCCGGTCTCGGAGAAGGCTCTGTCCCTGCGCGGCGGCATCGGCGGCTTTACGGAGCAGGCGTTTAAAATGTACGGCGGCCAGACGGTGGAGCTGGTCCTGGAATTTGACGACAGGCTGACCGGCGTGATCTACGACAAGTTCGGGGAGGGCACAAGGCTGACCCGCTCCGGCGAGAACCGATGCACCGCCGCCGTGAAGGTGCAGATCAGCCCGGTGTTCTGGGGCTGGCTGTTCCAGTTCGCCGGGCAGATGAAGGTCCTCTCGCCAGACTGGGTGACGCAGGCGTACCGGGCCCGGGCGGAGTCGGTCCAAGAATGACCGAGGCGCTTTGTCTTCCGTCGCCTTAGAGAGATATGCGCTTCTTGACATCCCGTGCCCGCCCATGGTATACTTGCCCCAGCTTATGAGAGGAGGGCGCGGCGATGCGGTGGATGCGGAACGGCTTGATCCTGCATTTTCTCGGTTATGATAAAGCCATCCACGGGATCAGTGCGCCCTTTTTCCGGTGACTGCGAGTCGCTGGTAATGGCCGCGCCGGTCCTTTTCTTATGATGAAAAAGAAAGGATGGCGCAATTTTTATGCCCAAAAAGTGCAAACGATTTCCTCTCTCCAGGCAAAAGCGGCACCTTTTGATCCTGGAATGGTCGGTAGGTTTCCGCCCGGCGGGAAGCGTGTGGGTCCTGCTGCTGGCTCTGCGGGGCTTCTCCCTGGTGGAGATCGGTCTGGCAGAGGCGGTGTTCCATATTGTGAGCCTGTGCTGTGAGCTGCCTTCGGGGATCCTGGCGGACGTGCTGGGGCGGAAGCGGACCCTGACGGCCAGCCATGTGATGTTCGTGCTCTCCACCCTGCTCATGGCGGCCTCCCAGGGGATGGCCGGGGTCTGTCTGTCACTGGCGGCCTCCGCCCTTGGGTACAACCTGGAGTCCGGCACGCGGGAGGCCGTCACCTATGAATCCATGCTTCAGGCGGGACAGGAGACGGACTATCTGAAATTCTCCTCCCTGCAAAACGGGGTATACCGCTTCAGCAGCGGCGGCGCTATGCTGCTTGCGGGGGCCACGGTGCTGTTAGGATGGCGGAGGGCGTATCTGCTGGACACGGGCATCGCTCTCATCGGTTTAGCGGCTGCGCTGGCTGTGACCGAACCGGAACGGGACATCCCTGGGACAACACTGCGGACCTTGCCCGCCGCTCTCTTCGAGACAGTCCGGGGCGCCTGGGCGCTCCTTAAATCGGACAGCGCGGCTGTCCGGATCATGGTGCTCAACGCTCTGGTAGGCGCATGCGCGACACTGACGGGATTTTATCTGCAAGAGAGGGTGGAGGCGGCGGTGACGGTCCCTGCGCTGCTGGGTCCGGCCCTGTTCGCGCTGGGCTTGGGCGGCGGTCTGGCGGGGCTGCCGGCGGGCCGGCTGGACCGCCTGTCCTATCCAAAGGCGGCAGCCCTCACCGGGGCGGGAGTTCTGCTCTGCGCCTTGGCGGCGCGGGGGACCTGCCTGCCGGTGCTGATGGCCTCCGGCCTGCTGGCGGGGCTTCTGGATGACAGCCTCCAGCTGGTCAGCGACAAGCGGCTCAATGACCGGTTCCCGTCCGCCCAGCGGGCCACGCTTATCTCTGTCTCCTCCATGATCTTTTCAGTCTTTATGATCCCGCTGTCGCCGCTTTTTGGCTGGTGGTTCACTTAAACTGACACACTTCAAATGCGACCCGCTGATCTCCGGCCTAAGAGCCGCCCTTCGGGCGGTTGGCCTCCGAAATGCGCCTGCGGGCGCAAGCTGGGCTCGCAGGAAAGATTTATCACAGTCTGAAACCGGCAAGGCTCGAAAAAGCCTTGCCGGTTTTGTTGCCGCACCTTTGAATTTTACTGGATATATCCCGATGTCTCCGTGGGCTTGCCCCGCTTTGCCAGGGAGCTCTCCGCCAGGCGCTTGACGATGTAATAGAGCGTGGCGAAGAGGGGAACGCCCACCAGCATGCCGGCAAAGCCCAGGAGCTTGCCGAACACCAGCATGGCCACCGTCACATAGAGAGCGGACAGGCCGGTGGAGCCGCCCAGGATGCGCGGCCCGATGATGTTGCCGTCCACCTGCTGCAAAATGACGATGAAGACCAAAAACACCAGGCACTTGGACGGCGAGACCAGCAGCAGCAGGAAGGCGCTGGGGATCGCCCCGATGAAGGGGCCGAACATGGGGATGATGTTGGTGACGCCCACGATCACGCTGATGACCAGGGCGTAGGGCATGCGCATCAGGGTCAGGCAGACAAAGCAGATGATCCCCACGATCAGCGAGTCCACCAGCTTGCCGCGGATAAAGCCGCTGAAGATCAGGTTGGTCTGATGAGCCGCGTCCAGCACCGCCGCGTTGAAGCGCTCATTGCGGCTGACGGCGAAGAACAGCTTCCGGCACTGGGCCAGATACCGCTCCCGGTCCAGCAGCAGATAGATGGTCACGATGACGGACACCACGAAGTTGATGAGGGCGGAGCCCAGGGAGAGGACGCTGTTGGCCACCGCCGTGACGGTGGAGAGCATGTGGGTCTTGATCCAGCCGGCCAGGTAGGTCTCCGCGGACTCCAGCATCTTCAGGACGCTGGCGGCGGCCTCGTCGTCCGTCTCCAGATAGGCGGAGAGCCGGTCCAGCTGGGCCTGGAGCATCCCCGGCAGATCGGCGGCCAGCCCGCTCACGCTCTCGGCCAGCTGGGGCAGCAGCATGACGCAGAACAGCGCCACCACCGCGAAGGCCAGGATCAGGGTCAGCAGCGTGGAGAGAAGGCGGGCAAAGCGCCGGATCTTCCCTTTCCGAAGCAGCTTTTCCAGGGCCTTCGCCACGGGGCAGAGCAGATAGGCCAGCACGGCGCCGACCAGTACCGGCTCCAGAGCCGACAGGATGATGTCCAGAAAAGCCTTGATCGCCTCAAAGCGGAACAGCAGGAAGAAGAAGGCCACCGTTCCGGACAGAGCGGTAAAAAGGGCGAGGCCCAGGTTCCGGTAAAAATGTTTGTCGTTTGGCATGGTTTACCCCTTTCAAAAAGTTCTGTCTCAGCAGAGAGGAGTGAAGATCCGCAGGATGCCGTCCATGAGCCAGTGGCCGAAGCCCAGTTCAATGTTGTCAAAGCTCCGCTCCAGGCACTTTTCCTGGGTGTCCAGGAAGTCCGCCTTCAGGCTGTCCAGCAGAGAGGCCCGGTAGAACAGGGAGTTGTTCTCAAAGTGCAGAAACAGGCTCCGGTAGTCCAGGTTCACGGTGCCCACCGTGCCCACGACGCCGTCTATCAGGCAAGCCTTGGCGTGGACAAAGCCGGGGGTGTACTCGTAGACCTTCACGCCCGCTTCCAGCAGCACGGAGTAGAAGCTGCGGCTCATGCGGTAGACCAGCTTTTTGTCCGGGATGCCCGGCAGGATGATCCGCACGTCCACGCCCCGGCGGGCCGCCCGGACGAAAGCGTCCAGCAGCGCGTCCCCGGGCATCAGGTAGGGGGTGTAGAACCAGGCGGTTTCCTTGGCCTGGCTCAGCAGGTCCACAAACAGCTCGTTGCTCACAGCGTCGGAACCGAGAGGGGAGTCATAGTAGCTGAGCACCAGCCCGTCCCGGCTGTCCGGCTGCCCGTCCAGGGCGGGCAGGGCCAGAAATTCATCGGGGATGGGGTCGCCGCCGAAGGCGTTCCAGAAGGCCGCGAACATGCGGGTGTAGTTCTCCACCGCCTCGCCCGTGAGCTTAAAGCCGATGTCCTTCCAGTGGCCGAAGCGCTCGATATGATTGATGTACTCGTCGGCCAGATTCACGCCGCCGCTGAAGGCCACCTTGCCGTCGATGATGAGCATCTTCCGGTGGTCCCGGCAGTTCAGAGTCCCCTTGATGAAGACCAGGGGGTTGAAGGCCGCGCAGCGGATGCCCTTCTTCCGCAGCCCCTCGGCGCTGCTCCAGGAGTAGGTGCCGATGCTGCCCAGATCGTCATAGAGCACCCGCACGTCCACGCCCTGGGCGGCCTTCCGGGCCATGATCTCCGTCATGGAGTCCCACATGTGGCCGTTTTCCACGATGAAGTACTCCACAAAAATGAACTTCTCCGCCTTCTCCAGTTCCCGGAGCATGACGGGGAACATGTCGTCCCCCAGGGGGTAGTAGTCCGCCTGGCGGTTGACCTGGAGGGGGAAGCCGGTCATGTTCTGCACCGCGCGGAAGGTCTGTGCCAGGCGCTTGTCCTCCCCGGCCAGCTCCTCATACAGCGGCGCGGAATTATCCGGCCGGGCGGGGAGGGGCCTGGCCTCCGCCAGCTTCTTTTTCAGGGGGCGGGTGGTGCGCTTGTTGCCGAAGAGCAGGTACAGCAGCGCCCCGGGCAGGGGGAAGGTCAAGATCAGCAGCAGCCAGATGATCTTGTAGGTCCCCTCGTCCCGCTTGGTGATGATATACAGCACAAAGATGAAGGATAGGATGGACAGCACAAGGTTGATGGCCGCGGCCCAGGGGGCCAGCCAGCTCAGCAGAACGTACATCCACAGAGCTTGCAGCAGGATCGCGGGGAGAATGGCCAAAACGCGCCGGACGATAGATTTCATATTCTCGTCTCCTTACCGCACGGTAATACTTCACAATGTAATTATATTCTCAGCAGGATAAAATTGTCAATAGTGAGATTCCGGTCGATAGGAGACGGCAAAAAACTATCCCGACAAGGTTTGCCCTGCCGGGATAGTTTTTTACGCGTAAAGTTCAGTTCATAAGAGCCGCCGCGACCTCGGCAATATGCTCCGCGCAGAGGCCGAACTGCTTGAGCAGCGCCCCCGCCGGGCCGGAGTGGCCGAACTCGTCGTTGACGCCCACGCGCCGGACCTTGCAGGGCAGGCCCGCCTCCGCGACCACGCCGCAGACGGCCTCCCCCAGGCCGCCGATGATGCTGTGCTCCTCGCAGGTGACGAGCTTCCCGCAGTCCCGGGCGGCTTGCAGCACCAGCGCCTCGTCCAGGGGCTTGATGGTGGCCATATCGATCACACGGGCGGAGATGCCCTGTTTGGCCAGGACCCCGGCCGCGTCCAGCGCCTCCGCCACCAGAAGTCCCGTGGCGATGAGGGCCACGTCAGTCCCGTCCCGCAGCACCTCGCCCTTGCCGATCTGGAAGGAGAAGCCCTCCTCCTCGTGGATCACCGGCACGGCGGAGCGCCCGAAGCGCATATACACCGGGCCCTTGTGTTCATAGGCGGCCTTGACCATGGCCCGGGCCTCTACGTCGTCGGCCGGGCACATCACCACCATGCCGGGGATGGAGCGCATCAGCGCGAAGTCCTCGCAGCACTGGTGGGACGCGCCGTCCTCGCCCACGGAGATGCCCCCGTGGGTGGCGCCGATCTTCACGTTCAGGTGGGGGTAGCCGATGGAGTTGCGCACCTGCTCAAAGGCCCGGCCGGCGGCGAACATGGCAAAGCTGGAGGCGAAGGGCACCAGCCCCATGGAGGCCGCCCCCGCGGCCACTGCCATCATGTTCCCCTCGGCGATGCCGCAGTCAAAGTGCCGGCCGGGGAAGGCCTTTTTGAAGGTCCCGGTCTTTGTGGCCCCGGCCAGGTCCGCGTCGAAGACGATCAGGTCCTCATGCTCCGCGCCCAGCTCCTTGAGGGCGTTGCCGTAACTCTCCCGGGTGGCGATTTTTTTCACTTCACTCATTACTCCGCCTCCAGTTCCGCCAGAGCGGCCTGCAGCTCCGCCATGGCCTGCGCGTATTCCTCATCGTTGGGGGCCTTCCCGTGCCAGCCCGCCTGGTTCTCCATATAGCTGACGCCCTTGCCCTTGACGGTCTTCATCACGATGGCAAAGGGGACGCCCTTAGTCTCCCGCACCCGGTTAAAGGCGGCTTCCAGCTGCTCAAAGTCGTGGCCGTCGATCTCGGCTGTCTCAAAGCCGAAGGCCCGGAGCTTCTCCGGGATGGGGTAGGGGCTCATCACCTGGTCTACGGGCCCGTCGATCTGGAGGCCGTTGTTGTCGATGATCACGCACAGATCGTCCAGCTTGTAATGGTGGGCGAACATCAGCGCCTCCCAGACCTGGCCTTCCTGGATCTCCCCGTCCCCCAGCAGGGTGTAGACCCGGCAGTCCTTACCCTGGACCTTGGCGGCCAGCGCCATGCCGCAGGCGGCGGAGACGCCCTGGCCCAGGGAGCCGGTGGACATGTCCACGCCGGGGGTCAGGTTCATGTTGGGGTGCCCCTGCAGGTGGCTGCCGATTTGCCGCAGGCTCAGCAGGTCCTCCCAGGGGAAGAAGCCCCGCAGGGCCAGCGCCGCGTAGAGGCCGGGGGCGGTGTGCCCCTTGCTGAGGACGAAGCGGTCCCGGTCCGGCTTTTTGGGCTCGGCCGGGTCCACGTTCAGCTCCTTGAAGTACAGATAGGCGAACAAGTCCGCGGCGGACAGGCTGCCGCCCGGGTGGCCGGCCTTGGCCGCGTGGGTGCCCTCGATGACGCCCATGCGGATCTTGCAGGCCGCGATCTTCAGCAGTTTTTTCTCCTTTTCCGTCATAGTAACGCATCATCCTTTCGGAAAAATCTTTCCCTCAGACTGGGGGAAAGCGGTATACCGTAGTGTGCTCCCAGAGCTCCCCGGCCCGCAGCAGGGCGGAGGGGAAGTCCGGGTGGTGGGGGCTGTCGGGGAACAGCTGCGTCTCCAGGCAGAAGCCCCAGCGCCGGGCGTAGGGCGCGCCGCCTTTGCCGGCGGGGCAGCCGTCCAGGCCGTTGCCGGTGTAGAACTGGACGCCGGGCAGCGTGGTCCAGACTTCCAGCGCAACGCCCGTCTCCGGGCTGAAGGCCCGGGCGGCGGGGCGGAGAACGCCGGGCTGGCCTTCCAGGACCCAGTTGTGGTCATAGCCCCCGGCCATCCGGAGCTGGGGAAAAGCGTCGTCCCAGTGGGCCCCGATGGGAGTAGGCTGCCGCAGGTCCATGGGGGTACCCGCTACAGAAGCCAGCTCCCCGGTGGGAATGGAGCCCGGCCCGGCGGGGGTGTAGCGCTCCGCGAAGATCTGGACGCTCTGCTCCGATACCGGGCCGCTGCCGTGGCCGGACAGATTGAAATAGGCGTGGTTGGTGAGATTGCAGAGGGTGTCCCGATCGGCAGAAGCCCGGTATGCGATGGTCAGCCCCTCCGCCTCCAGCCGGTAGCTGACTTGGACGGACAGGCGGCCGGGGTAGCCCTCGTCGCCGTCAGGGCTGTCCAGGGTGAGCGTGAGGAAATCATCCCCCGCCTCTGCCGCGGTCCACATCCGCTTGTCGAAGCCGGACAGGCCGCCGTGGAGGTGGTTGGGGCCGTCGTTGGCGGCCAGGGGATAGCGGACGCCGTTCAGCTCAAAGGCGGCTCCGCCGATGCGGTTGGCGCAGCGGCCGACGAGAGCGCCCATATACTTGTCCTGGGCCAGGTAGGTCTCCAGGCTGTCAAAGCCCAGCAGCACGTCCACCGTCTGCCCGCCCCGGCCGGGGACCCGCAGAGAGCGGAGAGCGCCGCCGTAACTGAGAATGTCGCACGCCAGCCCGCCGGCGGTCAGGGTGAACTGCTCCACCGCCTGGCCGTTGGGCAGGGTCCCAAAGAGCTTCCTCTCCATGGGCGGACCTCAGCGGCCGTCCTGGCCGTAATAGGCCCCGGGGCCGTGCTTGCGCAGATAGTGCCGGTCCAGCAGCTCCTGCTGCATCCGGCCTGCCTGGGGGTTGATCGAAAGTGCGTGCCAGTCCATGAAGGCCACCTCCTCCAGCACCACCGCGTTGTGGACGGCGTTGGCCGGGTCCGTGCCCCAGGCGAAGGGGCCGTGGCTGTGGACCAGCACCGCCGGGACCGCCGCGGGATCGATCTCCCGGCTGCGGAAGGTCTCCACGATCACGTTTCCGGTCTCCCGCTCGTAGTCGCCCTGGATCTCCTGGGGCGTCATGAGCCGGGTGCAGGGGATGTCCCCATAGAAGTAATCCCCCTGGGTGGTGCCCATGGCGGGGATATCCAGACCGGCCTGGGCAAAAGTGGTGGCCCAGCGGCTGTGTGTGTGGACGATGCCGCCGAGAGTGGGGAAGGCCCGGTAGAGGACCAGATGAGTGGGCGTGTCGCTGGAGGGCTTGTACCGGCCCTCGACCCGCTCACCGGACTGAAGGTCCACCACCACCATGTCCTCGGGGCGCATCCCCTCGTACTCCACGCCGGAGGGCTTGATGACCACAAGGCCCCGCTCCCGGTCGATCCCCGAGACGTTGCCCCAGGTGAAGGTGACGAGCCCGTACTTGGGCAGCAGGAGGTTGGCCTCCCAGACCCTTTGCTTGAGTTCTTCCAGCATAATAAAGCTTCCTTTTATATCCGTTTATATTGGTTTTATCATAGCACGAGGCCCACCCGCCGTCAAGGCGTACGGCGCTCCGTTTCCATGCGGCGGATGAGCCGGATGAGCACCGCGACGGCGGCTGTGGCCAGCACCAGCTCCGCGATGAACTGGGAGTAGGGCAGGCCGTACAGGGGGAACAGGGCGTTGAGCAGGAACAGGGCGGGGATCTCCAGGACGATCTTCCGCAGGATGGCGAAGAGCAGGGCGTAGCCGCCCAGGCCGCAGGCCTGGAAGATGCAGACGCCCAGGAAATCCACGCTGAAGACGGGGATGGCGAAGGAGAAGGCCCGCAGGAAGCGGGTGCTGTAGGCAATGACCGCCTCGTTCTTGATGAACAGGGCGGACAGGGGCCGGGCCCCTAAGTAGCAGCCCAGGGCCACGGCCAGCATGGAGACCGCGATGATCCGCCCGGCGAAGAAGATGGTCTTTTTGAAGCGATCCGTGTCCCCGGAGGCGAAGCAGTAGCCCACCAGGGGCATGACCCCCTGGGCGAAGCCGAAGGCCACCTGGGTGGGGACCGTGTGGATCCGCTGGGCAATGCCCATGGCCGCCACGGCGTCCGAGCCGAAGACGGCGGTGAAGTTGTTGAGCACCGTCATGCCCGTCACGTTCAGCAGGTTCTGGATGGCGGAGGGGATGCCCACGGCGCAGATGCCCAGCAGGATGGCCTTGTTAAAGCGGAGCCGGGCGGGGCTGAGGCTCACGTAGGTGTTGCCCCGCCGGACAAATAGGAGCACGAAGAAGTAGAGGCAGGCCGCGCAGTTAGAGAGGAAGGTGGCAAGGCCCGCCCCGGCCGCCCCCAGATCCAGGCCCCAGGGCAGGATGAAGAGGGGGTCCAGCAGGATATTCAGCAGGCAGCCGCTCATGGTGCCGATGCTGGCGTGGAGGGAGGCCCCCTCCGCCCGCACCAGGAAGGCCAGCACCACGTTCAAAATGGAGGGCACCGCCCCCCAGGTGACGGTCCAGCGCAGATAGGCGGCGGTCTCGGCGGCGGTGCCGCTGTCGGCCCCCAAAATGCGCAGAAGGGGAGTCCGCAGGGCCGTGTAGCTCAGGGAGAAAAGCGCGGCGGCCAGCAGGGCGCAGTAAAAGCCCAGGGCGGAACTGAGC
Source organism: uncultured Oscillospiraceae bacterium (assembly GCA_947626785.1). GTDB lineage: Bacteria > Bacillota > Clostridia > Oscillospirales > Oscillospiraceae > Limivicinus. Next base: position 13,159 of record CANQTO010000042.1, read on the forward strand.
CGGACCGTCTCATAGTCCCGCCGGCCCAGGGCCCGGCTCATCATGCTGGAGGCGCCCACGCCGAAGAGGTTGTTCACCGCGTAGAAGGCCAGCAGCACAGGGGCGGCCAGGGTGACGGCGGCGTTTTGTACCGGGTCGTTCAGCATCCCCACAAAATAGGTGTCGGCCAGGTTGTAGAGCACCATGACCAGGGAGCTGGCGATGGTGGGGATGGCCAGCGTGGCCACCGCCCGGGGGATGGGGGTGTTTTCAAAGAGCTGGATCTTCTGCTGATCGAGCGTTGCGCTGTCTTGATGCTTGCGGGAGGACACGAGTTATTCCCTTCTCTTTCTAAAAATCGTTTTCCGCTGCGGCAAGTACCCCCCGGAGCGTAGGCTCCGGGGGGTTCGTGCCGTGTTTTTAAATGATGTATTGCCGCACGGACTCGGGGACGGCGGCGGGGTCGGCGGAGATACTGACCACGAAGTCGATCTTCTCCTGATCGGAGAACTTCTCCAGCCAGGCCACAAAGGCCTCCAGAGCCTCGGGGCTCTGGTCGTTTACCAGTTTATAGAAATTATCGATGAAGAAGTGGGTGATATCGTAGTTGCCGGCGTGGACGCCGCAGATCAGCCCCTTCAGAAATTCGTAATTGCCCAGGTCGTAGGTCCCGGCCTCGATCAGGCGGGCCTGATAGGGGATATCGTAGGTGAGCTTGCGCTCTTTTTCGATGCAGACCACATCGCCGTTCCCCTCCTTGACAGCCTGGCGCACCATGTCCACCAGCTTCTTGGTCTTACCGGAGCCCTTGAGGCCCATGATGAGCTTTACCATAAACATGCACACTCCTTTTTTGTTGATTTGGGAAAACGAATCTTTGATTGCTTGTATCTTATCATTTTTCCGGCCGGCGCGCAAGGGCAGAATCATGAACCTAAGGTAAAATATTCAGGAGACCAGGCTGCGGCACTCGATGTAATAGCGCTTCTCCTCCGCGTGGCCCATGCTGAAGGCCTTCCGGGGCAGTACGCCCCCCAGCACCACGCCCCGGAAGATGTCTCCCTTGTCCAGGGCCGGCAGCAGCAGGGCTGCGTTTTTCGTGCCGGGCCCGGCCATGGAGCGGGCGGCCTGCTCCCCGTGGATGTAGTCCAGACGCAGGGAGGGGTCCTCATGCAGCAGCCCGTCCAGGAAGCGCTCCGCCGTGCCCACGGCCAGGGGGGCCGGCGCGCCGGTAAAACGCAAAGGCAGCTCCCGCCCCTGCCCGGCCAGGGTGAAGCCCTGTTCGCCCTCCGCATCCAGGCGGCCGCCCTGCCGGGTCAGCCAGGCGGAAAAGGCCGCCGCCAATTCCTGAGTGTCCAGGCCGAAGAGCACTCGGTGGATGGCCTCGATGCGGATGGCCTCGCTGTACACGTTGCACAGCTCCGCCAGACAGAAGCGGGCCGGATGCTTTTCCCGCTGATCCGGCGTCAGAGAGGGCTTCAGCTCCTCCCAGAAGGCCTTGGCCGTGGCCAGAGAGTGGTTCCCGTCGCCCACGGCCAGGACCATGGGCGCATCCCCGGCGGCCCCGGGGTAGCGGCGGGAGAAGGCGGCGGGGTCGGACAGAGCCGCCAGCGCGGCGGAGATCTGCTTAAGCAGCGCCGGGTCCTCCACCGCCCAGCCGGCGATGTGCCCGCCGCCCAGCATCAGCTCCCCCTCGTAGAGCTTGGGCAGCCGCTCCTTCTGAGCCCCTATCGGCTCAATGAGTGTGCGCTGCGCGTCATCCGCCAGCATCATCACATGGGGCGTCTCCAGACTGGCCCCCCGGCGGACGGCCAGGCGGGGCGGGATGCGCTCCACCACCGTCTTCTCGCTGGGGCGGACGGCGGGGAGAGCGCCGGGCTCGTAGCTGTAGCTCTCCAGGTCCACGGCCCCCACCAGGCCCTGGCGGACGCTGCCGTCGGCCTGGGTGCGCTCCACGTACACATAGCCGTCCACCTGCCGGCTGAGCAGGTGCAGGCGGTAATCCTCCATGGTCCGGCGGACAGAGGCCAGGCGCTCCGCCTCCCGGTCCGTGCCCAGATAGGCCTCGGGCAGGACGATGTGCAGGGTGCTGGGCTGGCCGGCGGCCAGGGCCTCGGCTTTTTGCCAGTAGTCCGGCTGAGAGGTGAACTGATCCACGGCGATGCAGGCCCAGCTGGAAAGGTCTGTGCCCTCCGGGGGCAGCAGGATACGGGCGGGGAGAAAACAGGCAGACATAGAGGCGCCTCCGAAAAAGATTCTTCTTTTCTCTACCATAGCAAAAAACTGCCGGGAAATCAATCCTAAAACCGTGGATTTGCGTCCCCGCTCTTGACTAAAAAGGCCGTCTGTGCTAAGATTTTAGCAAAACAACGGCATTTTGGCGGCCCGGTTTTCCGCCCTTTGTTCAAAAAACCGAAAACGTCTGAACATCTACCCAAATTTGACAAAAAAGAGGTGTATCGATTGAAAGATCTCAAGCATCTGATCTACTTTGAGGACTTGCTTCAGGAGGCCCAGAACGAGCTGGTCAACCAGGCGGTCTCGGAGGGGAAGTACGCGCTGGGGTATAACTGCTACTATATCCCCGAGCCGCTGCTGAATCTGCCCGGCTGCTTCTCCAGCAGGCTCCGCGCCCCCCGCTGCACGTCTACGGACGTTGCCAACTACTACATGACCACCCGCAACTGCCCCTACGCGCGGTCCATCCTGGAGCGGGCCATCGAGGGCGGCTATAACTACCTGAGCGCCCTCTTTGGCGCGGAGAGCTGCGCCACCATGGAGCGGGCGGAGGAGCACTTTGCCCTGCTCAAGCCCGTCAAGCACGAGGGCTTCTTCACCACCATCATCGACCCGCCCATGAAGGGCGACGCCAACAACCTGGAGTACTACAAGGCCCAGCTGAAGATGAAGGTCGTGGACGAGCTGGCTAAGCACCTGGGAGTGGACGTGTCCGAGGAGGCCATGCGCAAGGCCATCGAGGACCACAACGTCATCAGCCGGGTCATCACTGAGATCGGCGATTTCCGCAAGCTGCCCAACCCGCCCATCACCGGCTATGAGTTCCACGTGATCCAGCTGGTCAGCGAGGTCTGCCCCCACGAGCTGATCCTGCCCTACCTGGAAGAGACCCTGGAGGAGCTGAAGACCCGGGAGCCCGAGCCCAAGTTCCCCTTCCGGGCCCGGGTGGCCCTGGTGGGCTCCGAGGTGGACGACCCGGAATTCACCAAGCTCATCGAGAGCTGCGGGGCCATGGTGGTGGCCGACCGGTACTGCTTCGGCAGCTTCCCCAGCCGGGAGCAGATCGAGATCTTCCCCGGCGAGAGCGCCTTCGACGCCATCTGCCGGCACTATCTCCACACCAACCAGTGCGCCCGCTTCATGGACGGCATGAAGATCGACCAGCGGCACCGGGAGGTCAAGCGCCTGGTGGACGAGTTCAGCGCCGACGGCGTCATCTATGAGAACATGAAGTTCTGCGAGTTCTGGAGCTATGAGAAGGTCCTGGCCTCCCACATCTTTGTCAACGAGCTGGGCATCCCCTGCTGCACCATTGAAAAGGAGTACGCCCTGGGCGCGGTGGGCCAGCTGCGGACCCGGTTCCAGGCCTTTATCGAGTCGCTTGAGATCAAGAACATCCAAGGGGGGAAATGAGAATGAAGATCACAGACAAAGTCATCGCTTCCATCGACAAGAAGCTGGAGCGCTTCGACCCCCTGTGGCAGGCTGACCACGGCAAGGGCGGCCTCCGCTCCCGCTACTATGACAAGACCGGCATCGCCAAATGGCGCGAGTGGCGCGGCGTGAAGGACACCCTGTACGATTACAGCCAGTGGCTGAACAACATCGTCTCCATGGTGCAGATGGTGGCCTCCGCCCCCATCCCCTGTCTGAAGGGCTTCTGGGAGTACCGTTGGATGGGCTCCTACTTGGGCACCTTCTGCTTCATCGACCGGCTGTATGAGGGCTACCGGGGCTATGAGCTGCGCATCGCCCACATGAACATGCACGCCATCGTCCAGAGCCTGACCAAGAAGATCGCCCTGGTCCTGGCTAACGACAAGCGCCTGGGCGGCGGGCCCCTGAGCGACAGGATGATCCCGGTGGACGAGGTGCTGCCGCCCCTGTTTTTAAAGGGCTTCAAGGACCTGATCCCCATCCCCCTGCAGACCCTGCCTGAGTTCATCATCTGCGACATCGACCAGCACATCGAGCCCTATTACATCGACGTGGCCGAGTCCTATGGCCTGCCGGCGGACGTGTGCTCCCGCTGCGCCGCCGAGACCGGCGTGGCTATCGACGACGCGTTCCCCATCTTTGGCAAGGCCTTTTTGACCACCAACATGCCCTGCAACGCCAGCGAGTCCACCTCCATGTTCCAGCGCCGCCGCATCGGCCTGCCGGACAACCCCGTGACCCTGGCCATGATCCACAACGAGCCCGGCGCCCACCCCTACTCCACCCAGGAGCTGAAAAACGCCATCGCCTTCATCGAGAAGGAGTACGGCGTCAAGTACGACTGGGACGAGATGTTCCGCTACGCCAAGGAGATGAACGAGCAGAACACTATCGAGCTTGAGAAGTGGGACTACTTCAAGACCCCCTATTCCGCCCTCTCCGGCATCGCTGAGACCCTGTACCGGCTCTACTCCTGGGCCTCCGCCAACGGTCAGGACCCCTACTTCACCCGGAACGACCGGAAGGTCATCAAAATCATGCGCAAGGCCTACGAGGAGAAGTACGAGCCCTTCGGCGGCCGGACCCGCCACCGGGCCTTCCTGTGGGGCCCCTCGGCCGTGTATTACACCGACTTCCCCACCTGGACCCAGAACTGCTGGGGCATCACGATCGTCCTGAATATGGACTCCACCATGGGCCACAATATGATCAGCACCGACGACCCGGAGCAGGCGATCCAGGATCTGGCCTGCTTCTCCGAGAAGGCCGTTATGCGCCACCACGCCGTGGGCGGCTGGGACAATGTGAACGCCGTCTGGGAGTGGGCCCGGAACTTCAACTGCGACATGGTGCTCTTCAACGACAACGTGGCCTGCAAGGGCATGAACGGCGTCCACGCTCTGATGGAGGAGCAGGCCCGGGATCTGGGCTTCCACTTCGTCTTCATCGAGCACGACCTGGAGGACAGCCGCACCATTTCCCGCCAGGATATGCGCAAGTGCGTCAATGACTATATGCAGATCGTCCTGGGCGAGAAGCCGGTAGACCCCACCCTGGTGGAATTTGACGATTCGGACGCGTACTGAGAAAGGGGCGGAGAGAATGAAAAATAAGAAAATCAAAAAGCTGGAGCGGAAGCTCAAGCGGGAGGCCTTCTGCAAGTCCAAAAAGCTGCGGAAGTTCATGATCTTCAAGTGGCTCCTGAAGGCCACCGGCAAGCTGCTGGTGATCGGCCTGGTGTTCTTCGTGAGCACCTTCGCCCTGTACATGTTCAACGGGGAGAACAAGCTGATCTACTACGTGATCCGCCCCCTGCTCAACAAGCACTACGACTCCCAGGTCCGGGATCGGAAAATCTGAAAAAACAGCCAACCGGGCGCGGCTTTTGCCGCGGCCGTTGAGTCTGCTTAGAAATGTGATGAGCAAGGGGAAAAAGCCTTGACAGGCAAGCCCGTCAAGGTCTATAATAAGCACATAAAGGGATGCTGCGACAAGCGGTTAGCCCGAGTCAATGAGAGATTCTAAGAAACAGAACCGTCACCGGCCAGGGTGGCGGTTCGTCCTTTTCACAGTCAGCGTTATGGTATATCTTCCGATATGTAACGTCAATGTGATAGGCATGTGCCTCACCTCCTTTACAGAGGTGTGACTAGCCGCCTGCCGTTGTGCAGCATCCCAGTGCATAAAAAGCACCAAAGTCACAATAGCATAAAAGATAGCTGAAATCAAGAGTTAAGTTAACATAAAGTCAGTTCTGGGCAAGCAAAGAAAGGGAACAAATCACCAAAAGACAAAGCTATACTCCTGCTGGTGACCGAAGGAGACGGACAAAGGCAAAGATCCCTCATACTCTTCTTATATAAACACGATAGAATAATATCGAAAATCACATAAAATTTCTCTTGCACTTTCCGCGCATATCCGGTACAATGACGGCGGACAATTTAATAATGGGAGAAGAAGTATTTTTGTTGTAACGCCGCCCTTGCGGGCGGCGGAAGGAGAAAAGCAATGAAGTACCGTATTCTTGCAGTTTTCCTGGCGGCGGCCGTTTTGATGTGCTCACTCTGCGGATGCGGAGGAGCAACCTCCGAGACTCCCGCCCCCAGCGACGAAATTGCGCCTTCTTCCCCGGCGGCCCCGGTGAATGAGATCACCGTGGGTATCGCCCAGGACCTGGATGACAGTCTTGACCCCTACCAGATGACGGCGGCAGGAACTCGCGAGGTCATGTTCAATGTCTTTGAAGGGCTGGTAAAGCCCGACTCTGACGGAAATTTTGTCTGTGCGGTCGCTTCCGATTACAGCATATCGGACGACGGGCTGACCTATACCTTCCCCCTGCGGGAGGGCGTGGTCTTCCACAACGGCGCGGCCTGCACAGCGGATGACGTGCTCTACTCGTTTGAAACCTGCGCCGCGACCTCGGTGACTTCCGCCCTGGTCGAGGCGCTTTCTGCTGCCCAGGTCACGGCGGAGGGCAATACCGTCACCGTAGCCCTGGACGCCCCCAACCCGGACTTTTTGAGCTACGTGGCAAGCGTCTACATCGTGCCCAAGGACTACGCCGAACAGGCCACCCAGCCGGTGGGCACCGGGCCCTTCAAGTACGTGTCCCGGAGCGTCCAGGAGAACGTGATCCTGGAGAAGAACGGGGACTACTATGGGACTCCTGCCAGCCTGGACCGGGTGACCTACCGGATCTTTGAGGACAACAACGCCCTCTTCACCGCCCTCAACGGCGGGGCGCTGGATCTGGTGACCCACCTGACCATCGACCAGGTGAACAACCTGACCAACGGCTACACGGTGCTGGAGGGGACCATGAACCTGGTCCAGGCCATGTACCTGAACAACGCCGTGAAGCCCTTTGACGACCAGCGGGTGCGCCAGGCCCTGTGCTACGCGGTGGATGTGCCCGCCATGATGGAGCTGACCGCCGCCGGACACGGGGTCCGGGTGGGCTCCTCCATGTACCCGGCCTTCGCCAAGTACTTTGACGCCTCCCTGGCCGACGCCTATCCCCACGATGTGGAGAAGGCCAAGGCGCTGCTGGCCGAGGCGGGCTATGCCGGCGGCTTCAGCTTCACCATCATTGCCCCCAGCAACTACACCCCCCATGTGGACACGGCCACGGTGCTGGCCGAGCAGCTGAAGGAAGTGGGCGTCACGGCGGAGGTCCAGCTGGTGGACTGGAACACCTGGGTCAGCGACGTGTACGGCAACCGGAACTTCGAGGCCACAGTCTGCGGCTTTGACGCCAGCAGCCTGACGGCCAGCGCCATGCTGGCCCGCTGGGTGTCCGACAACGGGAAGAACATGATCAATTACAACGATCCCGATTACGACGCGGCCTATGCCGCGGCCCAGGACCCCAGCCTCAGCGAGGCGGAGCAGACGGAGCAGTACATGCGCTGCCTGGAGATCCTCAGCGAGACGGCCGCCAACGTCTACACCCAGGACCTGGCGGACTTCGTGGCGATCAACCCGGCCCTGGAGGGCTTCACGTTCTATCCCCTGTACGTGATCGACATGGCCTGCCTGCACTTTGCAGGGTAACTTTTGACTAAGGAGGTGAGGAGATGAGACAGCTTCTCAAAAAACTCGCGGCTCTCATTATTACATTGTTCATCGTCTCTCTCCTCGCCTTTCTGGCCTTCCAGATCATCCCCGAGGACCCGGTGACCCATCTGCTGGGCACAGAGGCCACGCCGGAAGCGGCGGCGGAGCTCCGGGCCCAGCTGGGTCTGGACAGGCCGGTGCTGGTCCGGTACTTCTCCTGGCTGGCCGGCGTCCTGCGGGGGGACTTCGGGGAGAGCTACAGCTACCACATGCCCGTGGCGGATATGCTCTCGGATAAGCTCCCCCTGACCGCCCTGCTGACGGGGCTGTCCTTCCTCTTTACGGTGCTCCTGTCCATCCCCCTGGGGGTGCTGGCCGGGAGCGTGCGCAGCCGCTTTTTGGACAATCTCTTTGCCGCTCTGGACCAGATGGTCATGAGCGTGCCCCCCTTCTTCATCGGCATGCTGGTCTGCTGGCTGTTCGGCCTGGTCCTGCGGCTGTTCACGCCGGGGGCCTACGTCTCCTATCAGGACAGCTGGAGCGGCTGCATCGCCTATCTGATCTTCCCCGCCCTCTCCATCGCCCTGCCCCGGGTGGCCATGACGGTCAAGCTCCTGCGGGGGGCCATCCGCCATGAGATGGAGCAGGACTACATCCGCACCTCCCGCAGCCGGGGCGCCGGCCGGGCCTGGCTGCTCTTCCGCCACGCCCTGCCCAACGCCCTCATCCCGGTCATCACCTTTATGGCCGTCTCCCTGGCGGAGATCATGACGGCCAGCATCGTCATCGAGCAGGTCTTCACCGTGCCCGGCGTGGGCAGGCTTCTGCTGGCCAGCATCTCCAACGGGGACTTCCCGGTGGTGCAGGCCATCGTGCTCATCCTGGCGGCCTGGATCGTGCTGATCAATTTCGCCGCCGACCTGCTCAACGGACTGGCGGACCCCCGGGTCCGCTTAGGATAAGACTATGAAAAAGAAAACGACAAGGAAAAAAGGAAATTCCTTTCTCTATACCGGCGCCGTTCTCAGCGGACTGATGCTCTTTCTCATCCTGCTGGGCTGCTTCTGGACGCCCTACAGCCCCACGGCCATGGACGCCGCCGCCAAGTTCCAGGCCCCCTCCTGGGCCCACCTGCTGGGGACCGACAACTTCGGGCGGGACATCTTCAGCCGGGTGCTCCAGGGGGCGGACGCCAGCTTCCTCATCGCCCTGTGCGTGGTAGGCATCAGCTGCACGCTGGGGGTGCTCATCGGCGGCCTCTGCGGCTATTACGGGGGCCTGGCCGACCTGGCCCTCACCCGCCTGTGCGACTCCATCACCGCCTTCCCGGCGATCCTGCTGGCTCTGGTCATCGTCAGCCTGACAGGCCGGGGGAAGTACAACGTGATCTTCGCCCTGAGCATCCTCTTCATCCCCAGCTTCGCCCGGGTCGTCCGCAGCGAGTTTGCCCGCTGCCGGGAGCTGAACTATGTAAAAAGCGCCCGGCTCATGGGCGTGAGCGACGGGCGCATCCTCTTCCGGCACATCCTGCCCAACACCTTCCCGGTGCTGCTGCCGGCGGTGACCATCGGCTTTAACAACGCCATCCTCAGCGAGGCCAGCATGAGCTTTCTGGGTATCGGCGTGCAGCCCACGGAGGCGAGCCTTGGCCTCATGCTCTCGGACAGCCAGACCTATCTTCAAAGCGCCCCCTGGTACGCCCTGTGCACCGGCGGCGCGGTGGTGCTGCTGATCTTAGGCTTCAGCCTCCTCAGCGAGGGGCTCCAGCGGCGAAACGGAGGCTGAGGGCATGGGCGATTTACTGCAAGTGGAAAACCTGCGTGTCCGCTTCCTGGACGCTGCCCTGGACCGCATGGCGGTGGACGGGGTGTCCTTCTCCCTCCGGGAGGGGGAGATCATGGGCCTGGTGGGCGAGAGCGGCAGCGGCAAGACCGTCACGGCCATGAGCGCCAGCGGCCTGCTGCCGGAGGGCAAGACCGAGACCGGGGGTAGCATCCGCCTGGCCGGCCGGGAGATGCTCCGCTGCTCCGAGAGGGAGCTGCGGCAGATCCAGGGGGAGCTGCTGTCGGTGGTCTTTCAGGAGCCCATGACCAGCCTGGACCCGGTGCGGCGCGTCGGCCCCCAGGTGGAGGAGTGCCTGCGCCTGCACACGAAGCTCTCCGCCAGAGAGCGGAAAGCCCGGGCCCTGGAGGCCATGGCCATGGCCGAGCTGCCGGAGCCGGAGGAGCTGTACCGGAAGTACCCCCATCAGCTCTCCGGGGGCATGCTCCAGCGGGTCATGATCGCGGCGGCCGTGGTGGGCCGGCCGAAGCTGCTGCTGGCCGACGAGCCCACCACCGCCCTGGACGTGACCATCCAGGCCCAGATCCTGGAGCTGCTGAAAAAGCTCAACCGGGAGCAGGGCACGGCTATTTTGTTCATCAGCCACGACCTGCATGTGGTCCGCCGCCTGTGTACCCGGGTGGCCGTGATGCAGCGGGGGAAGATCGTGGAGGAGGGGGACGTGGAGGAGATCTTCCGCAGTCCCCGGCACGAATACACCCGGCGGCTCATCGACGCGATCCCACGCCGGGACAGCAAGCTGATCTAAGGGGGGAGCGGCGCTATGGAAAATGTGCTCGAGGTGCGGGGCCTGAACGCCTGGTATGAGGAGGGCCCGGCCCTCTTCGGCAGCCGTCGCCGCCGTCAGGTGCTCTTCGACGTGAGCTTCAGCGTGGGCGCCGGGGAGATCGTGGGCCTGGTGGGGGAGAGCGGCAGCGGCAAGACCAGCCTGTCCCGGGCGGTCCTGGGCCTGCTGCCGGACTACGAGGGGGAGATCGTCCACCGCTCCGCCCGGCCCCAGATGGTCTTTCAGGACCCCTACAGCAGTTTAAACCCCGCTCACAGCGTGGGCTGGATCTTGGAGGAGCCCCTCCGGGCTGCCGGTATCCTGGACGCCGCCCAGCGGAGGGCGGCGGTCACAGAGCTGCTGGAGAAGATCGGCCTGGGGGGCGACTATGCCTCCCGCCGCCCCTCCCAGCTCTCCGGCGGGCAGCGGCAGCGGGTGTCCATCGCCGCCGCCGTCATCGCCAAGCCCCGGCTCATCGTGGCCGACGAGCCGGTCAGCGCCCTGGACGTGACCGTCCAGGCCCAGATCCTGCGGCTGCTGGCGGAGCTGAAGGAGGACTATGAGCTGAGCTATCTCTTCATCAGCCACGATTTGAACGTGATCTGGCAGATCTGCAGCCGGGTGCTGGTGATGAAGGAGGGCCGCATCGTGGAGCAGGGCCCGGTGGAGGAGGTCTTCGACCGGCCCCGGCATGAGTACACGAGGCAGCTTCTGGCCGCGGCGGGATAAAGAGCGGGCAAAGTGAAGCCGGAAGGTCCGTTCTCGCGGAGCTAAACGGAAGTTTATATTAGTACGTGCGCCCTCATGCTTCCCCACACAGGGGGGGCATGAGGGCGCAGGTATATTTGACGCGGTCAAAAGGAATGCCGTCGATGGAAAGCGTTTATTCAGGCCTTTTCGCTCCGGGGACTCAGCTCGATGCGCCGCTGGCGGCCGTCGGCGGCGTCCACGTACAGCAGCACCTGACGCTCCCCGCCGGCGCAGCGGAGCTCATAGCAGGGCAGGTCCTGCTCTCCGGCGCTGCGGAGGAGCACCTTCCGGCTCTCCAGCAGCTTCAGGCCCTTGGGCAGCTTCTCCGCCGCCTCCTCCGCCGTCAGCGTCCACTCCGCCCCGGTGGGGGTGGGGTCGTACTCAGAGGCGTTGAAGCTGTAGACAGAGCCGTCGTCCAGGGCGATGGCCACGCTGAGCCAGTCGTCCAGGCACACCGCGTCCCCCTCGGTCCCGGCGAAGCGGAACAGGGCCACCGCGCCGCTGATCCGGCTGTCCAGCAGCTCCAGGCCCTCAAAGCCCCGTTCAGTCAAAAAGCGCTCCGCCGCCTCCAGGGCCTCATCGTCCGAGATCAGGTCGTCCCCCACCAGGCGGGACTGGGCCATGCTCTCCACGCCCGCCGGGCTCACGCACAGCAGGGTGTCCCCCGCCGCGTAGCAGACCCGGCCTTCGTCACCTTCGTACTCATAGCGCAGCTCCAGCTCCTCCGGCTGCACCCCGGCATATTCCGCCGCCAGGCGCTTCATCTCGTCCTGGGTATAGGTCCAGCGGGTCTCCTTCTTCTCCGCGCCGTACAGGCCGTCATAGTGCAGCTCCGCCAGGGGCTGGAAGCTCTCCTCGTAGGCCAGCAGCCGGGCCGAGAGCATTTCCGTGCCCTCCGCCTGCCCGTCCACATTGTCCAGCCGGACCTCCCGGCTGTCCATGACGACGCTGCCGTCCCCCAGACCGCCCTGGAGCTGCTCCAGCAGCCCGGCAAAGCCGGAAGCGGTCTCGGCCATGTCGGTCAGATTTTTCAGCTGCTCCTCCGTAAAGCCCTCCTCCGCGGCCTCATAGGCCAGGGTGTAGGCGTAGTCCCCGGCCACGTTCAGAAAGCCCGACAGCTGCTCCAGCTCCTCGGTGGAGAAGGGCAGGGTGGCCAGGGCCGTCTCCGCGGCCAGGGCGTTGGCATAGGCCTCGCTGCACAGGCGCTCGCACATACTGCCGCCGGCAGCGTAGACGCTCTTGTCCAGGGCCCCGCTCAGGGCCTTTACCGAGCGCAGCGTCTCCTCAAAGGCCCGGCCGGAGCTGTATTCGGCGGCCAGCCGGTAATCGGCCAGGCCCCGGTGCCCGGTCCAGGCCCAGAAGCTCAAGGCTGCCAGCGCGGCGCAGAGATAGACACCCAGCAGGATCTTTCCCTTTTTCTTCACAGCAAAACACCCCTTTTTGGTTTAGTCTGACCAAAAAAGGGTGTTTTATTAATGAATTTATGCCAGCTTTTCCAGACCGGCACGGAGACGGCGGAGGCACTCGGCCTTGCCCAGGATGCGGCAGATCTCCACCGCGCCGCCGGGGGTCACGGCCTTGCCCGCCGCCGCGATGCGCACGGGCCACATGACCTTGGCGTTCTTGACGCCTTGCTCCTCGGCAAGGCCCGTCAGCACGGCCAGGATATGCTCGTCGTCCCAGGCATCCAGGGCTTCCAGCCGGGGGATCGCCAGCCGGAGCTGTTCCCGGGAGCTGTCCCTGTCGGACTTGGACTTTTTGTGCTCAAAGAGGGCCGGGTCGTAGTCCGGCAGGGAGTCGAAGAAGTCCACCTTCTCGGGGATCTCCGTCAAAAGCTCCGTCCGCTGCTGCAAGAGGGCCGCCACGGCGGCGGCGTCGATGGCCGGATTTTTCACGCTCTGCCGGATGTAGGGCTCCGCCAGGGCGGCGAAGGCCTCCGGGCTCATGGCCCGGATGTACTCGCTGTTGAAGTAGCGCAGCTTGTTGATATCGAAAATGGCCGGGGACTTGGAGATGCCGCCCAGATCGAAGATCTCCTTCAGCTCGTCCAGGGAGTAGATCTCCCGCTCGCCGCCGGGGCTCCAGCCCAGCAGGGCCACATAGTTGATGACGGCGTCGGTCAGGTAGCCCTGGGCCAGCAGGTCCTCATAGGAGGGGTCTCCCGCCCGCTTGGACATCTTGTTGTGGGCGTCCCGCATCACCGGGGAGCAGTGGACATACTTGGGGATCTCCCAGCCGAAGCCCTCGTACAGCAGGTTGTACTTGGGCGAGGAGGACAGGTACTCGCTGCCCCGGACCACGTGGCTGATGCCCATCAGGTGGTCGTCGATCACGTTGGCGAAGTTGTAGGTGGGCAGGCCGTCCCGCTTGATGAGCACCTGGTCGTCCAGGCCCGCGTTCTCCACGGCGATATCCCCGAAGACCTCGTCGTGGAAGACGGTAGTCCCCTCATGGGGGATCTTCTGCCGAATGACAAAGGGCTCTCCGGCCTGGGCCCGGCGCTCCGCCTCCTCCCGGCTCAGGGCGCGGCAGGGGTCCTCGCCCCGGCCGAAGTCCCCGCTGTCCTCCTCGGACTCGGCCTTCTCACAGAAGCAGCGGTAGGCGTGGCCCCGCTCCATGAGGAGCTGGGCGTACTTGCCGTAGAAGTCCCGCCGCTGGGTCTGCACATAGGGGCCCACCGGGCCGCCCACGTCCGGCCCCTCGTCGTGTTCCAGGTGGCACTGGGCCATGGTCCGGTAGATCACGTCCACCGCGCCCTCCACCAGGCGGCTCTGGTCGGTGTCCTCGATGCGGAGGATGAACTTGCCCCCGTAGCGGCGGGCGATCAGGTAGGTGTAGATCGCCGTGCGCAGGTTGCCCACGTGCATGTAGCCCGTGGGAGAGGGGGCGAAACGGGTGCGCACCTGGTTTTTGGGGATGCGCGCCTCCATCTGGTCAAACCAAGTCATATCCATAGAAAGCTTCTCCATTCTGCCAAGGATTTTTTGCTAAGAGATATATTATTTTACATTTTGCCTGTTGTCAAGACGGATTTCTTTTGGTAGAATAACTATTTGGCTGAAAGGGGAGTGTGTATATGGAAACTTCCGCGAAAAAGATCATGCTGTCGGGCATCAAGCCCTCCGGGGACCTGACCCTGGGCTCCTATCTGGGGGCGATCAAGAACTGGGCGGAGCGGGCCGAGCAGTACGACTGCTACTATTTCATGGCCGACCTGCACGCGCTGACCACCCGGCAGAACCCGGCGGACCTCCGCCGCCGCACGCTGGAGCAGCTGGCCCAGTATGTGGCCTGCGGCCTGGACCCGGAGAAGAACACCCTGTTCATCCAGTCCCACGTACCGGAGCACGCCCAGCTGGGCTGGGTGCTGCAGTGCTACACCATGTTTGGAGAACTGAGCCGCATGACCCAGTTCAAGGACAAGAGCGCCAAGAACGCCGACAACATCAACGGCGGCCTATTCGCCTACCCCTCCCTGATGGCGGCGGACATCCTGCTGTACCAGCCGGACTACGTGCCCGTGGGAGACGACCAGCGCCAGCACGTGGAGCTGACGCGGGACATCGCCCACCGCTTCAACGGCGTGTACGGCGACGTGTTCAAGATCCCCGAGCCCTACATCCCCAAGGTGGG
>CANQTO010000043.1 GCA_947626785.1 uncultured Oscillospiraceae bacterium
GCCGTATGCCGAAAACGGCACGTACGGTGTTGTGGGAGGACGGGGGTTAGCCACCCCCTCCTACCCGATTAGACAAAACTTTGTACAACTCTGTGCAGATGCGAAAATAATTTAAATTCGTTTTTGGGGCAGCTTTGCCGCCCCAAAAACACCCTGAGGCGAACAAAGTGAGCCCTCGCGCCGACCAACCGAAGGGCGATAAGCGCGAGCAACTCAAATGCGAGCCCAGCGCAGCGGGTCGCATTTGAATTATTTATTCTTATCTTTTGGCTTGAAGATCAGCGCCGCCAGGAGGCCGAAGAACACGGCGGCGCAGAGCCCCGCCGCCGCGGCGGTGAAGCCGCCGGTGAAGGCCCCCATCAGGCCGGACTCGGCCACTGCCTTTTTTACGCCCCTGGCTAAGGCGTTGCCGAAGCCGGTGAGGGGCACCGTGGCCCCGGCCCCGGCCCAGTCTGCCAGGGGCTGATAGAGGCCCAGAGCCCCCAGTACCACCCCGGCCACCACGAAGCAGGTCAAGATCCGGGCGGGGGTGAGCTTGGTGCGGTCGATGAGCACTTGGCCGACGACGCACAGCAGCCCGCCCACGGCGAAGGCCTTCAGATATTCCAGCACCGTCTCCATCACTCCGCCTCCCTCTCGATGGCTACCGCGTGGCAGATGCCGGGGATGCTGTCCCCCTGCTGGGCGCTGGTGGGGGACATGAGGGCCCCCGTGGCGGCGAAGAGGACCCGGTCCCAGACCCCCGCCTCCATGGCCTTGAGGATGTGGGCCCCCAGCACTGAGGCGCTGCATCCGCAGCCGGAGCCTCCGGCGTGGACATCCTGAGTGCTCAGGTCGTACATCAGCACCCCGCAGTCCATGTAGTTGACTCCCAGCTTCACTCCTTCGGCGTCAAAGAGTGCCTGGAGGATGTCGTGGCCCACGGCTCCCAGGTCCCCGGTGAAGATGGCGTCGTAGTCCGCGGGACTGCGGCCCGTGTCGGCGAAGTGGGCCCGGAGAGTTCTGTGGGCTGCCGGCGCCATAGCCGCGCCCATGTGATTGGCGTCCTTGATGCCCGCGTCGGTGATGGCCCCGGTGGTGACGTGGGTGATCTTCAGCCGGGAGCCGGAGGTCCCCAAGATCACCACCCCGGAGCCGGTGACGGTCCACTGGGAGGTGGGGGGCCGCTGGCCGCCGTACTCCAGCGGAAAGCGGTACTGCCGCTCCGCCGAGCAGAAGTGGGAGCCGGTGACGGCGCAGGTGGTGCGGGCAAAGCCCCCGTCGATGGCCATAGCCGCCAGAGCCAGGCCCTCGGCCATGGTGGAGCAAGCCCCGTAGAGGCCGAAATAGGGGACCTGGCTGTCCTTCATGGCGAAGGAGGAGCTGACGCACTGGTTCAGAAGGTCCCCGGCAAAGATGTAGTCCAGGGCGGAGGGGGCCAGCCCCGCCTTATCGCAGGCCAGGGAAAAGCACTGCCGGATCATGTGGCTCTCGGCCTTCTCCCAGGTCTTCTCGCCAAAATAGGAGTCCTCGGAGATATAGTCAAAGCGCTCCTTCAGCGGCCCCTCGCCCTCCTTCTTCCCGGCCACGCCGGCGTAGGAGACGACGCGGGGACAGGAGGGGAGCTGCACGGTCTGTCTGCCGAGACGTTTGAACATGGTTTTCTCCTCTCTGCCGGAAGCGCGCTTCCGGCAAAATTTTAAGGTGACGGGAGTGGACTCCCGTCACCTTAGTTTTCCCGGCAGAGAGGAAATTATCAACAAAATTTTTGCGAATTTTAGCTGTTTTCCCGGAAGTAGTCCAGCAGCGCGTTCATCCGGTCCTTGGTATAATTCGTCGCCACTGTGGAGGCGGACAGGCTCGCCATGCTCCCGCCGTTCCCGGCCTCGGCCTGCACGGCTGCCTCCTTCTCGGCGATCCAGGCCAGCTGGTCTTGGGTCAGGGCCTGTATCTCCTCCTCCGGCAGATTCTCCTTCAGAGTCTGCCAGAAGCGGTTCAGCGCCCCGTCCCAGACCTGGTAAATGGCGGCCGCGGCCTCGTTCATGTCCGCCTGAGTGGCCGCCTGGGAGAGCTGCTCCTCCAGGGGCATGGCCTCCACCTGGGCCTCGTCGATCGCCAGCTCAAGGGCCAGGGCCGGGTCAAAGGCGGCCTGCGTGTCCTCCGGGAACTCCTCCCCGTAGTCATGGCTGGAAAAGCCGTTCTCCTCCTGCACGTTGTACAGCCCGTAGCCCGGCAGCTCGGTCACGCCCTCTTCGTACAGCATAAAATCGCCGCGCACCCAGTTGAGGTACATCTCCGGCAGCTCCGCTACCGGCGCGCCGGGGAGGTAGAGAAGCAGCTCCTCCGCCCCGTCCAGCCCGTAGGCGGAGGGCGTGTATTCATAGAGGGTGCCGGCGATGATCTCCTGCCGGTCCCCTTGAGGGTAGCGGATGTCCTCGATCCGGAAGGAGTAGGTGTAGTCGTTGACCGGCTCCGGCTGGGTGAACTGCCCCTCAAAGTCGCTGGTGATCAGCACGCCGCTGGGGTGCTCGTCCGTTATATCCCCCATCTCGCTGTCCTGAAAATGGCCGGTGAAGCTGCCGCCGGCGGCGATCTTCAGCTCGGTCCACCAGCCGCCCGCGCCGCTGGAGAAGTGGAAGACCCAGCCTTCCAGCTGGGCAAAGTCAAAGGCGGGCTCCTCCGCCGCCGGTTCCGCGTAGGGGTCCGGAGCGTCTGTCTCCGCCGCCGGGGAAGGGATGTCCTGGGGCGCAGATGTAGGCTGGGTGAGAGTCTCCGTCCCGCCGCAGGCAGACAGCAGCAGAGCGCAGAGCAAAAGCGATGCGAATAGTTTCTTTTTCATGGTCCTCATCTCCTCATTCTCTATTCTATCACGGGATCGCGGTAAAGTCTATTAGTTCCGCAAAAGCCTCCAGGGTGCCGCGCCCGGCGCCGGAGAGGATATTGCAGGTCACAAAGGAGCGCTCCAGATCGGTGGCCACCAGGGCCTGGCCGGGGCTCCGGGCCAGCAGCAGCTCTGTCCCGCCGGCGGTGGTGTAGGTCCACTGCTCGTAGTCCGCAGCGCTGCCGATGTTGAGGATGGGCTCCGAGAAGCTGCCCTTCACGGCCCGCGTCAGCTGAAAGTCCAGGACCTCCAAGCCCAGCTGGGCGCTGCCCTCGGCGTGGAAGCTGCCGCCGGCGTAGGCGTAGTACCAGCCCAGCTCTATGCCCCCGTCCGGGTCAAGAAAGTCCCCGGTGCCGGCCGCCGCAAAGAGGCTCTGTCCGCTGCTGTTATCCGTGTATCCGGAGAGGAGGGAGAGGCCGTACTGCTGGCATAGAGTGTCGATCTCCTCCGCCATCTCCGGCGTGTAGCACAGGTAGGCGCCGTGGACCCCGTCGGACCAGCCGCCGTTAGCTGCCAGCAGGGAGCCGTCCGGGTCGTAGCTGTCCAGAAAATCCTGCCAGGCCAGAGCGGCCTCGTATTCCGGGCTGCCCCGGACACCCTGGAGGCTGATAAACTCCCCCTCGGCGGTTCCGCCCCCCGCGTCAAAGCTCCGGACCCCCATGGACAGCGCCTCCAGAGACAGCGGCTCCGTAGTGGCCGGCGGCGGGGCGAGCACCGGAGCGGGGGAGGCCGCCGGGGCAAGACGCGCCGCGCCTCCACTGTTTCCCGCAAGCCAGCCGGCGCTGTAGGCCGCCCAGGCCAGGCCGATGACCAACACATTCACCGCCGCGGCCAGAGCCAGGCGGCGCAGCCGGAACCGGCCCCGGCGGGCGTCGGCCCGGGCCAGAAGGGCGTTCATCATCCGCGCCTTGGACGCCGGACTGGGGGTCAGGCAGTCATAGGCTTTTTGAAGCTTCATGGGGTTCATCATCCTCCTCCCCCAGCACCGTTCTCAGCAGCTTCCGGGCCCGGTGCAGCTTACTGCGCACCGTGGCCTGGGGCGCGCCGGTAAAGGCGGCGATCTCCGGCGTGCTGTAGCCCTCGTAGTAGTACATGTAGACGACTGTTTTGTAGTCCTTCGGCAGGTCCAGAACGGCCCGGAGCGTCTCCCCGGTGTCCGCGTCGTAGCTCTGGGAGACGTTTTGCAGGCTGTCAATGTCCTCGTGCCGCCGCCACCAGTGCCGCAGGGCGTTCTTGCACAGGTTGGAGGCGGTGACCAGGAGCCAGGCCCGCTCCTGCTCCGGGGCGGCAAAGCGCATGCGGCGGCTGATGAACTTCAGAAAGGCCTCCTGACTCATGTCCTCCGCGTCCGCCCGGTTTTTCATAAAGGAGAAGCAGAGCCGGTAGACTGAGTCGATGTTCCGGCAGTAGACCTCTTCGATCTCCCGGTCGCTCAGGGGCTTCGCGTTCATTGTCATGTCCGTCGTTCCTCACCGCCTTCAATTTTAAGACAATCGGGAGGGGCAAAATGTTGCAGGGATCTTGAAAAAATTTTGCGTTCCTTCGCCGATGCCGAATGAACGCAAGAAAGCTTTTTAATAAGGAAGAGCCCAGGACAGCCTCTGAGGTCCGGCGGCCCTTTGAGCGGACGAAAAAAGCGGTTTGAGCCGGCTTTTTATGTATAATCTCTTCCAGCTCCGGCAAAAATAGGCTTGCAAACCTATTTCATGCAAACGGAGGTCAAGTTTATGAACAGCAGCAGCTCCGGCAAAAGGCTGGAGGGATTTTTCACGGGGAAGGGCTTCTACATAGTCCTTTTCCTGTGCGCCGCCGTGATCGGCGTGTCCGCCTGGATGATGGCGGCAGGGAATGAGACTATGGCTGAGGATGTCAGCAGCGTAAACAGCAGCAGGCTGGAAAACCGCCGGGTGGAGACCGTCATCGTCACGCCCCAGGTGGAGACACGGGCCTCCATGGCCCAGACAGAGCCTGAGACGGAGGCGGAGGCCCCGGCGCTTGTAGAAGAGCCCGCCGCCGGGGCGGAAGCCCCAGCCCCGGAACCGGCGGAGGAGCTGGTCCCCGCGGCCGCGGCGGTGTACGCCTGGCCGGTGGAAGGGGAGCTGGAGCGGAGCTACAGCGTCCAGACCCTGGACTATGACGTGACCCTGCGGGACTGGCGCACCCATGACGGCGTGGATATCCTGGCCGCTCTGGGCGAGACGGTCCACGCCGCCCACGCGGGCACGGTAGAGAGCGTGACGGAGGACGATCTGTACGGCACGGTCGTAACCGTAGACCACGGGGACGGGACGAAGACGGTCTACGCCAATCTGGCGGCCACACCGGCGGTCAGCGCCGGGGACTGGGTGGAGCCCGGCAGCGTGATCGGCTCCGTGGGGACCACGGCCCTGTGCGAGATCGGCCAGGGGACCCATCTGCACTTTGCCGTGACGGCAGACGGCCGGAGCGTAGACCCGATGAATTATCTGCCGTAACTGCCCAAAAAGGGGGACCCTTTTTGGGCAAGGGAGTTGCAGCCCGCTGCAGCGCACGATGGAACCCGTCGAAGACGGGTTCCACGCACGTTTGCGGGCTGAGAAGAGTTTTTCCCGAGGCACATGTCCTCGGGAAAAACGATCTGACTGCTTTCGCGCCTGCGGGCGCGAAACTCTGCGAGGCTTTAAATAAATTAAGGGACCTGTTGCAAACTTTCCTGTTTGCAGCAGGTCTCTCAGCGTGTCAAAAAAGTCCTGATGGACTTTTTTGACACGCTAAGCCGCCACTTTTTTCAGAAGAGCATGCCCTTCTGAAAAAACTCGCTACGCTCGGCAAAAGCCCGGTAAACCGGGCATTTTGCTGGCGGTGATTGAATCGCGAGGCGGGCCTTACCCCCTCGCGCACCCCCGTTGCTCTCTCACTTTCCTGCACAGCTTTAAGTTTTTTGACAGTCTCAGGTCTCTTTTCTTGGACAGCTTATACGGAAGCGGACATTTCCTCCCTGCGCCGGTACAGATCCAGATACGCCTCTTTTTTCCAGGCCTCGATCTTGTCCCGCAGGGCCTCCCGGCACTCAGGGGACTTCAGCAGCGCCGCGACGAAGGGCGCGTACTGCCGGCCCGCCTCCTCCCGGAGCCTGGCGCAGCCGGCCTCAAAGGAGATGGCGGGCTGGTAGCGGCTGGAGGTCTCCTCCGCCGAGGAGGCCAGCAGATCCGCCGCGGCCACCAGGCAGATCATGGCCCGGACCGGAGAGTCCCCCAGGGAGAAGTCCGCCGGATAGCCGCCCCGGTCGTTATAATGGCGGTGGTGGCCCCGGGCGATATCGGCAAATTGGGCGGTGGAGGGGTGCTGGCTCAGCAGCTCCGCGCCGCAATAGGCGTGGAGCTGGAACAGCGCTTCCTCCTCCTCGAAGATCCCCCGGCAGGCGGTGCTCTCAGAATTGAAGAAATGCACCATACCGGCGTCATACAGCCGGCCGGCCTTCATGGCGTACTCCAAAAGCGCCTCCCGCTGGCCGGCGGCGTCCCCAGCCTCCCGGCAGCCGGGCAGGCCCACCAGCTCTTCCGGGCGATCCTCGATGGCCCAGGCAGTGAGCTGGGCTGCGATATGCCCGGTGATCCACATGCGGGCGTAGGCGGTGGGCTGCCGGGCGGCGAAGACGTTCTGGAGCGCCTCGAAGAAGGGCAGGGGGCAGAGCTCCTCCTGATAGACGTACAGATATTGCCGCAGATAGAACATCAGCTGTTCGTTGTTGCTGTCACTGGGGGCCTTCACAATCCAGCGCCAGAGATGGCGGGACATCCGGTCCACATGGACCGCCAGCTCCTTCCGGTACCGGTCGTTGGGGTCCAGCTGCTTGGCGTACTCCAGGCAGAGCGCCGGGACGCTCACATGGGAGAACATGCTCTGCACACCGAAATCCTCGTCCGTCCGGGAGGTGGAGAGGGCATAGATCCCCTCCAGCAGCTCCGGCAGCAGCATGGCGCCGCAGTGATAGAGGGCGGCGATATAGGCGTACTGCCAGCGGGGCTGGACCGGCTCGTGCCGCTCCCGGGCGGCCTTGAACTGCCGCTCCTGGACGATCTGGGCGGACTCCAGAACCTGGGCAAAGGTGTCCGGGTCCGCGTTGCCGCTGCGCAGGAAGCTCAGAAGGGTCGTCCGCTCCTGGTGGCTCTTGTAAAGGTACAGGTCCCAGGGCAGGGAGGGGGTCTTGGCGCGGACCTCCGGGTCGGACAGGATCTGGATGGAGCGGGTCACCGCGTCCAGCTTTTTCTTGGCTGACTGGGGGTCCGAGCCCTCGTAGCTCAGGGCGATGTTCCCGAGACTGCGGTGGATATATCCCCGGGTCTCCGGGTCGCTGATCTCGTCATATTGGGTATCAAAGTAGGAGGCGCTCTCCATAAAGCACATCCGCATCCGGGCGGTGTACAGCCGGAAAAGGTTGGGGCTGAGCATGGTCTCCAGATTGAAGAGGGCCATGCCCACAAAATACAGCTCCCGGATCAGCAGGTCCCGGTCCTTCCGGTGCCGGGCCAGGTCGACCAGCGCCAGGTGGATCCGGTAAAACAGGCCCACGTCCTTCTGCTTGACGCCGCTCATCAGCTCGCCCGCGAACTCCAGCAGGGACGCCACCTCCTCCGGGGAGGAGGCGAGGATATTGTCCAGCACCGGGAACAGCTCCCTGCGCAGCAGCTGCGAGCCCTCCTCCACCGCCTTGCGGGAGAGGCGGCTGGCCTCTTTGGCGGCCTCCACGAAGGCCTCCGGCTCCATCTGGCCGGCCGAGGGACCGGTATAGCTGCTCACGGAACTGAGAAGCGCCAGGTATTCTTTCTGATAGGGCTCCATATTCTCACCCCTCTTCCAGCGGATTTAATCGAACAGTACTTCCGCGCCTTCCTTCAAGAACTTGTGCAGGGTGTCCGCCAGGTTCTGCATGTTCACCGGCTTGGGGACATGCCCGTTCATGCCGGCCCGGCGGCAGGCCTGGATATCCTCCACAAAAGCGTTGGCGCTCATGGCGATGATGGGGATCCTCCGGCTGTCCTCCCGGGGCAGGGCCCGGATGGCCCTGGTGGCCGCGTAGCCGTCCATGACCGGCATCTGGATGTCCATAAAGATCAGGTCGAAGCGGCCCGGCGGCGAATCCCGGAAGATCTCGAAGGCCTTCTGCCCGTCCTCGGCACATTCCACGCCGGCGCCCAGCATGCCGATCAGCTCTATGCCGATCTCCCGGTTGATCTCGTTGTCCTCCACCAGGAGGATCCGGGAGCCGGAAAAGCTCTCTTCCGCGCCGGCGCTCCCGGCGCCGGACGGGTTCCCCTCCGGCGTGAAGGCGTACAACGCTTTTCCCAGCCGGGAGCGGAACAGCGGCTTCTGGAGAAAGTCCGCGATGCCGTATTTGCGCATTTCGTCGTCCGTGAGCGTCCACTCGAAGGACGACATGATGAAGACCGGGACGGCGTTGCCCAGGATGGCCCGCAATTCCCGGCAGGTCTGCACCCCGTCCACGATGGGCAGGTGCCAGGCCAGCAGGATAGCGAAATAGTCCTCGCCCCGCATATGGGCCTGGGCGGCCAGGTCCTTTGCCTCCCAGCCGCTGCTCACGGTGTCGCAGGGCATGTCCAGGTCCGCGAAGAGCTCCTGGAGGTTCCGCAGAGAGGCGGCGTCGGCGTCGGCGGCCAGGACCCGGCGGCCCTTCAACGCGGACAGCCTGTCCTCCTCCGGCTCCTGCTCCAGGGGCAGCGTGACGGTAAAGCGGGTGCCGCGGCCCTCCTCGCTCTCCACGTTGATCTCGCCGTTCATCATCTTCACCAGGTTGTGGGCGATCGTCATGCCCAGGCCCGTCCCCTCGATCCGGTGGACGCTCTGGTCCCGCTCGAAGGGGAGGAAGATCTTTTCCAAAAAGGCCGGGCTCATGCCGATGCCGCTGTCCTGGACCACGAACTCATAGTACCGGTAATTGCCGTCCTCTTTCCCGGTCAGACCCGTCTCGCTGATCTTCACGGCGATGGAGCCGCCCTCCGGGGTAAATTTCACGGCGTTGGAGAGGATGTTCAGCAGCACCTGCTGGATGCGCAGCTCATCGCCCTTGACCTGCTCGTGCCGGATGCCGGAGAAGTCCAGCTCCAGCTTTTGCTTTTTCCGTTCCGCCTGGGGGCGGAAGACCGCCATGAGCGAGTGGATAAGGTCCTCCATTTGAAAGGGCTCGTTCACCACGGACATTTTTCCGCTCTCGATGCGGGACATGTCCAGGATATCGTTGATGATCGCCAGAAGGTGCCGGGAGGAGAGGCTGATCTTTTCAATGCAGTCCTCGATCCGCTCCCGCTCGTCCATGTGCGCCTGGGCGATGGTGGTCATGCCGATGATGGCGTTAAGGGGCGTGCGGATATCGTGGGACATGTTGGAGAGAAAATCCGTCTTGGCCCGGTTGGCGGCGTTGGCCGCGTCCAGGGCGCTCTGCAAAGCGGACTGGGAGGCCTTGATCCGCTCCTCCTGGCGGTGCAGCCCTTCCGTGATGTCGGAAAAGAGGACGAGGGTCCGCCCGCCGGGATACCGGGCGAGTTTGGCCGCCAGGTGCGTTTCCCCCAGCTCACCCTGCCACTGGGCGGCACCGGAGGAGAGGGCGGGGGCCAGGGCGGAGAGAAAGGCCTCCTCCTGCCCGGCCAGGACCGCGGCGGCCGCCGGATTGCGGTATTCGATCTCCCAACCGTTTTGGGCGGCGGGCTTCGCGGTCATCACCGGGGACGGAAACAGGTCAAAACATTCGCTGAACCGTTCGGGCGTTTCCACCATCGTATGATCTTCCTTTCTCGGAGTTCAGTAGAAATGATAGACTTTCCTTATTATAACTATATATATCATATTTTTCTCTGTTTGTCTATCGCTGTTTGACAATAATTGGGTCCTGATACATTGGCACGCCCCCTTCGAGTCCCGATTGACAGATAAGCAAAAGCCAACGCGGAGCCCAGCGCAGCGGGTCCGCGTTGGAAAGGAAAAAGTTCCCTGACCGATGGAGGAGCCTCGCTTGCGAGGATCTGACATCTTCAGGGAACTTTTGACGTGGTGACCCGTACGGGACTCCCCGCCTGCGGGCGGGCCGGGTCGCGGGGAAAACATGCCACCGGCATGTTTTCCTACACGCTCCCTTCGAGTCCCGTAAAAGATATGCAAAAAATAACTACCCACCTACGGTGGATAGTTATTTTTTGGTGACCCGTACGGGACTCGAACCCATGTTACCGCCGTGAAAGGGCGGTGTCTTAACCACTTGACCAACGGGCCTAAAAGAAAGCGCAGCGCGGACGCTGCGCTTTGGTGGAGAGTGGCGGACTCGAACCGTCGACCTTCCGCGTGTGAGGCGGACGCTCTAACCAGCTGAGCTAACCCTCCGTAGCTTGCTTATATTACCATAACCTTTCCCACATTTCAAGAGGAAATTTCGGTTTCCTGAGAAAAATTTCTGACTTTCTCATCTTTGGCCGGTAAAGCTGAAAAAATTGGTTGACATTTCGCCGCTTGTCTGCTAAAATGCGATTGTTGTTCAGAAAAGAATATGGCGGCATAGCTCAGTTGGCTAGAGCATGCGGTTCATACCCGCAGTGTCCCCGGTTCGAATCCAGGTGCCGCTACCAAAAGCAACGCCATCGGCTGACCCGATGGCGTTGCTTTTTACTTGCCCGCTCGCTCATATGACGATCAGCTTGGCGCTGCCGGTGTCGATGCCCGGCGGGGGAGGGGCGTTGAGGACCGCGTAGTCCACATCCTTTAAGGGCATGAGGGTGTAGGCCCCCCGCTTGCCGTACTTGCTGGCGTCGCAGAGAAAGATCTTGGTCTCCGACTGCTCCAGGGCCCGGCGGCGCAGGGAGTTTGCCTCCTGGCAGTAGTCCACGATCCGGCCGCTCCTGTCCAGGCCGGAGGAGGAGAAGAACATCAAGTCGATGCTGAAGCGGGAGAGCATGTCCTCCGTCTCCCGGCCGTAGAAGCTCATGGTGTCCCTGGAGAGCTCCCCGCCCAGACAGTAGGCCTGCACCTTCAGCTTGAAGAGCCGGTGCAGCACGGACATACTGTTGGTCACCACCTTCAGGTCGCTGTAGTTGGCCATCTGGTCGATGATGTGCAGGGTGGTGGAGGACTCGTCCACAAAGACCACGCAGCCGTCAAACAGCAGCTGGCTGGCCGCCTTGGCCAGGCGCAGCTTCTCCGCGGCGTTGACCTCCGTCCGGAAGGAGAGGGGAAAGGCGTCGTTCCCGCTGCGGCGGATGACCCCGCCGTGGCTGCGGGTGACCAACCCCATCTCCTGTAGGGCGGCCAGGTCCCGCCGGATGGTGGGCATGCTCACATAAAGCCGGCTGCTGAGCGCTTCCACGCTGATGTACTTTCCGTCCGCTAAAATATCCAGAATTTTCTGCTGCCGCTCGTCCTTCATCACTTCGCCCTCCAAAATGATCGTTTTTGAGCGTTTATCAAAATGAACGCCAAGACTTGCACAAAGCGCCCTGATTATATATAATAAAGTCGTTAAAGAATTTGTATAAATTGATAAAAATTAAACGAAATGGACAGTCCCTTTTGCAAATTATAGTGCAAATGTGAGAAGATGTCAAATTGATTTAAAAGGAGCGGCTTCTTTGCGCGTTATGGAATCTGCCAGACTGATCGCTTTTGACCTGGACGGGACCCTGACCCAGCATAAGACGCCCCTGGGGCCGGAGAACCGGGCGGTCCTGGACGAGCTGGCCCAGCGCTACCGGCTGCTGATGGTGGGGGCCGGGGCCAGCGGGCGGATCTTCCGGCAGATGGGCGGCTATCCCATCGATATCATCGGCAACTACGGGATGCAGTACGCCCGCTATGACGCCCAGAGCGGCGGCCTGGTGACGGTGTACGATGAGAGCGCACCCTGCGACAGGGAGAGCGTGGAGCGGCGCGTGGATGAGCTGCGGCAGCGCTTCGGCTATACGGCCTACGCCGGAGAGAACGTGGAATTTCACGCCTCCGGCTGCGTCACCTTCCCCTTGCTGGGCACGGCGGCCGCAATCGAGGACAAGCTGGCCTTCGACCCGGACCGGAAGAAGCGCGCGCCCCTGTATCCGGCGGTAAAGGCCGCCTTTCCGGAGTACACGGTGTTTATCGGAGGCTCTTCCTCCTTCGATATGGCCCCGCACCCTTACAATAAGTATTACGCCCTGGACCGGTATTGCCGGGAACAGGGGCTCAGCCACCGCCAGGTGGTCTACGTGGGGGACGATTACGGCCCCGGCGGCAACGACGAGGCGGTGTACCGCTCGGATTTCCCCTTTATCCGGGTGGATGATTATACAAAGCTCAGGCAGAGCCTGAGCGGGCTGCTGGAGGCGCGGACATGATCGTTGACAGCACAGTTTACAGCGGCAAATGCGTCTGCGGCCGGGAGCATCAGATGAGCACCCGGGCGGCGGTCATCGAGGCCGGCTGCCTGGGCCGCTTGGATGAGATTTTGAGGGAGTACGGCATCGGCGGCAAGCGCTGCGCCCTGTACGGAGAGAACGGCTGGGCCGCCGCGGCCGGCCTCCACCCCCGGGCGGAGCAGGAGATCGTCCTGGACCCGAAGGGCCTGCACGCGGACGAGAAGTCCACCGCCCTGGTCCTGGAGAAGCTGGAACCGGACGTGGAGCTGATCTTAGCCGTAGGCAGCGGCACCATCCACGATATCGCCCGCTTCTGCGCCCACGAGCGGGGCATCCGCTTCGTCTCCGTCCCCACCGCCGCCAGCGTGGACGGCTTTTGCAGCACCGTCGCCGCCATGACCTGGTACGGCTATAAGAAGACCCTGCCCGCCGTGGCCCCGGAGCTGGTCGTCGCGGACACGGATATCATAAAGAAGGCCCCCGTGGAGCTGGTGCGCAGCGGCGTGGGGGATATCATGGCCAAGTACATCGCCCTGGCCGAGTGGAAGATCGCCCACCTGACGACGGGGGAGTACCTGTGCCCCCGCATCCTGGACATCATGCGCCAGGCGGCGGACACGGTGACCGAGAGCGTCCCCGGCCTTTTGGAGGGGCGGGACGAGGCCTTTGAGAGCGTGACCTACGCCCTGGTGATGAGCGGCATCGCCATGCAGATGATGGGCAACTCCCGGCCCGCCTCCGGCGCGGAGCACCACATTTCCCATATGATCGAGATGGGCCCGGAGGCCCTGGAGGTCCGCTTCCCGGCCATGCACGGGGAGAAGACCGGCGTGGGTTCCGTCCTGGCCGCCCGGGAGTATGAGCGCCTGGCGGCTGTCGAGGACATCCGGCCGGCCATAAGAGACTACGCGCCCCTGGACGAGGAGCGCTGCCGGGCCTTCTTTGGGGAGCGGCTGATGGAGGGCGTCCTGGCGGAGAACGAGAAGGACTGCCTGGCGGCCGTTACGCCGGAGCGCCTGGCCGAGGCCTGGCCGGAGATCCGGCAGATCCTCTCGGAGATCCCCTCCTCCGAAAAGCTCTATGCCCTGCTGGAGCGGCTGGGGGCCAAGCGGACCTTGGAGGACATCGGCGTCTCTTCCGGGGAGCTGGACCGGGTGCTGGAGTTCTCGCCCCTGGTGCGCAACCGGCTGACCCTGATGCGGATGCGCCGGATGATCCGAACTTAACGAAATATTGACCGCGCCGGACCGCCGGCGCGAAACGGGGACGTCCCCGTTTCTGCTGTTGCACAGCAACAGCAGAGTAATACGGTATTCAATAATAGAACATAAAGGAGAGGAAGCCATGAGCGTAGAGATCGTTATTAAACACGCGCTGAAGAAGTACGGGGAAAACGTGATCATCCCGGACCTGAGCCTGGATATCCGCCCCGGCGAGTTCTTCACCCTGCTGGGGCCCTCCGGCTGCGGCAAGACCACGCTGCTGCGGATGATCGCGGGCTTCAACAGCATCGAGGGCGGCGACTTTTACTTTGGGGAGAAACGGATCAACGACCTGGACCCCGCCAAGAGGAACATCGGTATGGTCTTCCAGAACTACGCCATCTTTCCTCACATGACCGTGCGCAAGAACGTGGAGTTCGGCCTGAAGAACAAGAAGCTGCCCAAGGACCAGATCGCCAGCCGGACCGACCAGTTCATGAAGCTGATGCAGATCAGCGAGTATGCCGACCGGATGCCCGAGCGGCTCTCCGGCGGCCAGCAGCAGCGCGTGGCCCTGGCCCGCGCCCTGTGCATCGAGCCCGACGTGCTGCTGATGGACGAGCCCCTGTCCAACCTGGACGCCAAGCTCCGGGTGGAGATGAGGACCGTTATCAAGAACATCCAGCACGACGTGGGCATCACCTGCGTGTACGTCACCCATGACCAGGAGGAGGCCATGGCCGTGTCCGACCGGATCGCCGTCATGAGCGGCGGCGTCATCCAGCACGTGGGCACCCCCAAGAGCATCTACCAGCGGCCCGCCAACATCTTCGTGGCTACCTTCATCGGCCGGACCAACGTCCTCAAGGGCAGCGTGACCGTGGAGGGCGGCAAGGCCACCCTGAACGTCTGCGGCTATTCCGCGCCCCTGCCCACCGTGGCCCCGGAATACATGAAGAGCCAGGACGTGACGATCAGCGTGCGGCCCGAGGAGCTGCTGCTGAACCGGAACGCCGATATGCCCGGCATCAAGGCCGTGGTGAAGGACGCGGTGTTCCTGGGCCTCAACACCCACTACTTCGTCAAGCTCTCCACCGGCGAGGACGCGGAGATCATTCAGGAGTCCTCCATCGAGGACACCCTGGCCCCCGGCGCGGAGATCTCCCTGGGCGTGAATACCGACAAGGTCAACGTCTTCGTGGCCGACGGCTCCGCTAACATCCTCACCGGCGTGTGCAACGACCTGAAGGCCTGAGCCGGGAGGGGAACGATGGCAACCAAGAAGAAATTTGAAGTCTGGACGGTCGTCTCGCTGGTCATCCTGGCCCTGTTCATCCTGTTCATGGTCTATCCCATGTTCGGCCTGCTCAAGCAGGCGGTGGTGACTGACGACGGCGCCTTTACCTTCCAGCAGTTCAAGGAGTTCTTCTCCAAGAACTATTACAGCCAGACCATCGTCAACAGCCTGGAGGTCACCATCACCGTGACCCTGGTGGCGCTGGTGCTGGGCATCCCTTTCGCCTATTTCTACTCCTTCTATCACCTGAAGGGCAGCAAGGTGCTGTTCGTGGTCTCCATCCTCTGCTGCATGTCCGCCCCCTTCATCGGGGCCTACTCCTGGATCATGCTGTTGGGCCGGGGCGGCGTCATCACCACCTTCGTGAAAAATACCTTCGGCATCACCCTGGGCAGCATCTACGGCTTCAAGGGCATTTTGCTGGTCCAGAGCCTGAAGTTCTTCCCCCTGGTGTTCATCTACATGAATGGCGCCTTCAAGAACATCGACAACACCCTGATGGAGGCCTCGGCCAACATGGGCTGCACCGGCGTGCGCCGGCTCTTCACCATCGTGATGGCCCTGTCCATGCCCACCATCCTGGCCGCCGCCATGATGGTCTTCATGCAGGCCTTCGCGGACTTCGGTACGCCCGGCCTGCTGGGCGAGAGCTTCCAGACCTTCCCGGTGCTGATCTACAACCAGTACCTGGGCGAGACCGGGCAGAACCACCACTTTGCCGCCGCCCTGGCCGTGATCGCCATCGTGGTGACCGCCATCGTCTTCTTCCTCCAGAAGTGGGCCACCAGCAAGTTCAAATTCTCCATGAATGCCCTGCACCCGGTGGAGAAGAAAAAGCCCAAGGGCCTGGCGGGCGTGCTGATGTACGTCTACTGCTACGGCCTGGTGGCCGTGTCCTTCATGCCTCAGCTGTACATCATCTATCTGTCCTTCCGGAAGAACACCGGCTACACCTTCCAGCCCGGCTTCTCCCTGGGCAACTATGAGCTGGCCATCAAACGTCTGCTGGGCCGCTCCATCAAGAACACCGCCATCATGGGCGTCGTGGCCCTGGCCATCATCATCGTGATCGCTGTGCTGATCGCCTACCTGGTGGTCCGGCGCTCCAACGTGCTCAACAACGGCATCGACACCATCGCCATGCTGCCCTACATCATGCCCGGCGCGGTCATCGGCCTGGCGTTGCTGCTGGCCTTCGGCAAGAAGCCTCTGGCCCTCACTGGCACCCTGACCATCATGATCATCGCCATGGTCATCCGCCGTCTGCCCTATACCATCCGATCGGCAACAGCCACTTTGATGCAGATATCGCTGAGTATCGAAGAGGCCTCCATCAGCCTGGGTGCCTCCAAGCTCAAGACCTTCGCTAAGGTGACGGTCCCCATGATGGCAAACGGCATCCTGTCCGGCGCCATCCTCAGCTGGGTGACCATCGTCACCGAGCTGTCCAGCTCCATCATCCTGTACAACAACCGGAACATCACCCTGACCATGAGCACCTACGTGGCCATCAGCCGCGGCAGCTACGGCCTGGCCTGCGCCTTCGCCGCCATCCTGACCGTGGTGACCATCGTGTCCCTGGTGATCTATCTGGCCGTCAGCAAATCCGAGGATGTGCAGCTGTAAATTGTCCATAACCGCCTGTGCAAGGGCGGTTGGGA
This sequence comes from uncultured Oscillospiraceae bacterium, assembly GCA_947626785.1. Lineage (GTDB taxonomy): Bacteria > Bacillota > Clostridia > Oscillospirales > Oscillospiraceae > Limivicinus. Next base: position 16,389 of record CANQTO010000043.1, read on the forward strand.
AATAAATCAAATCAAAAGAGGAGAACGAAAACATGAAGAAACTTCTTGCACTGCTTCTGGCTCTGTGCATGGTGCTCGCTCTGGCCGCCTGCGGCGGCAGCAGCGCTCCTGCCGCTGAAGAGCCCGCTGCCGAAGAGCCCGCCGCTGAGGCCCCTGCGGATGCCGAGGCCCCCGCTGAAGAGGCTCCCGCCGAGAAGGCCCCCGAGGACTACACCGGCTCCCTGGTGCTCTACACCAGTATGACCGATGCCGACATCGAGGCCCTGACCACCTGCTTCAACGAAGTCTACCCCAACGTGGAGATCGAGATCATCAACGGCTCTGCCGGTGAGCTGACCACCCGTCTGCGCGGCGAGGCTTCCAACCCTGTGGGTGACCTGGTCTGGGGCGGCATGGCCGACTCTGACGGCGACGTGAACGCCGACATCTTCGAGGCCTGGCTGTCCGACTACGAGGCCGAGAACACCAACTATCCCAGCCCCAACGGCCTGTACTCCATGGACCACCTGTCCACTGTCGTCTTCTGCGTCAACACCGAGCTGGAGGCCGAGCTGGGCCTGGACATCCAGTCCTATGAGGACCTGCTGGATCCCAAACTGACCGGCAAGATCGTGATCGCCGACCCCACCAGCTCCTCCTCCGCCTGGAACAACCTGTGCAACATCATGTCTGTCTACGGCACCGACAGCGATGAGGCCTGGGACTATGTCACCAAGCTCATGCCCCAGCTGGTCATCTCCAACTCCTCCTCCGTCTGCTTCAACAGCGTCGCCACCGGCGAGTATGTTGTGGGCCTGACCTATGAGGACGGCGCGGTCAACCTGCTGAAGGAAGGCCAGACCAACATCCGTCTCCAGTACCCCGCTGAGGGCACTTCCGCCTCCACCTTCGGCACCGCTCTGGTGAAGAACGGCCCGAACCAGGAGAACGCCAAGGCCATGATCAACTTCATCTGCTCCCCCGAGGGCGAGACCGCTCTGGCCGCCTATCAGCAGGGCACTCTCCGCTACACCCACCCCAGCTATGAGGTCCCCGAGGGCGCCTGGCTGGCCCCCTCCAGCGAGATCAAGTGGGTCGAGCGTGACGTGGCTTACCTGACCGAGCACCACGACGAGATCGCCGAGCACTGGAGCCAGATCCGCGCCGACGCCGGTATCTGATCTCTGAGAGAGCACAAGTCTGTATACACAAGGCCGCTTTTGCGGCCTTGTGTTTTTAGGAGACAAAAGTCATGAAAATGTACGAAAGCCCCCGGCCTATCGGGGACTATCTGGATAAGGAGCTGGACTGCCCCTGCGGCCGGCGGCACTATGTGCCCATCAAGCAGGTGGAGATCGGCCCGGGGGCTCTGAACAAGCTCCCGGAGGCGGTGCGGCGCTTAGGGTACAAGCGGCCCTGGCTGCTGTGCGACCCCATCACCTGGAAAGTGGCGGGGGAGCGCTGCCAGAGCCTGCTCCGCGAGGCGGGGATCGAAGCCACCGCCCACATTTTAGAGAACCTGGGCTTTGACGAGAGCACCCTGGGGGAGATCGTGATCAATCTCCCGGCGGACTGCGATCTGATGATCGGCGTGGGCACCGGCTCCATCACGGACATGACCCGCTATTCCAGCTTCAAGCTCCGCCTGCCCTGCTTCACCGTCGCCACCGGCGCGCCCATGGACGGCTTTGCCGCCAGCATCGGCATTTTGAACGTGAAGGGCCTGAAGGCCACCCTTCCCGCCCACAGCACCCAGGTCATCATCGGGGACACGGACATCCTCAAGGGGGCCCCGCCCCGCATGACCGTGGCCGGCTTCGGGGACCTGATCGGCAAGATCAGCTGCCTGAACGACTGGGAGCTGGCCCGGATCATCAACGCCGAGCATTATTGCGCCCCCATCGTGGCTCTGGTCCGCAGCTGCCTGGATAAGGTGCTGAGCCAGACGGAGAAGCTGGAGAACCGGGAGCCGGAGGCTCTGGGCCTGGTGATGGAGGGCCTGGTCTGCTCCGGCGCGGCCATCAGCCTCTACGGCAACTCCCGGCCCGCCTCCGGGGCGGAGCACCACCTGTCCCACTACTGGGAGACTATCGGCGAGCAGCGGGGGACCCCCTTCGCCATGCACGGGGAGCAGGTGGCCGTGGGGACCGGCCTGGTCCTGTCCCTGGCCGAGGCGCTGCTGGAGGAAGAGGTGGACTTTGGGGCCGCCCGGGAGGCCGCCCGGCGCTACGATCCCGCGGCCTGGGCCCGGGAGATGGAGCGGGCCTACGGCCCCGCCGCCCCCGAGGTCCTGCGCATGGAGGCGGAGGCGGACAAGAACGGCACCGAGGGCCGCTTGCGGCGCATCGACAGCATGGAGAAGAACTGGGCCGCCGTCCGCGCCCAGCTGAAGACTCTGCCCTCCGCCACTTGGCTCCGGGAGCTGCTGCGGCGGCTGGGCTGCCCGGCCCTGCCGGGGGATATCGGCATCGACCGGACCCTCTTGAAGGACAGCCTGATGGTGTGCAAAGAGATCCGGCCCCGGTACACGATCTTCCAGACGGTCTGGGACCTGGGCCTGTTGGACAAGCTCTCCGACAGAGTGATCGAAAAAATGGATTAAATGAAAAATTGGATTAAACTAAAAAGCCGCGGAGACCCGCGGCTTTTTGGTTTACATAAAAATAGAACTCTCAATTGAAGCTGTCCTGGCCAGCCTGGAAGAGCTTCTCCACCCGCTCCCGCAGGGCGGCGTGCTCCGGGGCTTTCAGTTCCGGGTCGGCGGCCAGGAGGGCGTCCGCCTCCTGCTTGGCCCGCTGGAGCACCTGGGTGTCCGCCCCTAAGTCCGCGATATGGGTCTCCGGCAGGCCGTGCTGCCGGGAGCCGAAGAAATCCCCGGGGCCCCGCAGACGCAGGTCCTCCTCGGAGATGCGAAAGCCGTCGCTGCTCTTGCAGAGAATGGACAGCCGGGCGCGCACGTCCTCGCCCTCCGCGTCGGAGACCAGGACGCAGTAGCTCTTGTGGGAGCCCCGGCCCACCCGGCCCCGGAGCTGGTGCAGCTGGCTCAGGCCGAAGCGCTCCGCGTTCTCCACGATCATCAGCGCCGCATTGGGCACGTCCACGCCCACCTCGATCACCGTGGTGGCCACTAAGATATCCGTCTCCCCGGCGGCAAAGGCAGCCATGACTGCGTCCTTGTCCTTCGCCTTCATCTTGCCGTGGACACAGGCCACGCGCAGCTCCGGGAAGGTCTCCGCCAGCTCCTTGGCGTGCTCTTGGGCGGACTTGAGCTTCTGAGGCAGCTCCTCGTTGTCCTCCACCATGGGGCAGACCACGAAGACCTGCCGGCCCTCGCCGGTCAGGCGGCGGATAAAGTTGTTCAGCCGCTGCCGGTAGCTCTCGTTCACCGCGAAGGTGTCCACCTTCTGCCGGCCGGGGGGCAGTTCGTCGATGACGGACACGTCCAGGTCTCCGTAGATGATCAGGGCCAGGGTGCGGGGGATGGGCGTGGCGGACATGACCAGCACGTGGGGCCGGGCTCCTTTGCCCGCAAGGGCGGAACGCTGGTTCACGCCGAAGCGGTGCTGCTCGTCGGTCACCACCAGCCCCAGGCGGGCGTACTCCACATCCGCGCTGAGCAGGGCGTGGGTGCCGATGACCAGGTCCAGCTCCCCGGACTTCAGGGCCGCCTTGACCTCCCGCTTCTCCTTGGCGGGCATAGCCCCGGTCAGCCTGCCCACCCGCAGACCCAGTGGACTGAGCATGCCGGAGAGCGTGGCGAAATGCTGCTCGGCCAGGATCTCCGTGGGGGCCATGAAGGCGCTGCCCAGGCCGCTTTTCCACACGGCCCAGATGAGGGCCGCCGCCACCAGGGTCTTGCCGCTGCCCACGTCGCCCTGGACCAGCCGGTTCATGAGCTGGCCGGAGCCCATGTCGGCCAGAGCGTCCGCCACGGCCCGCCGCTGGGCATTCGTGGGCCGGAAGGGGAGGGAGGCGTAGAACTCCTCCGGGTCCGGCGCCGCCACCGGCAGGCCGTTCTCCCGCACCCGGCTGCTCCGCATCCGGCCAAGAGCGCAGGCCAGAACGAAGAGCTCCTCAAAGATCAGCCGCCGCCGGGCCAGCTCCAGCGCGCCAAAGTCGGCGGGGAAGTGGATGTTCTCATAGGCGTAGCGGGCCTGCACCAATTGGCAGCGCTGCCGCAGGCTCTCCGGCAGCACCTCCGGTACCAGGCCCGCGCAGGCCTCCAGCCCCTGGCGCACCGCCTGCATCAGCGTGCGCTGGCTCAGCCCGGCGCACAGACGGTAGATGGGCACGATGCGCCCGGTGACGCCGCCCTCCTGGCCCTCCCGCTCATAGATGGGGTTGACCATGCTGCGCCGGGAGCCATGGACCTCCATCTTCCCGAAGAAGACGTAGCTCTCGCCCCGGTGCAGATTGTCCTTCACATAGGGCTGGTTGAAGTAGGTCAGCTCCGCCATACCGCTCTCGTCCACGATGCGCAGCTTCACCAGCTCCAGGCCCCGGCGGACCCGGCTCAGGCGGGGCGTGTCCGCCACCAGGGCGCGCAGACACACGCTCTCCCCGTCCTGGGCCAGGGCGATGGGCTTGTACACGCTCCGGTCCTCATATTTCCGGGGAAAGTAGGACACTAGGTCGTAGAGAGAAAAGACGCCGAGCTTTCCCAGCGCCAGCGCCTTTTTTTCTCCTATGCCTTTGACATATCGTACAGGGGTGTTTAGATCAGCCATGAAAGCTTACTCCGAAAAGCTCAGGGTGTAGTTGGTATTGGAGAGGGTGATCTGCTCCATGAGGCCGCTTGTGCAGATCACCTCGTTGTCCTTGTTGACCAGGACCATCTCAAAGCCGCCATAGGTGCGCCAATAATTCAGGGCGCGGGTCTCGCCCAGGACGAACATGGCCGTGGACAGGGCGTCCGCCATGGTGCCGTCCGGGCAGATGATGGTGACCGACAGCAAATTCGTGGAGGCAGGGTAACCGGTGGCCGGGTTGAAGATGTGGTGGTAGGTGTGGCCCCACATGTCGGTGAAAAAGCGCTGGTAGCTGCCGCTGGTGACGACGGCGGTCTCGCCCACGCTGAGAACGCCCAGGTAGGTCTCCGTGTTGTTGGGGTCCTGGATGGCCACGTTCCAGTTGCTCCCGTCCGGTTTCAGGCCCAGGGTCTGCACGTTGCCCCCCAGAGAGATGATGCCGCTCTCCACGCCGGCCTGGCGCATGGCACTGACGGCGCTCTCGGCGGCGCAGCCCTTGGCGATGGAGGCAAAGCTGATCTCCGCGCCAGCGGGGAAGATCACCGAGTAAGAGCCGGAGCTGGGGAAGCTGGTGAGGGACATCTGGTCAAAGCACTTTTTGGCCAGCTCCTGGGAGATCTCCGCGTCACTGGGGACGTAGTATTTCCCGTCGACGAAGCCCCAGCGCTTGATCAGCGGGTACAGGGACAGGTCCAGGGCCCCGCCGCTCTGGGTATAGACCAGGCTCGCGGTGCTGAGCATCTCCGCGATCTGCCCGGAGACCACGACAGGGGAGCCCTCGGCGTGGTTGATGGCGTAGGTGGTGCTGGTGCTCAGCTCCGGGTCCAGCATGGAGTCCAGGGCGGAGATGGTACCCTCCGCGGCGGTCAGGCCGGCCTCCCGGTTCTTGCCGTAGGCTGTCAGGGTCATGATCGTGTCCATGGCGAAGAGCTGGGACTGGGACATCTTTGTCTCGCCGCAGCCGCTGAGGGGCAGCAGCATAGCCAGACAGAGCAGCAGGCACAGCGCAAGCCGCAGACAGGGCTTAAAGGAGATCTTTGTGTGTTTCATAAAACTCTCTGTAGTCCTTCAGCATGTATTTGAGGATGTTGGGCGTGTCCAGCTGGTAGGGGCAGCGGCTGCTGCATTGGCGGCAGCCCAGGCAGTCCTCGATCTTCTCCATCTTGGCCCGCCACTCGTCGCTCATGTATTCCTGCCAGGGGGAGCGGCGAAGCAACATGTCCATCCGGGCGCAGTTGCGGATCTCGATCCCCACGGGGCAGGGCATGCAGTAGCCGCAGCTGCGGCAGAAGGAGCCGGAGAGCTCCTGCCGTTCCTTCTGGATAAAGGCGGCCAGCTCCTCATCCATCTGAGGGTCCTCTTCGGCCAGCGCCAGCCACTGCTCCAGTTCCTCCAGCTTCTGGATGCCCCAGATGGGGACCACGTTGTCATACTGGGCCATAAAGGCATGGCAGGCCCGGGCGCTGCCCAATAGACCGCCGGCCAGGCCCTTCATGGCGATAAAGCCCATACCGGCCTTTTTGCACTGTTCTGCCAGAGCCAGGTCCCGGCCGGCGGATATGTAGCTGAAGGGGAACTGCATGGTCTCAAACTGGCCGGCGGCGATGCACTGCTCAGCCACGTCGATCCGGTGGGCGGTGACGCCGATATGGCCGATCCAGCCCTGCTCCTTGGCCTCCAGCGCGCCGGCGTAGGCCCCGTTGGGGTCGTTCACATCCGGGACCTCCAAAACCTGGTGGAGCTGGAAGAGATCGATATAGTCCGTCTTCATCATCCGCAGGCTGTTCTCAATGTGGGCCAGGACGCCGGCCTTGTCCTTGGCGGCGCTTTTGGTGGACAGGACGATCTTGTCCCGCACGTCTGCCAGGGCCAGACCGATCTTCTCCTCGCTGTCTGTATAGGCGTTGGCCGTGTCGAAGAAGTTGATGCCGCCCTCATAGGCCGCACGCAGGAGCTTGACGGCATAGGCCTTGTCACAGCGCTGCACGGGCAGGCAGCCCATGGCGGTCTTGGTGACCTGAAGGCCGGTCTTGCCCAGGGTGATCTTTTTCATGAGCGTTCCTCCGTCTCTGCCGCGAGAAAAAATTTTCAATCAGCTCTTTACTTTAGGCGATCCATTTGTTATAATAAGCAAGCTGAAACGCTTAAGCAGCATTATAGCAAATTTTGCGGGTGATGTAAAGCATTCGGCAAGAGATAATTCTATGTGCCCGTGGCGCAGCTGGATAGCGCGTTGGACTCCGACGTTTCAGGCGCTTTCAGTAGAGATAAGGCAAAAAGCCTTGATATTACTGGCTTTTTTCGGTGCCGGGGCAAAAAATCGGTAGTCGTTGACTACTGTTTGACCACTATTTTTGAAAAAGCAGTCTACCGCCGGAAGGCGTTAACTGAATACATGTGCCCGTGGCGCAGCTGGATAGCGCGTTGGACTCCGACTCCAAAGGTCGCAGGTTCGAATCCTGTCGGGCATACCAAAATTCCGACACCCGTCTTGGCGGGCGTCGGAATTTTGAATTTGATCAGTAAGATTCGAAGGGAAAGGTACTGTAGCAAAATGTTAAGCTACAGTACCTTTTTCCTTTTTTGCTCCTTATTTTCTCTCTATATCGGACAAATCATTTAGTATTGTTCTACACAAAAAGTAGTATTCCTGTTATTCTTAAAAAGAAAGAACACTCCTCATCACCAAAAGCGATTCCAAGAGCAGGTCTGCATCTTCCTGTATGCTTTTTTCCGAATCGGAATTGATCCAATCCCGGAATATGCTGATTCCTCCGCTGGCCAAGTAACAGGCGCATAGTTTCATTGCTTCCCGGTGAACCGGAAGCTGCATTTTTAGATAATCTTCAAACAGAAGTTCACGTAAGGCCTGTTCCGCATTCGCTGTAAAATTTGGATTCTTTAATAGCTGGCGTAGGAGCTGCTTCCGGCTGTGCGCGTATTGGACAATCGTATAATAAGCATAATGGAAACCCTCAAAGCCAGACTCTTTACTTCTTCCTTCACGAATCATGCGAAAAAGAGCTTGGGCATAATCATAGGATACAGCTCCGAGCAGCGCATTTAAGTCGTCAAAATATTGGTAGAGCGTACTGCGTGCTATTCCTGCTCTCTTTGCTATGCCGGACATTGTGATCCGTTGTTCGATGTTCTCTTCCATGATGGAAAAAAACGCCATCTTGATTTTATCTTCCATTGTCTGATCCATATCTTCACCGCAAAATAATTATTTTTTAGGAGGGATTTCTTTGAAAGTAGTTATCAAAAAAGAAAAATTGGAAAAAGAGATGCAGGCCATGCTCAACTGCGGCGGGCGGCTCACTGGGAGCCGAGGACACCGGCAATATGTTGAGTACATCAAGTCCCGATTGAGAGAAATGGGCCTGGAATACTATGTTGATCCATTCTTCTTTCGCCGCTGGGAATCAACAGGCTATTCCCTGTCTCTTTTGGACAGAGATAAAGAGACTCCTGTTTTTGTCTCCTCTGCCCATCCTTACTCTGGGGAAACGCCTGCTGCCGGGATCGTGGAGGAGCTTGTTCTTGTCCAGCCAATGATGCAAAACATCCGGGATACCAAAGGGAAAATTGCCGTCATCGAGTATAAAAATCTTGACATTCTGCCCGCAGCCTTCGCTTTTGACAAGCGTTCCGCCTATCCGGAAGATCTGAAGCTGCCGGGAAAATATGCGGGGCCTGTCACAACGACCTTTGTAAAAAACTATTACGGGAAACTCTGCAAAAAAGCCGGGGCAAAGGCTGCCGTCTTTGCCTGGCAAAATATTAACGACGATATGGTGGAGGGTCAGTATTTACCTTTCGTTCTGGACTACCAAGGCGTCCCTATCTTGTGGGTAAACGAAACAAACGGAAGAAAGGTCATTGCTGCCGCCAGGAACCACCAAAAGGCCCGCTTTACCCTGACAGCCAACATTGAGCCGAACGCTTGCGCGGAAACGGTGTACTGTATCCTGAAAGGCCGCCGACCCGACGAATGTGTAATCATCAACACGCATACAGACGGTTCCAACTGCGTGGAAGAAAACGGTCCTCCTGCTTTGCTGGCTATGCTGGAAGAGTTAAAGGGTCAGAAATTAGAGCGTAACCATCTTTTCCTGTTTACTGCAGGCCATTTTAGGCTTCCTGAATTTGCGGAAAAAGCTACTGGTGGCGCACAGGCGTCTTCCCGCTGGCTGCATATGCACCGTGCTCTTTGGGACGGGAAGAACGGCCACATAAAAGCGGTCTGCACGCTTACATTGGAGCATTTAGGCTGTCTGGAATGGGCCGTTGTGGACGGCAAATACCAATATACTGGACAGCTTCAGCCGGAGCTTGTCTATACGGGAAACCAGTTTGTCAACGATTTGTATATAGAAGAGGTCAAGCAGAATCGCAGCCGTGTACGCACTATGACACTCCGAGGGCATAACAATATGCACTTTGGCGAGGGCCAGAACTTTTGCCAAATGGGAATTCCGGACATCGCACTCTGTACGGCACCAGATTATCTGTGTGTAGAGAGCCCGGAACAGGAGCTTGAAAAGTTCGACTTGAATGTGATGGTGGAACAGACTCAGACCTTTGCCAATTTAGCGGTGAAACTGGAGAATATCCCCACAGAGCGCATCGGTAAAGCAGAACCGTTTTCGATCCTGACTTCCCACGATCCGGCTGGCGGAACAGACTGGACGATGGATGGTCTGATAAAAAAACTAAAGAACCGCGCTCACAGATAAATCTGGTGTAAAAAACTTACCGCATAATATTATGGCATATACAAGAGGAGCGTGCAAGAGAAAACTGTTGAGGGTTTCGCGGAAAAAATAACCTCGGCAGATGATAGTGTACGGCTCTTATACAAATCGTCTAATTTTTAGAGGTGCCCAATGAAAAAGCGGATACTGACAGCAATTTTGATTCTTGCAGCTCTGATCCTGGCGGCGTGGCTGGCCCTGCGGGGCTATATCGCCATTGAAGAGAAAAAACGCTCCGACGCGCCGGGAAACGGCGCGGCTTACGACGTGGAAAACCTGGAGCCTCGGAATGATTCTCCCCTGGCCGGAAAAACCGTGGTTTTTCTTGGCAGCAGCGTCACCTACGGGGCTGCGGCGGAGGGACAGTCCTTTGTGGAACTGTTTGAAGCTCTGGACGGTGTCTAGGCTGTCAAAGAGGCAAAAAGCGGGACAACACTGGTGGACAAGACCTCTCTTCCGGCGCTGATCGCCTTTGGGGACGGTGACAGCTATATCAAGCGTCTGAAAGAACTGGACCCGGAGCAGACTGTAGACTGTTTGGTTTGTCAGCTCTCCACCAATGACGCCACCAAGAAGCTGCCCATGGGAGAGATCAGCTCATCGGAGGAGCTTAGTTCCTTTGACACCCAGACCGTCACAGGCGCCATTGAGTACATTCTTAGGTACTGCAGGGACACCTGGCGGTGTCCCGTGGTCTTCTACACCGGTTCCTGGTACGAGAGCACTGAATATGAGGCCATGGTCCACCGGCTCTATGAACTGCGTGACAAGTGGGACTTCGGGCTTGTTGACCTGTACACGGATGAGGCCTTTAATGATATCGACCAAGAGACCTATGACTTTTATATGTTCGACTCCATCCATCCCACAAAGGCAGGCTATCTCGAATGGTGGATGCCGAAGCTGGAAGCAGAACTGACCGCGTTTCTGAAGGAAGGCTGAAAACAACGCCTTAAGTCTTTCATCGCCTTTATCTGGAATCCGTCATGAAAGACTACAGTTTCCTCCGGAGCCTGATTAGGTTTACAAGCTCTCTGCTGTTTCCGAATTTATATCTGTTTTGTTTTCAAATGAGGTTTTAAGGTGTTTCAAAAACCGTTCGGCGATAGGCGTGAAAGCTTGATGCCTGTTCCATGAGATATATGCTTTGGCGTTATGAGTATGCCTGTCATTGTAGTCAACGAGCAGATGGTATCTATGGGCGAGGTTCCGAAAGCCGTTGATGTGGAGAAGATGTTCCACAAGTTGGGGTATTGACAGTATAGAGTGAAAAAATAGACCTGTGCGGCCGGACAGCGCTGCTGTTTCCGGCCGCACAGGTTTTTCCCAATCAGATCTCCAGCCCATCCTGTAGGGCTTTGCTGGCGGCTTTCTTGTTCTTGTCGAAGGCGTGGCTGTAGATGTCCAGGGTGGTGCTGGGCTGGGAGTGACCCAGGAGACCGGCGACGGTGGTCACGTCGGTCCCGCCCGCAATGAGAAGGCTGGCGTTCGTATGACGGAGTGAATG
>CANQTO010000044.1 GCA_947626785.1 uncultured Oscillospiraceae bacterium
TGAATTTTATGTCACTCAAATTTCTTGTTAAACAGACACAGTCCCCGTAAATTAGATTTACTTTTTCTGCCAGCAAATCCGCCATAATTTTCGATTTTCCTTCCATTGTTTTTTCCAGTTAATAATTTCCTTTCCCAATCTATTCATTTGATAAGGAAATTTCAGGAAATCATGGGGCGGATTTTTTACGTTTTCGGCAAGCGCTCCCGCCCTTCCGGCAAGCTCTTTATACAAGTTGCCGGGGGTCTCCTGTTTTTTGCAAGAAAAATCGCGTTTTTTGTACATTTTAAATATAGCATCTTTCAAAATTATATCCCGTACTATTGCGAGCCGCGTGTTAGAATTTTGTCAGAAGAGTTTTCTGCATACCATTTCCCAAACCGTTAAAATTCCCAAAAAACTATGATGAAAGAAGAAAGGTACTGCTTATGAGTTACGATGCTCTGTTCAGCCCCATTAAGCTCCGCGGTCTGGAGCTGAAGAACCGCGTTCTCCTGCCCGGCATGAACACCAAGATGGTCAAAAACCGGCACGGCGTAGGCGAAGACGCGGTGGCCTACCATGCGGCCCGCGCCGCCGGCGGCTGCGGACTCAACATGGTGGAGATCGTCTCCGTCTGCCCCGAGTCCCACGCCCCCCTGTACTACGGCATGTACACCGATGAGGACGTGGCCGGCATGAAGAAGGTCACCGACGCCATCCACGCCGCCGGCGGCAAGGCCGGTGTGCAGGTCTGGCACGGCGGCTTTGTGCCCGAACAGTTCTTCGACGAGACCAACAAGCTGGAGACCCCCGACACTCTGAGCGTGGAGGACATCCACCGGATCGTCCGCCAGTTCGGCGAGGCCGCCAAGCGGGTCGTGGACGCCGGCTTCGATACCATGGAGTATCACGCCGCCCACACCTACCTGCCCCACGAGTTCCTCAACCCCTACCTGAACACCCGTACCGATGAGTACGGCGGGAGCTTCGAGAACCGCTGCCGCTTCCCCCTGGAGTGCATCAAGGCCATCCGCGCCAACATGCCCGAGGACATGCCCCTGTTCATGCGTCTGGACGCCATCGACGAGATGATGCCCAAGAACATGAGCGAGGACGAGATCGTTGACTTCATCAACCAGGCCGCCGACGCCGGCGTTGACATCGTGGACCTGTCCCGCGGCAACGCCCGCAGCAACGCCACCGTCTACGAGGTCCCGCCCTACAACCTGGAGCCCGGTTTCAATATGGAGATCATCGCCCGGGTCAAGGCCCGCGTGAAGATCCCCGTGGCCGGCGTGGGCCGCATCGTCACCCCCGATCTGGCCAACAAGCTGATCGAGGAGGGCAAGTGCGACATGGTGGCCATCGGCCGCGCCCAGATCACCGACCCCGAGTGGTGCAACAAGGCCAAGGAGGGCCGGGTCGACGAGATCCGCCAGTGCATCGGCTGCACCCAGGGCTGCTATGACAAGGTCATCGACCCCAACGCCACCCACATCACCTGCACCCGCAACCCCATGGCCTGCCTGGAGTACAAGGGCCTGAATCCCACCTCCACGCCCAAGAACGTCATGATCATCGGCGGCGGTGTCGGCGGCATGATGGCGGCCCAGTTCCTGAAGGCCCGGGGCCACAACCCCACCATCTACGAGGCCTCCGATCACCTGGGCGGCCGCTTCCTGCTGGCCGGCAAGGCCCCCAAGAAGCAGGGCTTCACCGCCGCTGCCGAGTGGGACGCCAAGGAGTGCGAGCGCATGGGCATCGAGATCAAGACCGGCGTCACCGTCACGCCCGAGCTGATCGCCGAGGTCAAGCCCGACCACGTGATCGTGGCCATCGGCGCTGAGTACAAGGCCCCCAACATCCCCGGCATCGACGGGGCGGACGTGTACTGCGTGGACGATATCCTCTCCGGCAAGGCCAAGGCCCACGGCGAGACTCTGATCCTGGGCGGCGGCGGCGACGGCATCGAGGTCGCTCAGTTCCTGTATGAAGAGGGCTGCGACGTGCGCGTGATGGACAAGGTCCGTGTCGGCAACGGCACCGGCATGCTGCGCAACATGTTCCTGAATCTGGAGTACACCCCCGATCAGATCAAGCGCAGCAACAAGTCCAACATCACCGAGATTGGCGACCACCAGGTCACCTACAAGTTCACCGACAAGTTCAAGAAGACCTCCGTCAAGACCCGCAAGTTCGACACCCTGGTCATCGCCATCGGTATCACCTCCCGTCCCACCGAGGCCCTCACCGCCAAGTGCGCGGAGCTGGGCATCCCCTGCGACGTGATCGGCGACGCCAAGGAAGTCCGCATGGGCATCGACGCCACCCGCGAGGCCTACGAGGTCGGCACCTCCATCTGAGACCATACTGTTGACAAACAGGGAAAGGACGATTTACCATGACTGTTGAAGAACGCCTGGAAGCTCTTGAAAAAGAAGTCCAGAAGATGAAGGACATCGAGGCCATCAAGGTCCTCAAGAGCCGCTACTTCCGCGCTCTGGACACCAAGGATTGGGACGCTCTGGAGAAGACCATGCACCCCGATATCTCCACCGCCTACTCCAACGGCAAGCTGGTGTTCCACGGCCCCAAGGAGATCACGGACTACTTCAAGGAGGTCCAGCCCCCCACGGAGATCACCCTGCACCAGGGCCACAACCCGGAGATCACCATCGTCAGCGACACCGAGGCCGTCGGCAAGTGGTACCTCCAGGACAACCTGATCTTCGCCGAGGGCAACCCCTACGAGGGCACCCAGATCCAGGGCTCCGCCATCTACACCGACAAGTATGTGAAGGTGGACGGCGAGTGGCTCATCATGGAGACCGGCTATCTGCGGATCTATGAGGAGTCCTTCCAGCGGGACAAGACCCACCGCATCAGCATCAACATGTTCCGTCCCAAGAAAAAGAAAATCGTCAAAAAATAATCCGTGCAGCAATGCCGCCATGCCATAACGGCATGGCGGCGTTTTTGATGTTTGACTGTTGACAAAGTCTCCATTTATTTTTATAATTTTAACAAATTGAGACAATCTTTCCTTGCTTCGAGGTGTTACCCGTGCTGCACAAGCTCTGGCTGAAGATCTATAAAAAGATCCGTTTTCAGACCTGGTACCGCAAGGCCTACTACTACCACCGCCACCGGCGGGCCCTGTACGAGATCATGGCCCGCTTCAAGACGCCGGAGGAACTGGCCGACCGGTGCGCCGTCCGCGCCCTGCGGCGGGACATGATCCGCTCCCTCTTCCAATACGGCTCCTATTACGACGAGTATTTTCTCTACGGCTACGAGGGGCGGGACGGGGCCTACCGGGCCTCCTTCATCACCGAGGGCATCCGCATGAGCTTCTACCCCCGGATGAACGATCCGAAGAATACGAACATGCTGGAAAACAAGTACCTGACCTATAAGAAGTTTCAGGGGCTTTTCAAGCGTGAGATGATATGTATCCGCGCCCGGGACGAAATGACGCCCCAGGCTGTGGAGCAATACGCGGCCTTTGCCGCCCGGCACCCGGACTACATCGTCAAGCCCATCTTCGCCGCCTTCGGCAAGGGCGTGCACCTGGACAGCCGCGCCAACTACGCCTCCGACCGGGAGGCCTATGAGGCCGTCCACGAGAAGGGCGCCGTCCTGGAGGAGATCATCCGCCAGGGCGAGGGCATGGCGGCGCTGCACCCCCAGTCGGTCAACACCCTGCGCATCCCCACCGTCATCGTCAAGGGCCCCGACGGACAGCCGGAGGTCCGGCTGTTCCACCCCACCCTGCGGGTTGGCCGGCAGGACAGTTTGGTGGACAACTTCAGCGCCGGGGGCATCAGCGCCCTCATCGATCCGGAGACGGGCCGCATCTTCACCGACGGGGCCGACAAGAAGGGCCATTATTATGAGCGCCACCCGGACTCCGGCGTGGTCTTCAAAGGCTTTCAAATTCCCCGCTGGCAAGAGGCCGTGGCCATGGTCAGGGAGGCCGCCCTCCAGGTCCCTGGGAATCACTACTGCGGCTGGGACCTGGCCCTCAGCGCGGAGCGGGGCTGGTGCCTGGTGGAGGCCAACTGCACTGCCCAGATGGGCGGCATGCAGCTGGTGACCCGGACCGGCCGCCGGCAGGAGCTGGAAGAGCTTATCTCTATGATGTGAGGATTTGCCATGAAAGAACAGAAAAAGGGCCTCCCTGACCCTCTGGCCGCCCGGCGCTACATCCGGGACTTCGCCGGGCAGCTCTCCGAGCGGACCGGCCTTCCGGCCAGGGAGCTGGAAAAAGACATCATCCGGGTGAAGAGGATCAGCCACATCTCCCTGGACGAATATGAGTGGACCGGCTGCTATGCCCTGAGCGATGCCCAGAAGAAGACCGTCTCCACCCTCTGGACCCGGGCCCAGTTCCGCAAGACCTTTACCGACCGGCGCTATATCTGCCTGCTGATGAATAAGTTCATCTTCTCCCGGGTCTTCGCCGAGTACATGGGCCGGCGCTGCGCCCGTCTGACCGGCATCGACGCCGAGGCCCTGCGCCGCCTGGCCGGTGACACGGGCAAGGTGGTGCTCAAGCCCCTCTGCAAGGGCCAGGGTCAGGGCGTGCGGGTTTTCGATGTATCGGACCCGGCGGGCATGGAGGCCGCGCTGGACTATGCCCGTCAGCTGGCCGACGGCGTGGCGGAGGAGTTCATCGTCCAGCACCCGGTCATGGCCGCTCTGAACCCGGCGGCGGTGAACATCGTCCGCTTCTACTCGGTCTTTTCCCCGGTGGGCAGCTATCTCTTTGCCCCTGTGCTGACGGTGGCCGACGGGATGGACATCTCCAACGGCTCCCAGGACGCCCTGACCGCCATGGCGGACATCCGCAGCGGCGTCGTCCTCACCGACGCGGTGGACCAGAACAACATCGTGGACTATCCGGCCCACCCCCTCAGCGGCGCGGTGTTCAAAGGCACCCAGATCCCCTTCTGGGAGGAGACGCTGGCGCTGATGCGGGAGCTGGTGCCCCTGGCCGGCAAGATCTCCAACGTGGGCTGGGACATCGCCCTCACCGAAAAGGGCCCCCTGCTCATCGAGGCCAACACCATCCCCGGCTTCAACACCGCCCAGTACCGGGGCTTCGGCTGGGTGACGGACGGCTACGGCTACCAGCCCCTCTTCGACGAGGGCATGACCGGCCGCCCCTTCCCCCGGGAATACTATGAGAAGGTGCTGCTGAAGCTTTCGTAAGGAGGCAAAATGAATCAGAAAGAACGGATGCTGAGCAGCCTGCCTTACAAGGCCTGGCAGGACGGGCTGGACGCCGAACGGAACGCCTGTAAGGCGATCGTCTATGAATTGAATCGCTTGAAGCCGGAGGAGCAGAGCCGGATCCCGGAGCTGATCAAAAAGCTGTTCGGGAAGACCGGAAAGAATATCTGGGTCGAGCCCCCCTTCCACTGCGACTACGGCTGGAATATCGAGACAGGCGAGAACTTCTACGCGAACTACGGCCTGACCATTCTGGACGTGGGTAAGGTGCGCTTTGGCGACAACGTCATGATCGCGCCGAACGTGTCCATCTATGCCGCCGGGCATCCCATTCACCCGGCCAGCCGGAATTCCGGCTATGAGTACGGGGCCCCCATCACGGTGGGGAACAATGTCTGGATCGGCGGCAGCGTGGTGCTCCTGCCGGGCGTGACGGTGGGCGACAACACCGTCATCGGCGCGGGCAGCGTGGTCACGAAGGACATCCCGGCCAATGTGATCGCCGCGGGTAACCCCTGCAAGGTCATCCGGGAGATCACAGACGCGGACAGGAGGTTCTACTTTAAGGACCGGGAGTTCGACGTGGAGGACTACTAAAGACTGGGAGATACACAGAAGGACAACTGATCACCTGGGAATAGTGTGGGTAAGCACCGCACCATCATGGCTCCCCCGGGTAAGGGGCGCCGTGAGGACTGGCACTTATTCATATAAATCGGGATTTTTGAGGGAAGGTCACTATGAGCAGGGTTAAATTGACCATAAAGGAAAGCAATTGCAGATGCGGCTATTTCAAATGCGGACAAGAATTTATTGTTGAAGATTTATGCCCTCCATTATGTCACGAGTTATGGAGCGTCATTTATCCTTCTGTATATGCCCTGTTGAATGGTGCCAGCTTAGATTATGGCGACGGCAAAGCAAAAATGTTTGATGCAAAATGCCCAGATGGAGAGAGAGTCTGCATTCACGGGGAAGTGATTGAGGACTGGTAACTTCCCGTTTGTCGGGGAAGGATCAGCGCGACAACTCGGGATCTGATAAAGGAGACGGTAAATATGCTATGGTCTGTTATTTGCGGAGCCATAATCTTTGTTTTAGGCATGTTTATCTTTTTTAAGCCGGACTTAGTATGGAAATTGACTGAGGAATGGAAATCTTATCGGGCGGATGAACCGTCTGAATTGTATTTGAAGGTCACAAAAATCAGCGGTATTTTCTTTGCTCTGTTTGGAATCGTTATGATCGTACTTCCATTTATTCTGGAGTGACGACTCCCCCGTTTGTAAAAGTGTTCTCAGCCTGAAACTTAGGGAGGCAGCTATGAAAATCCTTCGTCTGCTTCAAGGCATCTTCGCCGCTTTGACCGTCTTGGCACTGGTCTTTCTGGGGGCGGCGGTCCATGCCGGTCTGGGAAAAACGGCGGTCATCCTGGCCGCCGTCTATACGGGCTGCGGCCTGGCCGGGAGCGCGGTCTGCGCCGCTGTCCGGCCTTATCTCCGGTATGAGAAGGTGTTCGTCTATACCGAGGAGCAGGAGCGGGCCATCGACCGGCGGCTGGGCTGCACCCAGATCGAGTACGACAGGCTGAGCCCCATCAAGCAGTGGCACGTGGGCTTTAGCCTGGCTGAGATCCAAGCCCACCGCCGCCGGGCCAAAATGACCCTCTGCCCCTTCTGCGGCGGGCAGCTGACCTGGGTCCGGGAGTGTACCTACATCGGCCTCCGGCATCCTGTCGGGGCCACCGGCGGCAGCTGGGAAAAGACCTACGAGGTCATAAGGAAAAGATTCTGCCCCGCCTGTCAAAAAATCTTCGATCAGTCATAAAGGAGGCGCGCATATGGAACTGATTATATCGATCGGCTTCGGCCTCTGGATCGCAGTGACGGCCTTCGTCTACCGGGCCTTCTGCTCCGGCGGAAAGGGGGAGAAGAAATGAACGTGTACCTGATCGGCATCCTCTTCTCCCTGGCCGCGTTCTTCATCATCGGCTTCTTCGCCGGCCGGAAGGTCCGGGACACGGACGACTACTATGTGGCCGGGCGCAACGCGCCGACGCTGCTGGTGGTGGGCTCCCTGATCGCCTCCTTCCTGTCCACCGGCGCCTTTTTGGGGGACACCGGCGAGGTCTACTCCGGCTTCTTCATGGGCATCGTCATCGTGGGCGTCCTCCAGGCCAGCGGCTACATCTACGGGGCCGGGCTCTTCGGGCGTTACATCCGCCGCAGCGGGGCCTCCACCCTGCCGGAGTACTTCGGCAGGCGCTTCGCCTCTTCGGCCCTGCGCCGGGCCGCCTCCCTGATCCTGATCGTCTCGGTCAGCGCCTATCTGCTGTCCGCCATTCAGGGGGTCTCCACCCTCATCAGCTCCATCACGGGCTTGAACTATGCCCTCTGCACCGTCATCGTCTGGACCGCCTTCACCGCCTTCACCATCTACTCCGGCTCCCCCGGCGTTTTGCTGACGGATACGGTGATGTTCCTGGTCTTTCTGGCGGCCTCGCTGATCGCCATTCCCTTCATCGTCAAAGCCGCCGGCGGCTGGTTTCCCGGCATCGCGGCCCTGGCCACTCAGACGGAGCTGCCCGGCATGCTCTCCTGGGCCGGCTGGTCAGGCTACCTGTACCCGGACGGGCTGAGCAATCTGCTCTGGGCCCTGACCTACGGCGTGGTCTGGGCGCTGGTGGTCTCTGTCAGCCCCTGGCAGACCAGCCGCTACCTGATGGCCCGGGACGAGCATGTGGTGATGCGCTCCTCCGTCTGGTCCTCCATCGGGGTCATGACGGTCACCACCGCCCTGTACTTCACCGCCGCCTTCATCCGCAACATCGACCCGGACCTGGTGGGCAGCCAGGCGGTGATCTGGGCGGCCACCCATGTCCTGCCCACCGCCGTGGGCATCATCATGCTCTCCGGCATCGCCGCGGCGGGCATCTCCTCGGCCTCCACCTTTCTCTCCCTCATCGGCTTCTCGGTCGTCAACGATATCGCCCCGCCCAAGGACGGGAACGACCGGAAGAAGCTCCGGCTCTCCCGGCTGGCTATGCTGCTGGTGGGCCTGGTGATCCTGGCCCTGGCCGCCCTGAACCCGCCCCAGATCTTCATCATCATGTACTTCGGCGGCACCGTTATCGCCAGTTCCTGGAGCGTGGCAGCCCTGGGCAGCGTCTGGAGCAAAAAGCTCAGCCGGACGGGGGCCCTATGGAGCATGCTGCTGGGCTTTTTGGGCTGCGCCGGCTCCAAGATCCTCTATTCGATCCTGGACATCACGCCCCCCGTGTACCTGGACTCCTTCTTTATCGGCCTGGTCCTGAGCCTGCTGGGGGCCGTTCTGGGCTCTGCCGTGCACGCCCCCTCCGAGGAGGAGCGCCGCTTCCGGGAAGCCCTCTTCACCGCTCCCCCCTCCGCCCTGGATGAGGCCGCCTGCCGGAAGGACCGGCAGATGTGGCTGGTATACCTGGCCTTTGGCCTGCTCGTGGGCCTGTTCTTCGTGTTTCTGTACGCCCTGCCCTATCTGCGGGCCTTAGGAAGGATATAAGCTATGGAAAAGCCTGTCCGGCTCTACTACGCCAAGCTCAACAACATGGGCGACCTGCTCAACCCCCTGCTCATCACACGCTGCTTTGGCCGCCCGGTGGAGCGCTGCTCCTTCCTCACCGGGGACATGAGCGCCATCGGCAGCTGCCTGGCCCAGTACTGCTACCATGGCAGCCTGCCCATGCGGGCCCAACAGTTTCTCAACGGCCTGTCCCGGCCGGAGGTTTGGGTCTGGGGCACCGGCTTTATCAACTATGACGACTGCCAGGGCCGCTTTTTTAAGCGGAAGATGCACTTTTGCGCCCTGCGGGGGGAGCTGACCCGCCGCCGGGTGGAGCAGATGACCGGCCAAAGGCTGGACATCCCCACCGGGGACGCTGGCATCCTGGCCTCCCGGCTCCTGGACGAGCTGCCGGAAAAGCGCTATGACCTGGGCATCATCCCCCACCTCTGCGACCTGAAGGACCCTGTCCTCACCCAGCTGCTGGAGCAGTACGAAAACGCCGTCTTGATCGACGTGCGGGAGGAGCCTCTGGAGGTGGTGCGGCAGATCGCCCAATGCCGGGCGGTGCTGTCCAGCAGCCTCCATGGGCTCATCGTGGCCGACAGCTTTCATATCCCCAATCTGCACTTAGTTCTGGGGGACCGGCTGCTGGGGGACGGCTATAAGTTTGACGATTACTACTCGGCCTACGGCCTGGAGCACCGGCCCTGGGATCTGCGCCTCTCCCCCGCCCCGCCGCTGGAGGCGATCTTTGAGCGCTACGCCGTCACCCGGGAAATGGCAGAGGAAAAAAAGCAGCTGATGCTTGACAGCTTCCCTAAAGCGTGCTTACAATGAGAGGTGAAAGCTTGCCATGGAACAACAGGAACTCATCTCTGTGATCATCCCCAGCTACAACCGGAAGGACCGGCTCCCCGCCTGTCTGGACTCTGTGCTGGGGCAGAGTTATGCCAACATTGAGGTGCTGGTGGTGGACGACGCCTCCACTGACGGCACCCAGAGCCTCTTTGAGGGCCCTCTGGACCCCCGCCTGCGCTATCTGCGCTACGAGGAGAACCGGGGCGCCTGCTACGCCCGCAACTACGGGGCGGAGCGCTCTCACGGGGCCTACATCGCCTTTCAGGACAGCGACGACACCTGGCGGCCCGACAAGCTGGAGAAGCAGCTGGCCTGCCTGAAGGCCTCGGGAGCCAAGCTGTGCTTCTGCGGCATGGACCGGATCCCGGTCAAAGGAGAGGCCTTCTATTACCCGGTCCACGGCTTTGACCCGGCCAGGCCCCTGGAGTGCTTCCTGGCCGAGAACCGGGCCGGGACCCAGACCATGCTCATGCAAAGGGAGGTCTGGGAGACTCTCCGCTTTGACGAGAGTTTCCGCCGCTACCAGGACTGGGACTTCGCCATCCGGGCGGCCGCCGCCTTCCCGCTGGTCTATCTGCCGGAGGCCCTTGCGGACTCGGAGGTGGGCGGGGACAGCATCTCCAGCGCCGTCAAGTCCTATCCCGCTCTGGTGCGCCTCTACGAGAAGCACCGGGTCCTGTACGCGGCCCACCCGGCCGCCGACGCGGTGATGAACCGGCGCATGGGCCGCCGGCTGGTCCGCTCTGACCCCGCCCGGGCGGCGGAACATTTTCAGACAAGCTTCCGGCTGAGCCGCAAATGGTACGACTTGGCTTACTATCTGGGGGCCAGGCTCCGGGCCCTCGGCCAAAAGGAGGGGACTTCCTCATGATCGCTTTTGTCATTCTGCACTACCGTGCCATCGAGGGTACCGTCAAATGCGTGGAGAGCATCCAGGCCCTGAAGGGTGAGAAACACATCGTCATCGTGGACTCCGCCTCCCCCGACGGCACCGGCGTCCAGCTCCAGGCCCGCTACGCCGGCACCCCCGGCGTCACGGTCCTGCTGGCCCAGGAGAACCTGGGCTACGCCCGGGGCAACAATCTGGGCATCCTCTATGCCTGGCAGCAGCTGCGGCCGGACTATATCGCCGCGGTGAACAACGACGTGGAGATCTTCCAGGAGGACTTTATCCCCAAGATCGACGAGATCTACGCCCGGCAGCCCTTTGACCTGCTGGGGCCGGACATCCTCTCCGTCTTCTCCGGCATCCACCAGAACCCAAAGAGCCTGGAGCCCTGCACCTTGGAGGCCGTGCGGAAGAAGATGGCCTCTGTTCAGCACGCCCAGAAGCCCATCTGGATGCTCCTCAGCAGTGGGCAGAAGAACAGCCCCGCCATCTGGCGGCGGGTCCTGCGCCGCAAGCGGGAGGCTCAGGGGATCGATACCTCCGTCCCCGCCCTGGGCGCCACGCTTCAGGGGGCCTGCGTGATCTTCTCTCGGCGCTATCTGGAGAGGCACCCGGAGCCCTTCTACCCCAAGACCTTTATGTATTATGAGATGGAGATCCTGGACTGGCTCTGCCGCCGGGAGGGCAGCGTGGTGCTCTACGACCCCTCTATCCAGATCATACACTACCAGTACATGGCCACCAAGACCGAGTACCGCTCCATTCTGCGCCGCTCCAAATTTGTCTGCGCCTGCCTGATGGACTCCCTGCACGCGGCGGAGGAGCTGATGCTCTCTGCCGGTGAGGGCACAGAAACAGAGGCAGAGCGCGCCCCCGCCCTGACGGGCAGCTGAGGGCCGGCTATGGAGAAGAAAAAGATCCGCCGGAGCACCCGGGACTTTTACGCGGCCCTGTCCTACCTCTCCCCCCGGCTGAATACGCAGCTTCTGTATCTTAGGAAATTCGGCCGCTTTCCCGACCTGCGCCATCCCCAGACCCTCAACGAAAAGCTTCTCAAGCTGAAGCTGGAGCGCTACGGCAAGGACCCCCTGGTCCGCCAGTGCGCGGACAAGCTCCGGGTGCGGGACTTTGTGGCGGAGCGGGGCTGCGGGGAGACCCTGAACCGGCTGCTGGCCGTGTACGGCCGGCCGGAGGATATCGACTGGGACGCCCTGCCGGAGCGCTTCGCCCTGAAATGGAACTTCGGCTGCGGCTATAACCTGATCTGCCCCGGCAAGGCCGCCCTGGACCGGGCCGGAGCGGTCCGGCAGCTGAAGGCCTGGGGGAAAGAGCCCTTCTGGGCCTATTACTCCGAGCTCCAGTACCGGCACATGGACAAGAAGCTCCTGGCCGAGGAGTTCATCGGCGGGGAGGACGGCTCCCTGCCCGAGGACTATAAATTCTACTGCTTTGACGGCCGCGCCTTCTGCGTCCTGCTCTGCCAGGGCCGGGAGAAGGGCTGGCCCCGCTTCTATTTTTTTGACCGGGATTTCCAGCTTCTGCGCATCAACCGGGACTCCCAGGAGGCTCCGGCGGACTTTTCCCCGGAAAAGCCCGCGGGCCTGGAGGAGGCCTTCCGGATCGCCGACCGGCTCAGCGCCGGCTTCCCTTTCGTGCGGGTGGACCTGTACCTGCATGAGGGCCGGGTCCGCTTCGGGGAGATGACCTTCACCCCCAGCGCCGCCCTGGACAACCGGCGCCTGCCGGAGACCGACCGGATGTTCGGCCAGATGCTTTCCGTATAGTATAATGATTACAGGGAGGACAGCCATGTCACAGTGGACGGCGGCAAAAAGGACCTGGGCCATGTGCCGGAAGCTTTCCGGGATCCGGGGCGGCTCTCCCCTGCCCTTGTTTCTGGACGCCGCCTGGTGCGGTTACCGGCACGGGGCCTCCCCGGAGAACTACTTCGTGCTCCGCTTCTTCGATTTGCCGGAGCGGGAGCGGAAGACTTATCTCACATCCGGCCGCTCCAAGGCCCTGGACAGGGCCCTGAACGCCGGGGCCAGGCCGGAGGACCGGCAGGTCCTGGCCAACAAGGCTCTCTTCGACCGGCAGTTCTCGGAGCTGGTGCGGCGGGACTTTTTCTACCCGCCGGAGGCCGGATTTCCCGCCTTTGAAGCTTTCCTGGAGCGGCACGGTGAATTTGTCCTCAAGCCCGTCTCCGGCATCCAGGGCAGAGGCATCGAGCTCATAGAAACCCGAGCTCTCTCCGACCCCGAGGCCTTTTACCGCCGCTGCCGGGAGGAGCAGTTTCTATTGGAGGAGCGCATCCGGCAGCATCCGGCCCTGGACCGGATCGACCCCTACAGCCTCAACTCCGTCCGCGTCAACGCGGCCCGGGACCGGCAGGGCCGGGTGCGGCTGATCGGGGCCTGCCTGAAGGCGGGCACCGGGCAGGCTGTCTCGGACAATTTTCACGCCGGCGGCCTGGCCTATCCCCTGGACCTGAACACCGGGCGGGTCTGCGGCCCCGGCCGGAACAACCGGGACCTGAATGAGTATATCCACCATCCAGGCTCCCTGCTCTTCATGCCCGGCTTTCAGGTGCCTTACTGGGCGGAGCTTTTATCCGCCGTCGAAAAGGCCATGGAACTGGTCCCCAGCCTGGGCTATGTGGGCTGGGACATCGCTGTCACACCGGAGGGCCCGGAGCTCATCGAGGGCAACTTCAACTGGCCCGGCGGCAACATCATTCAGTTTGACAAACGGGGCAAGGTCCCCGATCTTCTGGACTGCTTGAGGGAAACATTATGAGTAACGCGTATTTTGGGAGCATGGTCCTACAGAGCGTGGCGGTCTATCCCCGGCTCCGCCGCCGCTTCAAGGGCTACATCAAGGGCGTGGAGGAGCTGCCCGAGGGCTTCACGGCCAACCAGCTCTTTTTCGACTATCTGAAGGCCCGCCGGCAGCTGCCGGACAAGCGGCTGTCCCTGTCCGAGTATATGATCTTCGCCTTCTACCGGCTCAACGAGCAGGAGCGGCGGGAGTACCTGACGGACACGGAGGCCACCCTCCTCATGCGGCCCTACAACGCCGAATCTGAGCCCTATCTGAAGGACAAGGTCCTCTTTCTGCGGACCTTCGCGGACTTCATCCACCGGGACTGGCTGTATCTGCCCGAGTCCACGGCGGAGGACTTTGCCGCCTTTGTCAGAAAGCACGGCTCCGTGGCCCTCAAGCCGCCCCTGTCCAGCTGGGGCATCGGTTTTCGCAAGCTGACGGCCGGGGGGCTGGCCGGGCGGGAGGAAGAAGTATTTGAGGAGCTGTCCGCCGGGGGCTACCTGGCGGAGGAGTTTTTGCAGTCTGACCCGGAGCTGGCCAAATACCACCCCGAGTCCCTCAACACCCTGCGGATCATCACCTTCCGCAACGGCGAGCGCTTCACCGTTTTCGGAGCGGGGCTCCGGGTGGGCAATCACGGCCTGCACGTGGACAACGCCCACGGCGGCGGCATCTTCTGCGAGTTGGACCCGGACACGGGCCGGGTGATCACCGACGGTCTGGACGAGCACGGCAACAGCTACCCCGTCCACCCCATGACCGGCGTCCCCTTCCGGGGCCAGCAGATCCCCCACTGGCCGGAGATCGTGGAGCTCTGCCGCAGGGCCTCCCAGACCCTCCCCTGCCTGCACGTAGTGGGCTGGGACGTGGCGGTGCTCCCAGGCGGGGAGCTGGAGCTCATCGAGGGCAACCACAACCCGGGCATGAACATCGTCCAGGCCCCCTATAAGCACGGCGTCCGCCGGAAGTTCGCCGATCTGCTGCTGGATTTCTACGGGCCCCCGGAGCTCTGGGAGCATAAGGAGGCGGCCGCGGCCGCTCAGGCTGTATGAAAGCGGGAAAAAACTGCAAGATCGCCGTGGCGGGGCTGGGCTATGTGGGGCTGTCTCTGGCGGTGCTGCTGGCGAAGCGGCATCCGGTCACCGCCGTGGACCTGGATCCGGAGCGGGTGGACCTGGTGGCCCGGGGCCTCTCCCCCCTGCGGGATGAGGATATCGAGAGCGCTCTCCGGGCCGGCGGGCTCCGCCTGCGAGCCACCACGGACGCAGAGAGCGCCTACCGGGACGCGGACTTCGTTGTCATCGCCGTCCCCACCAGCTATGACGACCGGCGCGGCTCCTTTGACATGTCCGCCGTGGACACGGTGGCGGAGCAGATCCACCGGCTCAACCCCCGGGCAGCGCTCCTCATCAAATCCACCGTCCCCGTGGGCTACACCGCGGCCCTGCGCCGCCGCCTGGGGGGCGCGAATGTGCTGTTCAGCCCGGAATTTCTCCGGGAGACCCGAGCCCTGTACGACTGCCTTCATCCCAGCCGGATCATCCTGGGCGGGGAGCTTTCTGACCCGGCCCAGGCGGAGGCCGCCCGGCGCTTTTCGGAGCTGCTTTTGGAGGGTGCGGAGGACGAAAACGTCCCCGTGCTGCTGATGGGGTCGGATGAAGCGGAGGCGGTGAAGCTCTTCTCCAACGCCTACCTGGCCATGCGGGTGGCCTTCTTCAACGAGCTGGACTCCTACGCCGAGACCAAGGGCCTGGACACGGGCCGCATCATCCGGGGCGTGTGCCTGGACGGGCGCATCGGCGGGCACTACAACAACCCCTCCTTCGGCTATGGGGGCTACTGCCTGCCCAAGGACACCAAGCAGCTCCAGGCCGCCTACCGGGATATACCGGAGAAGCTCATCACCGCGGTGGTGGAGAGCAACCGCTCCCGGAAGGAGTTCATCGCCGGGCAGGTGCTCCGGCGGGTACGGAGGCCGGAGGGCTTCGGCGCTGTGGGCGTGTACCGGCTGACCATGAAGGCCGGCGGCGACAACTTCCGCCAGAGCTCTATTCTGGACATTCTGGACCTGCTGGTCAAGCAGGGCGTGCCCGTGCTGATCTATGAGCCCCTGCTGGAGAACGTGACGAGCTTCCGGGGCTGCCCGGTGATCCGGGACCTGGAGGAGTTTTTCTCCCGCAGCGAGCTCATTCTGGCCAATCGCGCCGAGCCCGCTCTGGACAAAGTACAGAGCAAGGTCTACACCCGGGATCTGTTCCACCTGGATTGAGCCAAAAAGAAAAGCTTGCATTGGCCCCTGAACGCAGATATAATAGCAAAGATAGGATATCGAATCTCAAAGAGAGGAATGATTTCTCTTTTGGATACGCAAATGGAAAATGAAGGCATAAAGACCCGCTCCGGCTTTGGCCGGCTGGCCGCGGCACTTGTTCTGCGGCTGCTCTGCGTGCTGCTGGTGACTCTGGTGCTGCTGGTGGGCGCGCTGTACGGGGTCATGTATATTCTGGCGAAAGGCCCCTCCGAGACGGCCAGGGACCTCTTTGTCATGTCGGTCCGGGAGACCAGCGCCGTGGGCTTTTTGGCGGACCTGTACCTCTCTCCCGAGGAGATCGCTCAGATCGAGGCCGGCCGGGAGGCGGAGGAGTTTGCCGCCACGGACACCTCCCTGATCCACATGGACACGCAGGCCGATCCCACTACAGAGGCAGATGCCTGGGGCTTTGTGGACGAGGATGGAGACGGGATCATCCTGGACGAGGTCAAGGGCGAGGGCTATTCCGGCTATATGATGATCGTGCTGGACCCCAGCCGGGTCATTTTGGGCTTTGACCCGGACAGTCTGGGCGTGCGGGGCTATACGGTCGAAGAGATGGTGCAGCTCCGGGACGCCGTGGGCGGCATCAATGCCGGCGGCTTTGTGGATATAGGCGGCCAGGGCGACGGCAGCTGGCCGGAGGACGCGGTGGTCTATGAGGGCACGGTCTACGCCGGCGGTATGGGCGTCGGCGAGGGCTTTGTAGGCATGGACGACCAGAACATCCTCCACGTAGGGCTGCCCAGCATCCAGGCCATCCAGGACGCCAATATCCAGTACGGCTGCTCCTTCGGACCGGTGCTGGTGTCTAACGGCAAGGGCGTGGACCCGGACAGCCTGGCCAGCGGCGTCAACCCCCGCACGGCTATCGGCCAGCGTTCCGACGGGGCTATGCTGCTCCTGGTCATCGACGGGCGGCAGGTCATCAGCCTGGGCGCCACCTTTGAGGACCTGATGAACATCATGCTCCGCTACGGGGCGGTCAACGCCAGCAACATGGACGGCGGCTCCTCGACGCTGATGTATTATGAAGGCGCCTATGTGAACAACTGCGCCTCGGTGATCGGCATACGCCGGATCTCCACATCCTGGATCGTTTTGAAGGAAGGGGCGCGGGACAGTGCAGGGAACTAAAAAGAAACTGATCAGCGGCCGCTTCGCTGCCGGTCTTGGGATCTACGCGTTGGTGCTGGCCGTGCTTCTGGCCGCGGGCCTTGTCTTCTTCTGGGTCTTCATCCGCTCCTATGAGCAGACCCGGCCCGCCACTGCCGTCAAGGCCTATCTGGCCGGGCTGGACGCGGACTACCTGCGGGAGCATGCCCAGCCCTTTTTCTCCTCGCTGGACAGCAGCGTCCAGAGCGGGGAGGAGAGCCTTGAGCGGATCTGTGAACTGATCGAGGGGGCGGACTACGTCCGCGCTCCCGGCGAGAACAACGGCAGCTACACCTATGTGCTGCGCTCCGGGGATGTGAATTTCGCCTCCGTCACCTTCACCGCCGGAGAGCGGAACCTGTTCGGCTTCCCCTCCTGGGAATTGAGCCAGGAGGACTTCGCCTTTGAAAACTTCTGCCAGCAGACGGAGCTGGTAGTCCCCGCCGGTTATACCGTCATTTTAAACGGGATCCGGTTGGGCGCCGGGCAAATCGACGATGACCGGGTGCCCTATTCCCTGTTGGCGGAGTTTTACGACGACGGCTATGATCTGCCCTATCTGACCCGCTACCGGACGGGGAGCTATGTGGGCGAGCTTCCTTTGGAAGTCCTGGACGAGACGGGCCGCGACGTGGCCCCGGAGGATCTGACCGAGGAGCTGTTCACCGACAACTGCACGGATGAGGAGAAAGCGGCAGTCTACGACTTTGCCCAGGAGTACTTCACCAATTATGTGGGTTATATGGGCTCTCACGAAGAGGGCGGCATCTACATGTACTACATGCTGCTTTACCGTATGGTCATGCCGGACTCGGATCTGCTCTCCCGGCTCACGCAGGTCTCCGGCCTGGGCTTCTCCTACAGCATCGACAGCCTGCAATCCGTAACGCTGAATAACGTGATGAACGTAGGCAATGGCTGCTATGTCTGCGCCCTGACCTACGTCGTGCAGACTCTGGGGCACGCGGACTATGTGACCACCACGAACAACACCAAGCTGGTCCTGTTCGATACAGAGTACGGCCTCAAGGCCTCCTCCCAGGCCATTTACTGAGCCGGCCTTCCCCGCTCTCCGCATCTTTGAGAAAAACAGCTTGACATCTGGGCAAATTGTGGTAAAATACAACTTGCCGATGCGGGCATAGCTCATCCGGTAGAGCGCCACCTTGCCAAGGTGGAGGTAGCGAGTTCGAGCCTCGTTGCCCGCTCCAAAAAAGCCTATTGCGGAAGCAATAGGCTTTTTATTTTAAATTGAATTTATAAGCGGGTATGGTGGAATTGGCAGACACGCTGGATTTAGGTTCCAGTGGGCGACCGTGGGGGTTCGAGTCCCCCTACCCGTACCAAAAATCGGCGAGGCGTCAGCCTTGCCGATTTTTACTTCTTCACTATTCACTCTTCACTTTTCACTAAAAACCGACTCGCCGATTTTTGGAAGTAATAGGTAATAGTGAATAGTGAAAAAGTGTCCGATTTACCTCATTTCTTTCTTTCCAAATTGAGTCACTGCAATCACGAGCGCTACCGCAAAGACCAGCATCGCAACCGGCAGGAACGGGAAAATGGAAAATGTCCTTATATTAGAATTGACCGTAAAATCATGTAGAGAACATGAAACCAAATACCCGCTGTAACAATACGGATAAATGATCCAAATGGGTGTAGCTGAAACCAAAATACCGGGGATGACCAGAAGCAGGTTCGATCCTACGGAAAGCAGCGGATTATCAAACAGTACGGTGATCGCCCACATGGTCCCCACACACGGCAGCATTGTCAAAAACAGACCGGCACACCATTTCAGCAAATAAAGGACGGGCAGCGTTTCCGTCACGCCCATTGTGCTTGTGGCAACTGTTCCGGCAATCACGAATACCGCAAGGAACACGGCCATCTCCACAAACAGATAAAATGTCAACACGCAGAATTTCGCTATGGAGAGCGCATACCGGCTGACCGGCAGAGCGAGCATTTTCAGGATGCCGTTATTTCCCGTTTCCCGTCCCGCGATCATCACGCAGACCACGATCATGGAGAATGGCAGCAGGTAGTAGGCGTAGAGCAGTGCGCTCTGAATGAACATAGCGGGCCAGGCGTTGGTGTATTCCGGCGTAAAGTAACGGCTCAGGTTTGCGACCCCAGAGGAAACTACCAACAGAGGCGCAACAAAAATCAGCGGTACGATCTTCGAGCGTTTTACTTTCATAAACTCAATTCTGAGCAGTTCCAAAAAACTCATTTTCCAGATCCCTCCTCACTCATAGCGCAACTTCTTTGCCATCCACAGCCCTGCGCCGAGGAATACTGATGTTTCCATACACGCAGCTATGACAACCGCTATATCCGGCTGTGCGCTCATAGCAACGGCGGGCTTCAGCATGATGACGAAAGGGTGGATCATCAGCAGGTTATTACTTGAATCAGCCAATGCCATCCCGCTTAGGAAACCGGCAACGCCAACCCCCAGCGGCACCCACATATTTTCAAAACGGGATGAGATCAAAACCATAAACGACAGAACGGGCATTGAGGTAAGGAAGGAGTAACCCGCGAATTTGATCAGAGTTCCCATTTCAAACACCCCTTGCGGTAAGTCAGTTGACCCGATCCGCATGAGCGCCAGATTTTGCAAAGCTACGGCCACAAAAAGCAGGGTCGATAGGATCAGAAATTTGCAAAGGTACATTCCCGGGACACGGACAGGGAGCATATACATCTTCTTAACAGCGTACCCTTTAAACTCCATGTTGTAGATCATGCAGGCGGCCACTACGATCCCAAACATATTCAAAATCATGATCATGCCGTAAAGCTGAGTCAGCAAAACATCCATAGGAGCCAGGGGCAGACCCAGCAGAGTGTCTTTTCTCACAGCAAAATTCAGAAAGGCATAGCCGGCGCCCAAAAGTCCAACAGAAAGCAGCACAGGAATAACGCCCGTCCGCTTTTCTTTCCGGAGTTCGATCGCGAGCATACTCATAACTGGGCCCTCTGTTTTCTGGCAGCATTGTCCTGATCTACCATAGTGAGAAACACATCTTCCAGATTATCAGCGGACATTCCCGCCTGCTTTGCGCTGCGCCGCAGATCGTCCAGACTTCCCTCAAACAGCAGGCGTCCATGATTGAGAATACCAATGTCATCCGCCATCCGTTCCACTTCGGAGAGCATATGGGACGAGATCATGATGGTGCAGTTGTAGAGGCCGGGTAAAGATTTTATCAGGTTCCGGATCTCATGGATGCCGGAAGGGTCAAGGCCATTGGTCGGTTCGTCCAGAATGAGGATAGGCGGCCTGCCCAACAGCGCCCCGGCAAGACCAAGGCGCTGCTTCATGCCCAGCGAATATTTCCTTGCCAGCCGGTTTCCAAACTCAGTCAGGCCGGCCAGTTCCAGGGCATCGTCAACGGAATCTTTAGGCAGCCCCAAGATACGGCGGATAAGTTCCAGATTCTCCCGGCCGGTCAGATTCGCGTAAAAGGACGGGGACTCGATAAACGAGCCGGTCTCCTTCAGGATGGCAAGCCGGTCCTCCGGGAAGTGCCGGCCGTCGATCGTAAAGCTGCCTTTCGTTGGGGCGGTCAGTCCCAGCAGCATTTTCATCGTGGTGGATTTACCGGCTCCGTTTGGGCCGAGGAATCCGTAGATGCTGCCTTTCCGAATATGAAGGGAGACATTGTTGACGGAAGTAAAGTTTTTGTATTTTTTCGTCAGCTGTTCTGTGGTGATGATATAGTCCATAGAATCAACTCCTTTCTATGCGTCTACGGTACATCATCGACCTGACATGAACTTTCCCGCCACCTTACTTTACCCTTACTTTTTCTGTCCGCACCTGTAAAAAGCAAGAGAGTCAAAACCGGCGCAGCCTGTCGGCTGCGCCGGTTCAACATTATGGGGTTATACGATCGCCGCCGTCACCCGAAGGCGACGCCCAGAGTGGACGCCCTGTTCCCTTCCTCCCCGGCTTTTATGAGCGCGCCGGACGACACGATCTGCACATCGCCGGCGATTTTCGCCAGAGTCTCCAGGTCTTGCGTGCCGCCCACCATGAGCAGCCAGCCCTCTGTCAGGCTGTAGCGCATGACATAGTTGACCTTTGCCAGGGGGTACTCGGCTCCCTCCCTTTCCATCGTCAGCTCCAGGACCCGGATGCCGCTCTCTTCCCTGTCGCTGAGCAGCTGCACCTTTTCGCCGTTGGCCCCCAACAGCAGGTCCCTGCCGTACAGATCCGTGGGGCTGCAGATCGTGATCTGATAGGGGATATCGTGGGTCTCCGTGTCCCCGTTCATGCACCGGCAAAGCCACTCCTTGCTCTCCTCCTCCGTCAGGCCCCGCGCCTCGGCCAGCTCGTTGAACTTGGCCTCCACCGCCGGTAGCTGCGCTTCTTCCGGAGGCCATTTGATGCCCAGCTCATCTGCCGCCTGGTCCAGCAGCACATGGTACGCGCTGCCGGTCTCCGTGGGCTCTGAGGGCAGCCAACCGGGCATGAAGTAATACTCACGCCCTTCCTCGGCGGAATCGAAGTGCAGGACCAGGGCCGCTTGATAAGTGATATTCCCTTGGGACTTGATCTCGCCCGTCTTATAGTCCTCCACATAGAGCGCGTAGGTCTGGGTCTCTCCCGGCCGGCTGACATGGACATTCATCCCAAAGGTCACCAGCGCGTAGGCGGTCACCGACAGGAAACAGGCAATGACCGCCGCCAGCAGGCAGGCCCGCATCAGCTTTCGGCCGCCCGGCCGGACCGCCGCGCCAGCGTGGACACGCTCCAGCGCCGCCGCCTTGATCCGCTCCGGGTCATAATCGGCGCTGTCCTTTAGCTCCGGAGCCAGATCAAAGCTGTCAAACATCTCAGAAATCCTCTTGCTGTTCATGGTAATCCTCCTTCTTTTAGGATCTGGGCCAGTTTTTCCCGGCCCCTCAGCAGCTTGGCCCGGACCGTGCTCTCGTTGAGCCCCATCTGCGCGGCGATCAGCCGGGTCTTCTGACAGAGCCAGTAGCGCCGGATAAAAATCGTCCTGTCCGGCTCCGGCATAGCCTCTAAAGCCCGCCGGAGAAGCCGCGCCTCCTCCGCCTGGGCCAGCTCCCGCTCCGGGTCTGAGGGAGACAAAAGCAGCAGATCCTCCTCCAGAGGCAGCTCCTGCTTTTCCCGCCGCAGGGCATTTCGGGCCTTGTTCCGGGCGATAGCGGCCAGGTAGCTCTTCAGCTTGCCGGGCCGGATCTTGGCGGCGCTGTTCCACAAGCTGTAGAAGACGTCCACCACCAGCTCCTCCCGGTCCTCCCGGCTCAGAAGCTCCCCGGTCATGCCGCTGACGATGGCCCCCACGTAGGGGGTGTACTGTTCGATCAGGCGGCTGAAGGCCTCCTCGTCTCCCCTCTTCAGGGCCTGGACGCAGCGCTCCTCGTCAAACACAGTCCGCGCCATAGCATCCCTTCTTTCTGTGAAAAACGTTTTTCATCCATCATAACACCCGCTGCCGCGGTTTTGTTGCAGAGAAAGGCGGATTTTTTTCCAGAAAAAAACAGCCCCCAAAAAGGGGGCTTGCAAACTGTAGGCAAAAAATACAAAGAGCAAGTTTGAAACGAACAAGGAAACCATTTAATCGTTTTTGAGGCAGCTTTGCCGCCTCAAAAACTCCCTAAGGCGAGCAAAGCGAGCCCTCGCGCCGACCAACCGAAGGGCGATAAGCGCGAGTATCTCAAATGCGAGCCCAGCGCAGCGGGTCGCATTTGAATTTACCTTTATAATCCGAAGTCCTCACCGAAGACGCCCTGGAGGGCGATCTGGGTCCAGGTCTCCATATGATCCCACTCGGCGCGGAGCTCCTTTAGGCTCATCCAGCTGCCGCTGAGCTTCTCCGTCTCCCGGACGCGGACCTCTCCAGCTGTCTCCATAGTGAAGCAGAGGCCCAGATGGACGCTGCCCACGCTGTTGGTGTCGTCATTGATGACGCCCCGGGGCAGCAGAGGCCCGGGCGACTCCAGCTCCACCTCCTCGTGGAGTTCCCTCTCCAGGCCCCGCATCAGCACCTTCTCCCGGTCCGTCTCGTCCACCGGGTTGATGTGCCCGCCGATGCCCACGGACACCTTTCCGTGCAGCCGGGCCTCGCCGCCCTTGTTCAGCCGGCGGGTGGCAAAGACCTTCCTCTCCCGGCACAGCAGCACATAGGGGATGATCTGCCGGTAGCCCGGGTCCGCCTCCGCCTCCGGGCGGGGCAGAAAGACGTGCTCAGAAATGATGAGCCGCAGCAGTTCCTCCCGGCTGTCGGTGAGCAGGCCCACCCGGCCCTGGATAAAGGGCTGCAAACGCTCCGTTTTTACGACCAGAACTTCTTCCATTGTTTTCCTCTCTTGACTTCAATTCCTTCGGCGTGTAAAATTAAATGTATGAGTGCGACACACATTATAACACAGCAGGAGGAGCTTGTCATGCCTAATTTTCAGGACTTCACTTATCCGTCCAGCACCGGCAAAAACACCATCCACGCCCGCAAGTGCGTCCCGGAGGGGACGCCCAAGGCGGTAGTCCAGATCGCCCACGGCATCGCCGAGTACATCGACCGCTACGACGAGTTCATGGCCTTTCTGGCCCAAAACGGCTATGTGGCCGTGGGCAACGACCATCTGGGCCACGGCAAGTCCATCACCGGCCCCGGCCAGCAGGGCTTCTTCGCCGAGGACCTGGGCTGGATGTACGTGGTGGAGGATATGGACCTTCTGCGCAGCCAGATGCGCCGGGAGTACCCGGACTTGCCCTATATTTTCTTCGGCCACAGCATGGGCAGCTTTTTGACCCGGACCTATATTATCCTGCACCCGGAGAAGTACGACGCCGTGATCCTCAGCGGCACCGGGCACCAGGGCGCGCCCTTAGTGGCGGCGGGCCTGACCCTGTCCCAGGCGGCGGTAAAGCTCTACGGGCCTCACAAGATCGGCAAAACGCTCAACGACATCTGCTTCGGCGCTTACAACAAGGGCTTCGACCACCCGCGCACGCCCTTTGACTGGCTGAACCGGGACGAGGCCGAAGTGGACAAGTATGTCAACGACCCCCTCTGCGGCTTTGTGGCCACGGTGAGCCTCTTCCGGGACATGATGAGCGGCATCAAGTTCATCACCGCCCAGAAGAACATCGACCGCATGAACAAGGAGGCGCCGGTGTACTTCATGTCCGGGGATCAGGACCCGGTGGGCGAGAACGGCAAGGGCGTAGAGCGGGCCTACAAGGCCTTCTGCGCCGCTGGGCTGAAGGATGTGTTCATGCGCCTCTACCCCGGCGGACGCCACGAGATGCTCAACGAGCTGAACAAACAGGAGGTCTTCCAGGACGTGGTGAACTGGCTGGACAGCAAGTCGGAGAAGCTTTAACTCAGGAAGGATTCGATCCTTTCCCGCTTGCGCAGCTCACGGTCCAGGCAGGCCAGGAAAGCGCCGGTCAGCATAGGTTTGCGGCGGGGCCCCAGGAGATAGTAGATGATCTCGTCCGGGGGCCCCTCCTCCAGCCGGTGGAGCCGGACCTTCCCCGCCCTCTCCAGGGCCTCCGCCACCAGGGCCGGGACTACCGCCCAGCTGTCCGCCCAGGTCCCCCGCCAGCTCAGCAGCTCCTCCAGCAGCGCCATCTCATCCAGAGCGGCCCTTGGCACGGCGGCGGAGCTGAACCAGTAGGCATGCCAGCGGTCAAACTCCGGGTTCCAGGGCAGGCGCAGCTCCTTAGCCGGGTCCAGCCGGGAAGGGTGCACCGTCTCCGGCAGGCCGCTCTCCTCCCCCGCCGCCAGCAGCATAGGCTGCCGGAAGGCGGGGACCGTGTCCACCTGGGGGTGGAACATGTCGTCGGAGATGAAGGCGATGTCCGCCTTCCCCTGGGCTATCCAGTCATAGGCCTCGGCAGAGTGGCTGCTGTGAAAGGTCAGGACCCGGCGGCTGTCTTCCTCCAGAAAGGCTTTGAAGACAGGCGGCAGCAGATAGGTGCTGACGCTGCCCACGGAACTGATGTTCAGCCGCCGCTCCCGGTCCTCGGAGGCCAGTTCCCTCGCCTCCAGCCACAGCTGCCGCCACTTCTCCGCCACCTGTACGAAGTCCCGCCCCTGCTCGCTCAGCTCCGCCTGCCGCCGGCCCTTGCCCCGCAGCAGCAGCGGGCAGCCCAGCTCCTCCTCCAGCGCCCGGATGTGCCGGCTCACCGCCGGCTGGCTGATATACAGCTCCTGGGCCGCGCCGGAGAGGCTCCCTGTCCGCACCACGGCCAGGAACACCGCTATCTCCTGTTCTGTCATGGGAACTCCCCCCAGTTAATATAATTTATACGTTATATTTTATGGCAAAAACCGGCATTTTACAAGCCGGTTTTTTTCGTTTATACTGGGCAACAGAGAAGAAGGAAGGGGGCGTCACCATGGCCTCTACGGAGCATCTGGACCGGGGCCCCATCGGCGCGGAGCTGATCGCCCTGGCTCTGCCCCTGCTGGCGGGCAACATCCTCCAGCAGCTGTACAACACGGTGGACGCGGTGATCGTGGGCCGGGTGCTGGGGGACAGCGCCTTTGCCGCCATCGGCGTGGCGGGCTCGGTGATGAATCTGTTCCTCTTCCTCATCAGCGGCGGCTGCGCCGGGGTGGGCATCCTCCTGTCCCAGCTCTACGGGGCCGGGGACGGCCCCTGCTTCCGGCGGGATTTCTGGCTAGCCACGGTTTTTGGCGGCCTGCTGTCCCTGGCCCTGTCCGCCCTGGGCCTCCTGCTGCTGCGGCCCCTGCTCTCCGCCCTGCGGACGCCCGCCGCCGTCCTCCCCCACGCGGAGCGCTATCTGCAAGTCATCTTTCTGGGCTTCCCCTTGGCCTTCGCCTATCACCTGGGCTCCGCCGTGCTGCGCTCGGTGGGCAACACCCTGGCTGCCCTGGGCTTTCTGCTGCTGTCCATGCTGGTGAATCTGGCGCTGGACCTGGCCTTTGTGGCAGGGCTCCACAGCGGCACAGAGGGGGCCGCCTGGGCCACCGCCCTCTCCCAGGCTCTGGCGGCGCTGCTGTGCCTGCTGTATCTGCGCCGTCGCTTCCCCCAGCTGCTCTTCAGGCGGGAAGACCGGGTCTTTGACGGATCTCTCCTACGGCGCACCGCCTGGTTTGCCGCCGTCTCCGCCCTGCACAACGCCAATCTCTACATCGGCAAGCTCCTGGTCCAGCGGACAGTCAACGGCCTGGGGCAGGCCGCCATCTCCGCCTACACAGGGGCGACCCGGCTGGAGGGCTTCGCCAACTCCTTCGGGGACAGCGGAGCCTCGGCCATGTCGGTCTTTATCGGTCAGAACACCGGGGCTAAGCAGCAGGATCGGGTCCGGCAGGGCTTCCATACCGGCCAGCGCCTGCTCCTCGCCCTGAGCCTGCTGATGACGCTGGTGATGATCCTGGGAGCCCGGCCGGGCCTGGCTCTGGTCCTGCCGGAGGACGGCGGACTCAGCATGGGGCCCGCTCTGAGCTATCTGCGGACGGTGGCCTGCTTTTATCTGTTCAACTTCCTGGGCAGCGGCCTTGTAGGCTATTTCAACGGACGGGGCAGGCTGTCCCTGCCGGTCATCGGCGCTACCGGGCACATTACCTTCCGGGTCGCGGCCTCCGCCCTGCTGGCCGGGCGCATGGGCCTTGCCGCCGTGGCTCTGGCCTCCGGCCTGGGCTGGATGGGGGCCGTGGCCTTCTGGTATATCGTCAAGCACCGCAAAAATCTTTGACAGTGAAAAATCCCGGCTGGCAATGCCAGGCGGGACTTTTTATGGCTATTGACTTTTACCGCTGCACACGGCCGGTGCCGTCGCCGCCCATGAGCTTCTCCACGTCGGAGACGCCCACCCGGTTGAAGTCGCCGATGA
>CANQTO010000045.1 GCA_947626785.1 uncultured Oscillospiraceae bacterium
CTCCGTCATCATCGAGCCCACCTCCGGCAACACCGGCATCGGCCTGGCCTCCGTGGCCGCCGCCCGGGGCTACCGGATCATCATCGTCATGCCCGAGACCATGAGCGTGGAGCGCCGGCAGCTGATGAAGGCCTACGGGGCCGAGCTGGTGCTCACCGAGGGGTCCAAGGGCATGAAGGGCGCTATTGCCAAGGCCGACGAGCTGGCCAAGGAGATCCCCAACAGCTTCATCCCCGGCCAGTTTGTGAACCCGGCCAACCCCGCCGCCCACAAGGCCACCACCGGGCCGGAGATCTGGGAGGACACCGACGGGAAGGTGGACATCTTCGTGGCTGGCGTGGGCACCGGCGGCACCGTCACCGGCGTGGGCGAGTATCTGAAGGAGCAAAACCCCCAGGTGAAGGTAGTGGCCGTGGAGCCCGCCTCCTCCCCCGTGCTGAGCAAGGGCACCGCCGGGAGCCATAAGATCCAGGGTATCGGCGCGGGCTTCGTGCCCGAGGTGCTGGACACCGGGGTCTATGATGAGATCATCGCCGTGGAGAATGACGACGCCTTCGCCGCCGGTAAGCTGGTGGGCCGGGCCGAGGGCGTGCTGGTGGGCATCTCCTCCGGCGCGGCGGTCTGGGCGGCTATCCAGCTGGCCAAGCGGCCGGAGAACAAGGGCAAGACCATCGTGGCCCTGCTGCCGGACACCGGCGACCGCTACCTCTCCACTCCCCTGTTCGCAGATTGAGACTCTTTTCAAAAGGGCCGGGAAAACCAAGCGTTTTTCCCGGCCCTTTTTACGCGGCTGAAAAATCTTGACTTTCCCCCGGGGCATGTTATACTGATTTTGTCCTTAGGGCCGCTTTTTATGGCGCTTATTGATTAACATTTTTAATCAATAATATATCGAATGACTGGAGGTCCTGCCCATGCGCATTTTGATCCAGAACGGGGGCTTCGCCCTGCTGAACGGGGACGACGTGCTTTTGGAGACCGGGCCGGACTCTGCCGCGGTCTATGTGGGCCGGGGGCGGGAGACCGTGCGCATGCGCCAGGGCAATTTTGATATCCAGGACTATCTCATCGAGCGCCGCCCTCTGTATGTGCGGGCCCTGGAGGAGACGGCCGGGGGCTGCCGGGCCGATCTGGGCGGAGAGCTGTGTCTGGAGCTCCAGGTGGAGGGGGACCGGGCGGAGCTGTTTTTCTCCTGCCCCGACCCCTCCGTCAACCGCTTCTGGCTGCGCCTGCGGGCGGAGAAGGGGGAGCACTGTTACGGCTGCGGGGAGCAGATGTCCTATTTTGACCTGCGGGGCCGGCACTTCCCCCTCTGGACCTCCGAGCCCGGCGTGGGCCGGGACAAGAGCACGTATCTGACCTGGCTCCACGACAAGAACTGCGGGGCCGGCGGCGACTATTACAACACCAACTTCCCCCAGCCCAGCTTCGTCTCCAGCCGCCATTACACAGTCCACGTGGACTCCACCGCCTACGCGGATTTTGACTTCCGGCAGGAGAACTTCCACGAGCTCCAGCTCTGGGAGGTCCCCGCCCGCGTCCGCATCGAGGCGGCGTCCACGTTCCCGGCGCTGCTGGAGAGGCAGTCGGCCTATCTGGGCCGCCAGCCGGAGCTGCCGGACTGGATCTACAAAGGGCTCATCATCGGCGTCCAGGGCGGCCGGGGGCGGGTCTCCGATATTCTGGACCGGAGCCTGGCCCACGGTATCCCGGTAGCCGCCCTCTGGTGCCAGGACTGGGCCGGTGTGCGCTATACCTCTTTTGGCAAGCGGCTCAACTGGAACTGGCGCTTCAACGAGCGGCTGTACCCGGACCTGCCCGGCTGGATCGAAGAGCTCCACGCCCGGGGCGTCCGCTTCATGGCCTACGCCACCTCCCACCTGGCCAGCGACGGGGACATGTTCGCCCGGGGCGCGGAAGCGGACATCTTCGCCAAGCGCGGCGACGGCAGCCCCTACCTGGTGGATTTTGGGGAGTTCAGCTGCGGCATCGCGGATCTGACCGACCCGGAGGCCGTCCGTTGGTACAAGGAGGAGATCCTGAAAAAGAACCTGCTGGACATCGGCGTGGACGGCTGGATGGCCGACTTCGGGGAGTACATCCCCACCGATGATTTGGTCTTTGCCAGCGGCCGCCCGGCCATGCTGGAGCACAACCGCTACCCCGCCCTCTGGGCCAAATGCAACTATGAGGCGGTGCGGGAGGCCGGGAAGCTGGGCCAGGCGGTCTATTTTATGCGCGCCGGAGGCACCGGCAGCCAGAAATACTGCACCCTGCTCTGGGCCGGGGACCAGTCCGTGGACTTCAGCCGCCACGACGGGCTCTGCACCGTCGTCTGCGCGGCCCTCAGCGCGGGGATGAGCGGCTGCGGCCTGAGCCACAGCGACATCGGCGGCTACACCTCCCTGTACGGGAACGTCCGCAGCAAGGAGCTGTTTCTCCGCTGGGCGGAGATGGACGTCTTCACCCCCGTCATGCGCACCCACGAGGGCAACCGGCCGGACGAGAACTTCCAGTATTACGACGACGAGGACTGTATGGAACAGCTGGCCCGGCTGGTGCAGATCCACGCGGCGCTGGCCCCCTGTTTAAAGGAGCTGGCCGCGGAGAACGCCGCCCGGGGCCTTCCGGTGCAGCGGCCCCTCTTTCTGCACAACGAGGAGGACGAGGCCTGCTACGCCATCCAGTTCGAGTACCTGCTGGGGCCGGACATCCTGGTGGCCCCGGTCTGGCAGGAGGGCATGAGCCAATGGGAGCTGTACCTGCCCGAGGGTCCCTGGCTCCATCTCTGGAGCGGCCGGGAATACGGGAGAGGGACCTGGACCGTCCCCGCCCCCCTGGGCCAGCCCCCGGTATTTTATAAAAGAGACTCCAAATGGGCGGCCCTGCTGGCGGAGATCCGCCGGAAGTACGCCCAAGCGTAAAAGGAGGAGGAGATACTGTGAAAATTCACAGTATCCTTATAAAACGGCGTGCCGCTCGCCGCTAAAGCGGCAACCGCAGCACATGCCTAAAATCTCCATTCTGCCGCAGCTGGAGATTTTTATAGCTATTTGTGCTGCCGGCGCTGCGGCAGAACGGAGATTATTATGAGCTTTCAGGTCGCGTATGTCCCCATCGGCGTGGGGACCTTCCATTTAGAGAGCGCCCAGGAACAGTTCGAGCGCTCGGCGGAGCTGCTCCGGTCCCTGACCGACGCCTGCGTCTGCCCGGAGGAGATGCTGCTGAGCGTGGAGGCCCTGGCCGGGTATCTGGAGGGGCTTTGCCCGGACCTGATCGTTCTGCAAAACCTCACCTTCGCCAACGCCGCCTACGCAAGCGAGCTGCTCCGGCGTTTTTCCTGCCCCATCCTGCTCTGGACCCTGCGGGAGCCGGTCATCGACGGGGGCCGCCTGCGGCTCAACTCCCTGACCGGGGCCTACTCTGCCGCCAACGCCATCTGCGCCTTCCGTGGGCCGGGCCAATTCGCCTATGTCTACGGCGGCCCCGGCGAGGAGGAGGTCCGCGCGGAGCTGAAGGCCGTGATCGCCGCCGCCAAGGCCAAATACGCCCTGGCCCACCTGAAACTGGCCGCTGTCGGCCACACCCCCCAGGGCTTCGGCTTCGGCCGCGCCCTGGACGCGGAGCTCATGAGCCGCTTCGGGGTGAGCCTGGAGGCCGTGGAGGCCCGGGAGCTCATCGAAAAGGCCAAAAGCTATACCGCGGAGGACTGCGGGGAGGAGCTGGCCGAGGCCCGGCGGGTCTTCACCGGCCTGGAGGCCACCCCGGAGCGGAACGTGCTGGACTTTGCCCGGCTGTATAAGGCCTATAAGAGCTACCTTGCGGACAGCGGCGTGGGCGCCCTCTCCTCCCGCTGCTGGCCGGACTTCTTCACCGCCTACGGTACCCCAGTCTGCGCCGTCCTCTCCCTGCTCAACGCCAAGGGCCTGCCCGCCAGCTGCGAGGCGGATGTATACGGGGCCCTGTCCATGGCCATCGGCCGGGAGCTGTCCGGGACCTCCTGCTTCTTCGGCGACCCGGTCTCCCTGGACGAGGCGGAGGGCGCCGTGACCTTCTGGCACTGCGGCATGGCCGCCTGCGACCTGGCCCGGCCGGATACCGGCGCGGCGGTGGGCGTCCACCCCAAC
Organism: uncultured Oscillospiraceae bacterium; assembly: GCA_947626785.1. GTDB lineage: Bacteria > Bacillota > Clostridia > Oscillospirales > Oscillospiraceae > Limivicinus. The sequence continues at coordinate 4,128 of CANQTO010000045.1, forward strand.
CGGAAGATCGGCCCGGTGATGGACTTCGGCTGCCGGGCCTGCGAGGGCGTCACGGTGTTCCGGGTGGGCCGGAAGCCGGACGGGAGCTTCCGCTTCTTCATCGCCGAGGGCGCGGCCCTGGACAGGCCCAAGCAGTTCTGCGGCACCTCCGTGGTGGTCCGGACCGATCGCGACGCCAAGGCGCTGGTCTATGACAGCGTAAAGGAGGGCTGGGAGCCCCATTTCGCCGTGATCTACGCCCGGATCGGCCGGGAGCTGGAGCGCCTGGGGCAGATGCTCGGTATAGAGATCTGCCGCTATTAAAACAGACCCCCATCCCGGCAGTGGAAAAGCCCAGTGCCGGGATGGGTTTTTTATCTTCTGGATTTTTGTGTCTTTACAAATTGTATGCGGTTTATTATAATGATACTTATTATGAGAGAGAGAAAGATACCAATTATGAGAGAGGGGATGGGGACGTATGGCCTATACGGGCATCAACCTGGGAAACCTGAAGATCAACAACCGCAGCGCCATTTTGAAGCTGCTCAACGACCGCTGTGCCATGTCCCGGAAGGATATCGCAAGGACCTTGGGTCTGACCCCCGCCACTGTGACGGTGATCTGCACGGAGCTCATCGACGCCGGATTGATCCGGGAGCTGGGCGAGATGCAGGAGGACAAGCGGGTCGGGCGGAGGAAGATCCTTCTGGGCATCAACTATGACCGCTACAAGGTGCTGTCCGTCTGCATCGAGAGCCCGGAGACCTGTGTCTCCCTGACGAACCTCAAGGGGGAAAAGGGCTCCTTCCGCCGCGTCCGGACGGACTCCTCTGTCCCGCCGGAGCTCTTCCTGCGGCAGGTGGCCGGGCTCTGCCGGGAGCTGATGGAGGAGGTCCAGGCCGCGCCGGAGGAGGTCCTGGGGGTAGGCGTCTCCGTGCCCGGCACCGTGGACCCGGAGACCGGCGTCAGCCACCTGGCCTACCGCATCTGGGACGGGCCGGTCCCGGTGGGGCCCATTTTGCAGGAGCAGCTGGGGCTGCCGGTCCTGGTGGAGAACAACGTCCGGGCCTTTGCGGAGGCGGAGCTGATCTACGGCGACGGCAAGCAGGCGGAGAACATGCTGTTCGTCAAGTGGGGCCCCGGCGTGGGCTCCGCCATCGTGCTCAACAAGCAGGTCTACGACAGCAAGCGCTCCAAGAACGCGGAGATCGGCCACTTTGCCATGAACTCCCGGGGCAAGCGCTGCCGCTGCGGCCGCACGGGCTGCCTGGAGACCTTCGCCAGCACCCACGCCATGGCCGATCAGCTGCGGGAGAGCTGCACGCCGGAGACCATGCCGGAGCTGTATGCGGCGGTGGAGGGGGATCTGTCCCGAATCAGCGCCCACAATTTCACCGGCTTTCTGGAGCTGAAGGACCCGGCCATGTGGCAGATCCTTGAGCAGGACGTGGGGATGCTGGCCCGCTCGGTCTGCAACGCGGTGACCATGCTGGCCCCGGACCAGGTCGTGCTCTACGGGAAGCTCTTCGACCAGCCGCCTCTGCTGGAGCGCTTCATGGCCGCCTGCCGGGAGATCGACCCCCAGTACAACGAGGACTATATCCTCCGCTCCGGCCTGGGGCAGAAGGCGGACTTCATCGGGCCGCTGGCTTTAGCGGTCAACCGTCTGTTTTTGTCCGCGCCGTTTGACTAAGTCAAATGCGACCCGCTTATCTCCGGCCTAAGAGCCGCCCTTCGGGCGGTTGGCCTCCGAAATGCGCCTGCGGGCGCGAGCTGGGCTCGCATTTGAGATACTCGCGCTTATCGCAGGGGCTTTGCCCCGTTTGGCCGGCGCGGCGTCAGAACAAGGCTGCAAAGCCATTTTGCCGCGCAAGCACGGCAAAACCGGCAGGCAACCTTGTTCTTCCTTAGCAAAACCAAAGCGTACGCTTTGGTTTTGAGAGGAGGCGGAGCGGCGTGAACGAGCTTTCGGCTTTAACCGGAAGCGAGTGAATGGAGCTTCTGCCGACGAGGCAAAGCTGCCCCAAAAACAGATTTGATTCTTTTCTATATCTTTGTACTGACCTTTATAAAAGCTTGTCTACAAGCTGAGGCTCCGGCGCGTTTGCGCCGGAGCCTAAACTGTAAATAAATTTCTTAAGTCACAGCCATTTGTCCAGAGCCTGCTGGAGTTTTTTCACTTCCACGGGCTTGGCTATGTGGTCGTTCATGCCCGCCTCGTGGGCCCGGTGGATATCGTCGGCAAAGGCGTTGGCGGTCATGGCGATGATGGGGACCGTCTTGGCGTCCTGCCGGTCCAGGGCGCGGATAGCCCGGGCCGCCCCATAGCCGTCCAGGACGGGCATCTGGATGTCCATAAAGATCAGATCGAAGCTCCCCGGGGTGCTCTGCTCCACCCGCTCCACGGCCTCCCGGCCGTCGGCGGCGGTCTCCACCTGGACGCCTATAAAGGACAGCAGCTCCTGGGCGATCTCCCGGTTGAGCTCGTTGTCCTCCACCAGGAGCACCCGCTTGCCCTCGTGGCTGTCCTCGGCCAGAACCGCGGGGGCCAGCTTGGGCCTGCTCTCGTCCCGGGCAAGCACCGATTTCAGGGCATAGACCAGGCGGGAGCGGAAGAGGGGTTTTTCGATGAAGGCCTGGATGCCCGCGTCCCGGGCCTGGGCCTCCACCTCGGACCAGTCGTAGGCGGTGAGGATGATGATGGGCAGCTCGTCCCCCACCCGGCGGCGGATCTCCCGGGCGGTCTCCACCCCGTCCCTGCCGGGCATCTTCCAGTCCAGGATGACGGCGGCAAAGCTCTCCCCGGCCTCATGGGCGGCGGCTGTGCGCTCGATGGCCTCGTCGCCGCTGAGCACCCACTGGGCCTGCATGCCCACGCTCTGCAAGATCTCGCAGGTGCTGGCGCAGGAGTCCCCATCGTCGTCGGCCACCAGGACCCGCAGGTCCTTCAGCTCCTCCACGCCCTCGGCCTCCTGCTCCCGCAGGCGCAGGTGGAGCCGGACCGTGAAGGTGGAGCCCTCGCCCAGGCGGCTTGCCACCTGGATGTCCCCGTCCATCATCTGCACGATGTTCCGGGTGATGGACATGCCCAGGCCGGTGCCCTCGATATTCTCCTGCACCGACTGGCGGGAGCGGGTGAAGGGGTCGAAGATGGTCTTGATAAACTCCTCGTCCATGCCCACGCCGGTGTCCTCACAGACGAACTCGTAGCAGGCCATGCCGTGGATCTGGGAGGGGCACTCCCGGATGGAGAAGGTGATGGTCCCGCCCTCGGGGGTGAATTTCACCGCGTTGCCCAGGATGTTCACGAAGATCTGCCGCAGCCGCAGGGTGTCGCCGATGACGTTCTCGTGCTCCACGCTGCTGATATGGACCTTCAGCTCCTGCTTCTTGGCGCTGACCTGGGCACGGATGATGGTGACGATGCTCTCCACCATATCCGGCATGCTGAAGGGTTCCTCGGACAGGGTGACCTTGCCGCTCTCGATCTTGGACATGTCCAGCACGTCGTTGATGAGGGCCAGCAGGTGGCGGCTGGAGATGGTGATCTTGCTCAGGCAGTCCGTCAGCCGCTCCGGGTCGTCCAGGTGCATGGCGGCCACCGCCGTCATGCCCATGATGGCGTTCATGGGGGTGCGGATGTCGTGGCTCATGCGGGCCAGGAAGTCAGACTTGGCCCGGTTGGCGGCCTGGGCGGCCGCCGAGGCGTCCTTCAGGGCCTGGCGGATCTGGAAATCCCGCTCCTTCAGGGCGGTCACGTCCTGGATGGCGAAGAGCACCCGGACCGGCTTGCCCTCCCTGCGCTGGAGGCAGAGGACGGAGAGGTTCTCCCAGCGGGGCTGCTCCAGCTCCAGGCGGTACTCATATTGGAGATAGGGGACCTCTTCCGTCAGCTGCTCCTGGATCTGCTCCGGGGAGATGGCAGCGCCGAAAGCATGGTCCGCCCCGTCCTCCATCTGGCCCAGGGGGGCCAGGGTGCCCAGCATATCCGAGTAGGCGCCCTCCTTCGGCAGCAGGCCCTCCCGGCCCTCCAGGTACTCGTAGCGGTCCCGGTCGAAATCCACCAGGATGAAGCTGGTGAAGAGCTGGAGCGTGGCGTCCACGATGCGGGAGATCTCCTGCTTCTCATGGACCAACTGCCGCTGCCGGGCCCGGTTTTTCAGCGCCAGGAACAGCACATAGAGCAGGAAGGTGGCAAAGAGCTGGAGCTCCAGCCGGACGCCCAGCCGGTTGGCCTGCTCGGCCATGCCCGTAGTCACGGAGGAGGGGAGCGTCTGGAGCAAAACCCACTCCCCGCCGGAGAGCACCTTCACATAGGCGTTGCCGTCGCCGGAGCGGCCCTTATAGTTGAAGCTGTTGTAGTTGATATCGTTTTGGGCCAGAGTGTCCTCCAGCTTTTTCTGGTCCTCCAGACTCAGCTTGTCGTTCTCCTCCAGGGAGATCAGCAGATTCTCCGGCGGGTCACTGTCCCCCACGGAGAGGATGACGGAGCCGTCCCGCTCCAGCAGGTAGGTGCTGCCCTGAACGCCGAAATAGTCAAAGGAGAGAACGCTGTCCACCGTATCGCCCCGGTAGATGCAGCTGAGCACGCCGATGATCTCCCCCTCGTAATAGAAGGGGCTGTAGAAGATCAGCAGGGTCTCGTGGGTGATGCGGGAATTGTAAACGACGCACTTGCCGCTCTTGCCCTCCATACCCAGCTGGAAATACTTCCGGTCGGACAGGTCCGCCGTCTGGCCGTCCGCCGTCAGATCCATCCCGTCGGCGGAGATGAACTCCACATAGTCGAAGGGGGAGCTGTCGGTCATGTCCCGGAGCAGATCCGCGTCCACCTTGGGCTCGGTGAGCACCGCGCCGTAGAGCTGGGCCATGATCTCCGAGGTGCGCCGGGAGCTGTTGATCAGATCGCTGATCCGGTCGGCGGTCTGGGTGGTGGCCACCTCTATCAGGCTGTCGTTCCGCTGAAGGATCCGCTGCCGGTTTTCCCGCAGAAAACTCGCGAAGGAAAGCACGATAAAGATCAGCAGCGCGGCGATAAACACGGCCTCAAAAATCCGGCCCCTATTTTCCCTGTTCATAGGCTCTTCCTGTCTCTCCTTATGGGCAGTCCCGGCGCGCCGGGCAAAGGCGATCTGAGATGTTTTCTTATTTTAACATGGACCGCGGGCAGATGCAAGGGCAGATTCCGGGAAATGCTCGCTTGACAGAGCCGGGTCCGGGGCATATACTTGAGGCGACGGGCGGTGAGCGTATGACGGACGGGGAGTTCTTTTTCTTTAACGATCATCCCGGCGCTCTGGGGCTGTATGAGGCCCTGACGGAGCGCTTCCGGCGGGAGCTGGGGGACTTTGAGATCAAGGCCGCCAAGACCCAGATCTCCTTCTGCAATCCCCGGGGCTTTGCCTTCGTGTCCTTCCTGCCGGCGCGGAAGGTCAAGGACCGGCCCAGGGACTTCCTTACCCTGACCTACGGCCTGGGCCGCCGCTCGGACTGGGGGCGCGTCGACCAGGCCAGCCAACCTACTCCCGGGCGCTGGACCCACCACGTGCTGCTCGGTTCCCCGGAGGAGATCGACGGGGAGCTGATGGCGCAGATCAAAGAGGCCTATGCCTTTGCCGCCGCGAAAGGGCGGCGGAGCTGAAACTATACGACAGGAGAGACTACTATGGCAAATCTGATCCTTTACTTCTCCCGGGCGGGAGAGAACTACTGGAACGGCAGCCTGAAGACCATCGCAAAGGGCAATACCCAGCGGGTGGCGGAGTACATCCAGCGGGCCGTGGGCGGGGACCTGTTCGAGATCCGCCCGGCCAAGCCCTATCCCGAGGGCTACTATGACTGCGCGGCCCGCGCCAAGGAGGAGCAGCAGAACAAGGCCCGGCCGGAGCTGATGCAGGTCCTGAGCGACATCTCCAAGTACGATGTGATCTTTGTGGGCTATCCCAACTGGTGGGGCACCTGCCCCATGCCCGTCTTCACGCTGCTGGAGCGGCTGGACTTCACGGGCAAGAAGATCCTGCCCTTCTGCACCAACGAGGGCAGCGGTCTGGGCCAGAGCGAGAGGGACCTGAAGAAGTCCTGCAAGGGCGCCCGCTTCGGTCCGGGCCTGTCCCTTCACGGAGCCGGCGCCGAGAGCGCCGAGGGCCGCGTCGCCGCCTGGGCAAAACAGAATATATAAAAAACTGCCTCAAAAAGGACTGGGAAAAACCAACGCGGTTTTTCCCAGTCTTTTTACGTCCTTTTGACGATGTGCTCCTTGTCCTTATAGATATGGTCCTCCGGCACTACGCCCCGGACGCAGGAGCAGGGGTAGACGCTGGCCCGCCGGCCCAGGACTGTCCCCGGGTTCAGGACGCTGTTGCAGCCCACCTCCACCTGGTCCCCCAGGACGGCGCCGAACTTTTTCCGGCCCGTCTCGTGGGGCTGCCCCGGCTCCTTGACCACCACCGGGCTCTTGTCGCTCTTGACGTTGCTGGTGATGGAGCCGGCCCCCATGTGGGCCTTGTAGCCCAGGACCGAGTCGCCCACGTAGTTGTAGTGGGGCACCTGCACATTGTCGAAGAGCACCACGTTTTTCAGCTCCACGGAGTTGCCCACCACGGCGTTTTTGCCCACGATGGCGCTGCCCCGGATAAAGGCGCCGTGCCGGACCTCCGCCCCGTGGTCGATGATGCAGGGAGCGCCGATGTACGCCGAGGGGAAGACGGTGGCGTCCTTGGCGATCCAGACGCCCTCGGAGACCTGCTCGAACTCCTCCGCCGGGAGGCTGGGCCCCAGGGCCCGGATGAAGTCCCCGATGCCGTCCAGCACCTCCCAGGGGTAGGTCCTGCCCTCAAAGAGCGCCGCGGCCCGGGTCCGGCTCAGGTCCAGAAGCTCTGTGATCTCGGTCATGCCCGCACCTCCACCAGCTTGCCGGCGGCGTCCATGGCGGCGATGATGCCGTCCACGATCTCCTCGCAGAGCCCGTCGCTCTCCGCCTCGGCCATGACGCGCAGCAGGGGCTCCGTGCCGCTCTTGCGCAGCAGCACCCGGCCGTTGTCGCCCAACCTGGCCTCGGCGGCGGCCACGGCGGCGCGCACCTCCGGGCAGGCCAGGGTCTCGTCCTTGTCCGTGACCACCACGTTCTTCAGCTTCTGAGGGTACAGGCGCATCTCCGCGTGGAGCTCCGACAGGGGCAGCTTCATCTCGCAGACGGCCTCCATCAGCTTGATAGCGGTCAGCAGCCCGTCGCCGGTGCTGGCCAGCTTCCCGAAGATGATGTGCCCGGACTGCTCGCCGCCCAGCAGATGGCCGTTGGCGCGCATGTTCTCGGCCACGTACTTATCCCCCACGGCGGTCTTCTCATAGCCGATGCCCAGGGCGTCCAGGGCCTTGTACAGCCCCAGGTTGGACATGACCGTGGTCACCACCTTGGACCTGCCCAGGGTGCCCCGCTGCTGCATGTACTTGGCGCAGACATAGAGGATGTGGTCCCCGGTGACGATCTGGCCCTTGTCGTCCACGGCCAGGCAGCGGTCCGCGTCCCCGTCAAAGGCAAAGCCCAGGTCCAGACGGTTCTCTATCACGAACTTTTGCAGGTTCTCGATATGGGTGGACCCGCAGTCCACGTTGATGTTCAGCCCGTCGGGCCGGTTGCCGATCACATAGGTGTCGGCCCCCAGGGCGTCAAAGACGCTCTTGGCCATCATCCAGGTGCTGCCGTTGGCGCAGTCCAGGCCGATGCGCCGGCCCTTGTAGGAGCGGGTGGCCAGGGAGATGAGCATGCCTATGTAGCGGTTGCGCCCGGCGGCGTAGTCCACCGTGCAGCCGATGTCCGCCCCGTGGGCGTAGGGCAGCTCCTCGCCGCTGTCAAGCCAGGCCTCGATGCCGTCCAGCACGCTCTGCTCCATCTTCTCCCCGTCCCCGTTGAGCAGCTTGATGCCGTTGTCCTGATAGGGGTTGTGGCTGGCGGAGATCATGATGCCGCAGTCAAAGTCGTCCGCCCGGGCGATGTAGGACACGCTGGGCGTGCTGGTCACATGCAGCAGGTAGGCGTCCGCGCCTGAGGCGGTGAGCCCGGCGCAGAGGGCCGCCTCGAACATATAGCTGGAGCGGCGGGTGTCCTTGCCGATGACGGCCTTGGCCTTGTGGTCCCGGCCGTAGTACCAGCCCAGCCAGCGCCCGATCTTAAAGGCGTGCTCGACGGTCAGCTCCTGATTGGCCTCGCCCCGAAAGCCGTCCGTCCCGAAATATTTTCCCATGGTCTCTTGCTCCTTGGTTTCTCTATAGTTTTGCCGCCGCCTCGCGATCCAGGAAGAGGCTTACCTCCAGCGGGATCTGCAAAAAGGAGGCGGGGGTGTAGCTCTCCGTCTTGCCGTAGACCGCGCGGAACACGGCCTCGGCCTTCTCCGCTCCCAGGGCCAGCAGAAGCAGCTCCCGGGCGGAGAGGAGGGTCTTGATCCCCATGGTCAGGCCCCGGAGAGGGACCTGCTCCTCCCCACCGAAGCGGGGAGCCAGCTGCCGCCGGGTGGCCGGGGTCAGCCGCTGGGCGTGGCTGAGGCTGTCAAAGGGGGTGGCGGGCTCGTTATAGCCGATGTGCCCGTTGTCCCCGATGCCCAGCACCGCCAGGTCCAGACCGCCGCAGTCCTGTATCATACTATCATACTTGTCAAGCCCCTCTGGGCTGAGGAAGCGGCAGGCCTCCGGGCGCAGGTCCGTCCGGGCGACCAGCTCCTCCTCCAGCTGCCGGCGGAGGCTGAGGGCCTCCGGGGCGCCCTCCAGCTCGGCCACGGCAAACACGGCGGCCCGGCTCAGGCTCAGCCGGTCGGCCTCAAAGAGCCGGACCAGCTCCTGAAACAGGGCCGACATGGTCCTCCCGCCGGACAGGGCCAGCACAGCCTCCGGCTTCTTTTCCAGAACGCGCCGGACCCGCTCCGCCGCCTGGGCGACGGCGCCGGCGCTGTCGGAAACGATGGTCTTCATTTTCTCTTATCGCCTCATAACGAAGATTTTTCCGGGCAAACTATCGGAAAACGCTGTTTCCCCGGAGGTGGATGCCGTGGCGAATATCATCGCCCGCACGCTGATACTATATTTTTCCGTGCTGCTGACTATGCGCCTTCTGGGCAAGCGGCAGCTGGGGGAGATGGAGCTGTCGGAATTCGTCCTGGCTGCGCTGGTGGCCGACCTGGCGGCCATCCCCCTCCAGGACAGCGACATCCCGCTGATAAACGGCCTGACCTCCGTCCTGGTCCTCTTCTGCTGCGAGCTGCTGATCTCCGGCCTGACGATGAAAAACATCCGGCTGCGTACGGCCTTTTTCGGCCGTCCCAGCCTGCTGATCGTCCGGGGCCGGATCGACCAGCGGGAGATGCGGAAAAACCGCTTCACCGTGGATGAGCTCCTGCAGGAGCTGCGCAGCCAGGGCAGCCTGGACATCAGCCAGATCGAGTACGCGGTCCTGGAGACGGACGGGAAGCTGAACGTGATCCCCTTCCCCGCCGAGCGGCCGGTGACCCCCTCCCAGCTGGGGCTGGACGCGGGGCCGGGGGGCTATCCCACCGTGGTGGTCAGCGACGGGCGCGTCCTGGAGGCCAATCTCCGCCGCGCGGGCCGGGACCGGGCCTGGCTGGACAAGCAGCTGCGGGACCGGGGCTTAGAAAACGCCGAGGGGGTCTTTCTGATGACCGTCAACGCCGCGGGGCAGGTCTACTTCGCCCCCAAGGAGGAGCGCCTATGAAGAGAGAAGCCGCCGCCCTGGGCCTGCTCCTGCTGCTCATCGGCGGGGCCTGGCTGAGCGCCCGGCAGACGGACGCCCTGGCAGCCCAGGTCTGCGCCTGCCTGGAGCGCTCTGAGAACGCCCTGGCGCGGGGCGAGGCCGGGGAGGCCCTGGCCGCCCTGGAGCGGGGCCTGGAGGCCTGGGCAGAGGGCGAGCGCCGCCTGGCGCTTATCCTCGACCGGCAGGACACGGAGGCCGTCCGGGGGGACTTTACCGCCCTGGCCGGGCAGCTGCGCCGGGGGGAGACGGAGCTGGCCGCCGACTACGACCGGCTCCGCTGGCATTTGGAGGAACTGTGCGCCCGGCAGCGGCTGAGCCTGGAGACGCTGCTTATACTAATAAATGGGTATTAGTATTACTTCTCCGTCAAGAGCTTGGTCAGCTCTTCCATGAAGGTGTTGATATCCTTGAAGCTGCGGTACACGGAGGCGAAGCGCACGTAGGCCACCTCGTCCACGTCCTTCAGCCGGGCCATGACCATCTCGCCGATGTCCACCGTGCTGATCTCCCGCTCCAGCTTGCTCTGGAGCTCCTGCTCGATATCGTCCCCGATCTGCTCCAGCACCGGCAGGGGCACGGGCCGCTTTTCACAGGCCCGGATCATACCGTTGATGAGTTTCATCTTGTCAAAGGACTGGCGGCTGCCGTCCCTCTTGACCACCACCAGGGGCATCCGCTCGATGATCTCATAGGTGGTAAAACGCCTCTGGCAGGCCAGGCACTCCCGCCGGCGGCGGATAGTGGCCCCCTCCTCGGCGGGGCGAGAATCGATCACTTTGCTCTCGGTATAGGCGCAAAACGGGCACTTCATCTCTCTTGTCCTCCCTGTCCCTTAAAACGGAACTCCGTTAGTTTACGTAATTCCCTGACAGTATACCACAGTCTTCGCCGTTTTTCCAGTGTTATGTTAATTAAATTCTAAAAAATCACCGCCGGACCCTTCGGTCCGGCGGCGATTTTCGGTATAGTGTTTTTAGTATTGCATGAGCGGCGCGGAGCCGTCGTCCTTCGTCTTGGTGATGGAGCGGATCTCCGCCTCGTAGCTGTACCGCTCGTTCACCTGGACGGTGAAGCGGTCCCCCACCCTTTTGCCCAGCACCTGTTTGCCGAAGGGGGACTCCCGGCTGATCAGCCCCTTGCGGGGGTCGCAGCGGACGGTGCTCACCACCTGGATGATCTCCGTCTCGTCGTCCTCCGGCAGATAGACCTCCACCTTGTCGAACAGGCCCACCTGGTCAGCGGCGGAGCGGTCGTCGATGATGCGGGCGGACTTGATCATGCCCTCCAGGTAGCGGATGCGGCTGCGGTTCTTGTTCTGGGCCTGCTTGGCAGCCTTGTACTCAAAATTCTCGCTCAGGTCCCCGAAGGCCCGGGTGCGCTTGACCTCCTCGATCAGCTCCGGCATGAGCGTCAGCCGCCGGTAGTCCAGCTCCTCCTGCATCTTTTGGATGTCCTGTCTGGTCAGTTCGTTGTTCATCGCTGCTTACTGTCTCCTAAATATCGATCTGGATGGCGTTGAGGCCGTTCTGGTCGAATTCCGCCAGATACTCCTCCATCCGGGCGGAGAGCTCGGTGAAGTCCTCCGGGTCCGTGGCCTCCAGGCCCAGATCCCGCCGGGCCAGCTCCTCGGCCAGGATGTTGTAGAACACGGCGTCCTCATAGTCGGCGATGGCCTCATGGATGCCTCCGTCCTCATAGGCCCGGGAGGGGAAGATGTGCCCCCGCCAGACCTGCACCAGCGAGCGCATCCCGTTGGAGGGGCAGAGGGCGAAGAGCTTCTCCTGCAGCAGGTCATAGTCCTCAAAGCGGTCGTCCCCCCGGGTGGAGTTGAGGATCCAGTTGCCTATATACACCATGTCCAGCAGACGCCGGAACTCCTTGTCAGTCAATTCAATATTCATGGCACACTCCAGTCTGCCGCCTTCTGCGGCCCTACTTTCCGCCTACACGTTTCTTTCTGCATATTATATACCTATTTTGGCAAAGCACAAGCCCTTTTTCCTATACAATTTTTGCTTGTATTGCGCGTATATTTGAGGTATAGTATCAGAGCAAAGCCATCATTCGGGAGGACATATGGATTTAAGACCGGTTGGCATATTCGATTCCGGCCTGGGCGGGCTCACGGTAGCCAAGGCCCTGCGGGAGCTGATGCCGGAGGAGAGCTTCGTGTACTTCGGCGATACGGGCCGGATGCCCTACGGGCCCCGCCCGGCGGAGCAGCTGCGGCGGATGGCCGTGCAGAATATGGAGTTTGTGGCGTCCTTCGGCGTCAAGGCGATCATCGCCGCCTGCGGCACCGTGTCCAGCACCGCGCCGGACCTGCTGGAGAGCTTCCGGCTGCCGGTGTTCGGCGTGCTGAAGGCCGGGGTGCGCGCCCTGGCCGCCGTGCCGGGGGATGAGCCCGTGGCCGTCATCGCCACCGAGGCCAGCATCAAAAGCGGGGCCTACGCCCGGGCCTTTCAACAGGCGGCCCCCGGCCGGGAGCTGATCTGCGTGGCCTGCCCGGCTTTCGTGCCCCTCATAGAGAGCGGGCACAACTCTCCGGAGGACCGGGAGCTGAGAGCCGCCGCGGAGACTTATCTGAGCCCCATCCGGGAGGCGGGGGCCGCCGCCCTGCTGCTGGGCTGCACCCACTATGGGATCATCGAGGAGACCGTGGGCCGGGTGCTGGGCCCGGAGACGGAGCTGATCTCCGCCGCCGGCTGCGCGGCCCGGGACCTGCGGGACTATCTGGCCGCCCGGGGCCTGGAGGGCGGCGGCAGCCGGGAGGACTATTACACCAGCGGCAGCGTGGAGCGGTTCAACGAAGAGGCGGCCGCCTTCCTGGGCTGGAGCGTGGAGGGCCGGGTCCGGCAGGTCCCGGTCATGGACCCGGATACATAAAGGAGAGAGTCATGCTGAAAGATGTACGGATATCGATCAAGACCATCCAGGACTATGGCTTACAGGACGAGGACAGCCTGGAGTTCGTCACTGACGGCTACTATTTCTATGACGGCGGCGTGGGCTGCCTGAGCTATCAGGAGAGCGAGGTCACCGGCATGGAGGGGACCCGCACCAGCGTGATGGTGGGTCCCGACCAGGTGGTGGTGGACCGGGACGGGACCATCAACAGCCGGATGGTCTTCCGGGAGGGGCTGAAGAACTCCTTCCAGTACCGGACCCCTTGGGGCACCGCCACCTTCGGGGTGGACACCCGGAGGATCCGGCAGGATTTCGGGGAGGCCGGCGGCAAGATGGAGATCGACTATGTGCTGGATATGGAGCACGCCGTAGTGACCCGGAACCTCTTTCAAATCACAGTAGATCAGATGGGAGAGCAGAGATATGGTTAATTTGATCCAGAGCGCCAAGGAGCAGATCAACGGGCTCTTGCAGGCAGCTTACGAGAAGGCCGCGGCGGCGGGGCAGCTGCCCGCCGGGGCGGAGCTGAGCGGCACAGTGGAGATCCCCAAGGACACCGCCAACGGGGACTTCGCCGCCAACCACGCCATGGCCGGGGCCCGGGCCCTGCACATGGCCCCCCGGAAGATCGCCCAGGCCCTGACAGAGAACATGCGGCTGGAGGGCAGCTTCTTCGCCTCGGTGGAGACGGCGGGCCCCGGCTTTATCAACTTCCGCCTGGGACCGGGCTGGTACGGCGCCGTGCTTCAGGCCGTCCAGGCCGAGGGGGCGGACTACGGCCGCTGCAACGACGGCGGCGGGAAGAAGCTGATGGTGGAGTTCGTCTCCGCCAACCCCACGGGCCCCATGCACATGGGCAACGCCCGGGGCGGTGTCCTGGGGGACGCCCTGGCTTCCATCCTGGAGCGGGTGGGCTGGCAGGTCTCCCGGGAGTTCTACGTCAACGACGCGGGCAACCAGATCGAGAAGTTCGCCTCCTCCATCGACGCCCGCTACCGGCAGCTGATCCTGGGCGAGGAGGCCGTCCCCTTCCCGGAGGACGGCTACCACGGGGACGATATCAAGGCCCTGGCCGCCGCCTTCCGGGCGGAAAACGGCGACGCCTTTCTGGACAGATCCGAGGCCGAGCGGCACGCGGCCATGGCCCGGTTCGGCCTGGACCGGAACATCCCCAAGATGCAGGCGGATCTGCGGCGCTACGGCATCGAGTACGACAAGTGGTTCTTCGAGTCCGAGCTCCACGAGAGCGGCTATGTGGCCGAGACGGTGGACAAGCTGACCCAGCTGGGCCAGACCTATGAGCAGAACGGGGCCCTGTGGCTGCGCACCTCCGCCATTCTCTCCGAAAAGCTCCGGGCCGCCGGAAAGAGCCCGGAGGAGATCGAGAAGATGGAGCTAAAGGACGACGTGCTCCGCCGGGCCAACGGCTTTTACACCTATTTCGCCGCCGACATTGCCTATCACCGGAACAAATTCGAGAAGCGGGGCTTTGACAAGGTGGTCAACGTCTGGGGCGCGGATCACCACGGCCACGTGGCCCGGCTGAAGGGGGCCATGGACGCCCTGGGCCTGGACGGAGAGCACCGGCTGGACATCGTACTGATGCAGCTGGTGAAGCTGACGAGAAACAGCAAGCTGGTGGTCATGTCCAAGCGCACGGGCAAGGCTATCTCTCTGACGAACCTGCTGGACGAGATCCCCGTGGACGCGGCCCGGTATTTCTTCAACTCCCGGCCCGAGTCCCCGGTGGAGTTCGACCTGGAGCTGGCCGTCCGGCAGGACAGCGAGAATCCGGTCTATTACGTCCAGTACGCCCACGCCCGCATCTGCACCATGCTGGAAAACCTGGCTGCCGAGGGCCATCCCGTCCCCGAGGCTGGGGCGCTTAAGCCGGAGCTGCTGACAGAGCCGGCGGAGCACGAGCTCATCAAGCAGCTGGCCGCCCTGCCCGACGAGCTGCGCCAGGCCGCCCGGGACTACGACCCCAGCCGGATCAACAAATACGTCATGGAGCTGGCCGCCCGCTTCCACCGCTTCTACACCGCCTGCCGCCTGAAGGGGGCGGAGGAGGAACTGCTGAAGTCCCGGCTGCTGCTGGCCGACTGCACCCGCCGGGTGCTGGCCCTGGCCCTGGGCATCATCGGCGTCCACGCCCCGGAAAAAATGTGAAAGCGCGCCGACAAAGTCGCCACGCTTCAAATGCGACCCGCTACATCTCCGGCCTAAGAGCCGCCCTACGGGCGGTTGGCCTCCGAAATGCGCCTGCGGGCGCAAGCTGGGCTCGCATTTGAGGTACTCGCGCTTATCGCAGGGGCTTTGCCCCATTTGGTCGGCGCGGCGTCAGAACAAGGCTGCAAAGCCATTTTGCCGCGCAAGCACGGCAAAATTGGCGGGCAGCCTCGTTCTTCCTTGTCAAACCGAAACAAGCGTTTCGGTTTGAAGAGGAGGAGCAGCGTAGTGAACGAGGTTTTGCCGCCCCGGCGGAAGCGGGTGAATGGAGCTTGCGACGACGAGGCAAAGCTGCCCCAAAAACAGATTTGACTTTTTTCAACACCTTTGTACTGACCTTTAATGAGGTTTGTCTACAGTCTGTGCAATAAGAAGGAGGACCCCATGGGAGACCGCCTGCCGGAGAACGGGAAGCGGGGCCTGCGCGCCTTCGCCGACCCGGACAAGCTCATATGGCTGCTGCTCCTGCTGTTGTTTCTGGAGCGGGTGGCCGTGTTCTTTGAGCTGGGCCCCGCCTACAACAGCGGGGCGGACGAGGTGCGCTATATCCCCAGCGGCATCACATTTGCCCACACGGGCATGATCAGCTACGGCGGCCCCTTCCCCACGGCTATGATCATGCCGGGCATCACGGTGGTCATCGGCCTGTTCTCCCTGGTTTTCGGCGAGGGGCTGGGCCTGTGGGTGTCCCTGCGCTTTGCCTGGATGCTCCTGGGCACGGCCACCGCCTGGGTGGTCTACCGGGCGGTGAAGCTGATCTCCAACGGCTGGTGCGGGCTGCTGGCCGCCCTGGCCTTTGCCCTGCCCAATATGGCCTGGATGAACAACGTGGTCCTCACCGAGACCCCGTACATGCTCTTCTTCGTCCTCTGCGTGTACTATACCCTGTGCATGGAGCGCGGCCGGGAGCGGAAATACTTCGTGGGCTACACCCTGTCCTTTATGGCGGCGCTGATGTTCCGGGCCAACATCCTGCTGATGGTCCCGCTGACGGGGGCCTATCTGCTGCTGCGCCGGCAGAGCCCCCGGCTTCTGCTGCGCCGGGGCCTGGCCCTGGCGGGGGTGCTGCTGCTGTTCGTCGTCCCCTGGACTGTGCGCAACTACCTCTGGTTCGACGCCTTCATCCCCCTGACCTACGGGGCGGGCAACCCCATGCTCCTGGGCAGCTACCAGGGGGAGGGCTATCCCGCGGATGAGGAGCTGGACTACGCGGCCAACGTGGACGCGGTGATGCGGCAGGAATACGCGGACTACTACCGCCAGACGCCCCGGCCCTATACCCCGGAGGAGCAGGAGCAGTGGGGCTATTACATCCAGCAGTACGACCCCAACGGGGAGCTGAAGGAGCTGTGCCAGGGCCAGTACCTGTCCCTGACGGCGGACGGGATCAAGGCCCGCTACCGGATGAAGGTCTGGTTTGAAAACGATCCGGCCGGCTTCCTCAAGTCCTTTCTGTTCATCAAGCCCCGCTGGATGCTCAACTGGGCCTGGGCCTGGGAGGAGGTGCTGAACACCTCCTATGAGACTCTGCACCGGATCAGTCAGGTGAACATGCTCTTCTGCGCGCTGACGGCCCTGCTGGCCCTCTGGCTGAAGAAATACCGGGCGCCCATCCTGTTTCTGGGCGCGGTCTATGTGGCCTATGTGTACATGAACGCCCTGGCCTTTGTCTCCGACCGCTATGGGGCGGTGCTGATGCCCCTGCGGTACATGATCGCCGGCCTGGGCTTCGGCCTCCTGTGGGAGGCCGCCCGGCGGCTCCTGAAGCGGCGAAAAGCAAAATAAGTCTCTGCCCCGCAGTTGAAGGCAACTGCGGGGCAAAGTTTTTCCCAAAAGCCCCTTGACAGGGCTTTTCTTTTGTGTTATTGTATTAATTGTTTAATACAATAACACGGGAAGGAGCCATTCTGATGGAGTGGAGCATACGAAATGATCTGCCCATCTACTCCCAGCTCATGGAGCAGATCAAGCTGGCCCTGGTCTCCGGCGGCTTTTCGCCTGGGGAGCGGCTGCCCTCGGTCCGGGATCTGGCCGCCGAGGCGGGGGTGAACCCCAACACCATGCAGCGGGCCCTCCAGGAGCTGGAGCGGGAGGGCCTGGTCTATACCCAGCGCACGGCGGGCCGCTTTGTCACCGAGGAGGCGGAGAAGATCGCCGGGGTGAAGAAGGGCCTGGCCGCCCGGCAGGTCCGGGACTTCCTGGAGGCCATGGAAAAGCTGGGCTTTCAGGGCGGGGAGCTGCTCGCCCTGATCCGGGAAAACATGAAGGAGGAAAACAATGGCGGCGATACTTGAATGTACCGGCCTGGGCAAGCGCTACGGGGCAGTCCAGGCCCTGGAGAATGTGAACCTCTCCATCGAGCCGGGCCGGGTGGTGGGCCTTCTGGGGCCCAACGGCAGCGGCAAAACTACGCTTTTGAAGCTGGCAAACGGCCTGCTGACCCCCAACGAGGGGGAGCTGCGGATAGCCGGCCAGGCGCCGGGGCCCAAGACCCGGGCTCTGGTCTCCTACCTGCCGGACAAGGCCTTTCTGGCCGAGTGGATGAGCGCCCGGCAGCTGATGGACTTTTTTGGGGACTTCTACGCGGACTTTGACCGGGCCAAGGCCCAGGATATGCTCGGGCGTCTGGGCATCGACGAGACCATGCGCATCCGGCAGATGTCCAAGGGCACCCGGGAGAAGGTGCAGCTGATCCTGGTCATGAGCCGGGCCGCCAAGCTGTATCTGCTGGATGAGCCCATCGGCGGCGTGGACCCGGCCACCCGGGACTATATCCTCGACACCATCATCCGCAACTACAACCCGGAGGCGGCGGTGGTGATCTCCACCCACCTGATCGCCGACGTGGAGCCGGTGCTGGACGAGGTGGTGCTCATCAACGGCGGGCATGTGGTGCTCCAATCCTCCGTGGACGACATCCGGACCAAGTACGGCCGGAGCGTGGACGGCTATTTCAGGGAGGTGTTCAGATGTTAGGCAAGCTTTTGAAGCATGAATTCCACGCCACCGGGCGGATCATGCTGCCCATGCTGGGGGCTCTGGCGCTGCTGGCGGGCATGGCCAACCTCTCCTTCCGGGGGATAGACTATACAGACAGCGTCATCGTGAACCTGATCCTGGGCTTTGTGATCGTCCTGTTCCTCCTGGGCCTCTTCGCGGCGGCGGTGCTGTCCGTGGTCATCGTGATCTACCGCTTCTATAAAAACCTGCTGAGGGACGAGGGCTATCTGATGTTCACCCTGCCGGTCAGCGTCCACTCCCTGGTCTGGTCCAAGCTGATCGCCGCCTGCTGCTGGCTCTTCCTCACTGGGCTGGTCTGCACAGGCCTGATGCTGCTGACGGTCTTCCATCTCGCCGCCGACATGGGCTTGGAGGAGATCCTCCGGTTCCTGCCCTACATAGGAGAGTCGGTCCGGAAGGCCATCGAGCAGACGGCCCTTACCTCCTGGGACCTGGTGAGCTACGGCGCGGAACTGCTGCTGGTCCTGCTGACCGGCTGCATGAGCCAGTGCCTGCTGTTTTACGCGGCCATGGCCATCGGGCACAGCTTCTCCAAAAACAAGATGCTGCTGTCCATTGTCTTCTACATCGCCATCCGCTTTGGCCTGATGCTCCTGCGGTCCCTGTTCGGGCTGGCCGCCGACCAACTGCACCTGGAATCTGTGATCCTCTACGAGCAGGGGGAGATGCTGCGCTTCCTGCACGGCTTCATGATCCATATGAGCATCCAGGATCTGCTGCAAGGCGCGCTGCTGTACCTGCTGACGGTCCTGCCCCTGCAAAAACGGTTGAATTTAAATTAAGAACTAGAACTATAAAAAGAAGGCTGCATGGTGCAGCCTTCTTTTTATGTACCAAGTTCCTTTAAAGCATCCCCTGTCACCCGGTAGACCGTCCAGCCCTCCATGGGCTTTGCCCCCAGGGAGAGGTAAAAGCCGATGCCGGGGGTGTTCCAGTCCAGGCAGGACCACTCCAGCCGGCCGCAGCCCCGTTTCAGGGCGATGCGGGCCAGCTCCCGGAGCAGGGCCTTGCCGCAGCCCCGGCCCCGCCAGGCCTCGTCCACGTACAGGTCCTCCAGATAGATGCCCGCCCGGCCCAGGAAGGTGGAGAAGTTATGGAAGAACAGGGCAAAGCCCGCCTCCCGGCCGTCCACGCAGGCGAAGAGCACCTCGGCCTTCTGCTTGTCAAAGAGCCAGTCCTCCAGCAGCTCCTCCGTGGCCACCACCTGGCCGGACAGCTTTTCGTACTCCGCCAGCTTTCGGATAAAATGCAGGATCAGCCCCACATCGCCCCGCTCCGCGGGGCGGATCGTCACCTCAGCCATGGTTTTCCTCCTTACTCTCTTCCGCCTTCTCGGAAGCCTGAGCGCTTATTTCCCGCACCAGCTCCTCGGCCGAGACTTCACCCTTCAAAAGCCGCAGGCAGTCCTCCCTCGTCTGCTCCGTCACCTGGAAGCCCTCCAGCTTAACTGAGGCCAGAGCGTATTCCACCGCATCTTCAAGGGGTGAGTTTTTTGGCATGAGAAGATCCTCCCGGGGTAAATTTCACTCGTACTCGCCGAGTCAAATCGTTTTCTAAGCTTTTTTGCTTAGAAAATTTAATATGGCGTGGTTTTTCGTGATACAGATTATACTTATCCTATTGTCTATCCAAATTTTTGCTATCAAAAATCTATCAGGGTCAAGCTATCAATTTTGTTGGCAAGGGCAATTGTACTCAGATAACAATTATAATGCCTGCTGATCATTTTCCGCCTTCAAAAGAATATTGTCAATATCCTTAACCAATTGTTTGTATGATAGCAGATAAGGAATTTCATATGGGAATAGGCTTTCATCTTCAGCTGGAAGATTTATTTTTCCCATCATTATTTTAAGATCACGCACGGACTCCAGAGAGAGACTATCAGTAGCTAAAGCCTCCCGTATATTAGCTATCATCCCCGGCAACGCGCAAATGTTACCGTAACGTTCTACACCTGCTAATTTAGAATATTCATTAGTTTGTGGCAAAGAATTATTCCATGAAGCCAACATTTTTTGACTTTCTAATTCGGCGTTGATGCGTTGCAACACTTGTGATGTTTCTTCTTGAATTTCTTGCTTTGATTTTTTATTGCTTCTATAGCTTATGTAAGCAATTACTATAGGTGAAAGTATTACTAATATATCCTTAATTGCCACCATATAATTGTCCATATTTGTTCTATGATTATCTCCTATATTCAAAAATTGTATCTATTTCATATGCCAATGCTAAAGATCATAAAAGCAAACAACTTAACATTTTACAGGTGAGTTATCTAAGGTAATGTCACCTATGATAAATCGACTTTTTTCAATTATTCTTTCTATTGAACTTGCCATTTGCTCAGTCATATCCAGATAAGTTGCCAGATCTTGATCTAAAAAGCGAATAGCCTGATTCATGCTTCTCTCTACCCCTATATTCTTTAATAATCTGTTTTTAAAAGTTTGGACTGACTCGTTTGAAGAAGCAATTGCGTTTTTCAAGTGATATAAACTTTTTATATATCCAGCAAGAGACTCTCTATTCTCTGATCTTGTTGCTATATTATTTTCAAGCAAGCCAAAAGTGTTCGTTTCAATGCTTGACCAGTATGAAGAAAGTGTAAGATTATGTAATTTTAATTGTTTGCTAAATGTTTCTATATGCAAAGCAGCTTTTTTCGATTGTTTTCTAACGAAAGAAGCTGTACCCTTACCCCCGTTTTTAGTTACTCTTTCAATTTCCTTTGCACAGATACTCACGCCCTCATTCATTTCTTGCATTTCTAGAGGCAATTTTTGAATATCATTTGTCATCTCAATACTATTTTCTTCAATTTCAGCTAAAAAGTCTAAAAAGCCTTTTTCTCCTTCTGGAATATCGACTTTAATCGTTTCTTTTATAAATAGTTTTTCAGGAGCTATCTTTCTACGATCAGCAAAATCCCCAACAGGATTGTTAAAAATGACGCTTCCATCTCTTGCCCCATTTAGGATTTTTTCAAGATATACTATTAAATCGTAAAATTTTTTGAAGTGAGTAGAATAGTCCTTTGCTCTATACTGTTTTAAATCGAACGGAAGATTGCTAAGTTCATCGCGAGTTATCAATACGGTTTTTTTATTGAAACCATGTGCAATTCCCAATTCATACATTACATTGGGGTTAAGGCCTGTTAGGTCTGCTAGAACTATATCAGCATTATATATTGGAGGAATAATATCTGCTAATATATTTTGTTGATTGTCTTCCTCTCCCGCATGGGAAAACTCAAAATTTTCACTAAAGTGTTCTTTTATCATTTCATACGATTCAAAGAATTCATCAGTAAAAGGCATTATCACAAATACCTTCGTTTTTGTCATAAATTCACGCCTCCTATATCATTTCTTGGTCACAAAAAGAAAATTCCGCTTTTTCAAGTGAGCAAATACCAGGATTATCTAATCGCTTATTTCCTCGGTTGGGCAAAAGGATGTTCCTTTCTTACTGATACTCATGGCGTGGACTTGTCCAGCACAATCACATAAATCAGAGAAAGGAAATGGTGGATAACTTTGTAATGCGCAAAAACAAACGGTATTCATTTTCGGCGCACTCAACCACTGGGCAATGTTAGCAGTAATGTGTTTAATCACGCAAAATTTCTTCGAGGTCCCTCACAAAGTTGTCAATTAACTCTGTATCCTTTAACAACGTCTGATAAAATGCTGTTAACAGAAATTTACCCTCAACGGCAAGAGATTTTCGAAATTCTTCAAACCAATCATGGCAATCTAATCCATCAATCCTGGCAAGAACTGCTATTACTTCATTTTTATCCTTAGCAAGATAACCACATATTTTTTCAATATTTCCTGGTTTGTGTATTAGGTCCCGTAGAATCTCTTCAAATGCTTGATCTCCAGGCAAGAAACAATGCTTCCAATTTAATTTTGATAAATCAACGGAAGGCCTCATGTCTCCGTCGTATACTCCAATAAATTTATATTTTATTTTATCGCTATAAGGAAACGAAAGGCGGTGGGTAATTTCCGCTTCCCCTCCTACAGCATCTATCGTATATGTTCTTAATAAATAAGGACTCCTATCTTCTAAAATAACAGTAAGAAACTCTGCTGCAACTCGGTCCTCTACAAAAAAAGTACCGGTGTTGTTTTCGTTTAATCCAAGAATCACTTCTGCCGGGAGATTTTCAGAAGGAGTAATTATTGATACATAATTTCCCATACGACTTACTATCCTTATATTCTCGTTTCTTATATTACTTAATATGTATGGGGAATGCGTCGTTAATATAACTTTTACTCCTTTTTTTACCATCTGTTTTCCAATAAAATTTGCAAAGTGAATTTGAGAGGCAATACTAGGGCTTGTTTTAAAAATGGGAAACGGTTGTATTATTTCAACAAGATAGCAATAGCACCGACATAAACGAAA